>NZ_OZ032147.1:0-330586 GCF_964026435.1 Rickettsia endosymbiont of Gonocerus acuteangulatus
TGACATTAATTTCCAATCCTATTAAAATATTAGATAATAAACCACCAATTTGGCTAATGCGACAAGCTGGTAGATATTTGCCTGAATATATGGCAGTAAGAAAAGAGGTGAAAAATTTCTTAGAGTTTTGTTATGATGTAGATAAAGCAACAAAAGTAACACTACAACCGATAAAACGTTTTGGCTTTGATGCAGCGATAATTTTTTCTGATATATTAGTATTGCCTCATGCTCTTGGTTGGGAAGTAGATTTTAAAGAAAATATTGGACCGGTACTAAAGCAATTTAAATCAAAAGAAGATTTTAAATATTTACAAGATAATTCAAATGATAAATTAGAAAAAGTATATGAAATAGTAAAAAAAGTAAGGAAAGAATTACCTAAATCTACTTCTCTAATAGGTTTCGCAGGTAGTCCTTGGACAGTAATGACTTACATGTTAGAAGGAAAAGGTAAACAAGACTTTAGAGTTAGCAAAAAATTTATTTATGAAAATGAAGAATTAGCAAAAGAATTACTTAATTTTATTACAGAAAAAACAATTCATCATCTTATAAATCAAATAAAATCAGGTGCAAATATAGTAAAAATCTTTGATTCATGGGCTGGTATTTTACCAGAAGAAGAATTTAAAAAATTTGTAATAGAACCAACGAAGAAAATAATAAAGAGTATAAAGGGAACTTTTCCTGATATTCCTATTATTACTTTTCCTAAAGGTGCAGGGCTTTTATATGAAAAATTTTTAGAAGAAGTACAAATGGATGTTTTAGCTATTGACCCGTTAATATCGCTTGAGAAAATGAAATTGTGGAGTAATAAAGTAATAGTGCAGGGTAATTTAGATCCAGTAATATTGCTTACTAATAAAAAAATAATAAAAGAAAAAGTTCATAAAATTTTATCAGTAATGGGAAATAAGAATTTTATTTTCAATCTAGGTCATGGTATTTTACCCGAAACACCACCAGAAAATGTAGAATTTTTAGTAAAATGCATTAGGGAATATGAATATAAATAAAAAGAAAATAGCAATAGTACTTTTCAATTTGGGTGGTCCAGATAGTCTTAAATCAGTGAAGCCATTCCTATTTAATTTGTTTTATGATAAAGCTATTATTAATCTACCTAACCCGTTACGTTATATTATTGCTAAATTAATATCTACAACGAGAGAAAAGAAATCTCAAAAAATATATTCTCTAATAGGGGGTAAATCGCCTTTACTTGAAGAAACAGAAAAACAAAAATTAGCATTGGCAGAAAATTTAAAACAAGCTACCAATGAAGATTTTAATATTTTTATAAATATGCGTTATGCCCCGCCGCAAATAGAAGAAACAATTGAGAAAATAAAGGAATATAATCCTACAGAGGTGATATTATTACCTTTATACCCTCAATTCTCAATAACAACAACTGGTTCATCGGTAAAGAATTTTTTAAATAACTTTGATCTTAATATACCGGTTAAAGTTGTTTGTTGTTATCCAGTAGAAGAAAATTTTGTAAAGGCTCATGTTGCTTTAATAAAAGAAAAGATATTTGATAAAAACTCTAGAGTATTATTTTCAGCTCATGGTTTGCCTAAAAAAATAATAGATGCAGGAGATCCTTATAGTTTTCAGGTAGAAGAAACAGTAAAAGCAGTAGTTAAAGAGTTAAATATAAAAGATTTAGATTATAAAGTAACTTATCAAAGTAGAGTAGGACCTGTAGAATGGTTAAAGCCAAATACAGAAGATGAAATAGAAATAGCAGGGAAGCAAAATAAAAATATAATAATTGTGCCTATAGCTTTCGTTTCTGAACATGTAGAAACACTAGTTGAGCTTGATATTGAATATAAATTAATTGCAGACAAGTATAAAATAAAATATAATAGACCCCCAACGCTTAGCATAAACAAAATTTTTATTAAAAGTTTGACAAGTACTTTATTAAAATTTATTAATAAAAAAGAGGGTGATTTTTTAGTAGCTAGTAGTAATAGTGAAAGAATATGTCCTGATAAATTTAGTAAATGTTTGTGCTTTACCTCATTCCCGCCTACGCAGGAATCCAGTAAATAAAAAATTATAAAAATAAGGATAGAAAATGGCAAATTACTACCTATGGTTTAAATCAATTCATCTAATTTCTGCAATATGCTGGATGGTTGGATTATTATATTTACCAAGAATATATGTTTACCATACTAAGGTCAAAGTAGGTAGTGAAACAGATAAAACTTTCCAAATAATGGAATTAAAGCTTCTTAGGTTCATCATGAATCCCGCAATGATTAGCACCTTTATATTTGGTTTAATAAACGCTTATATTTATGGATTTGCTGCCCTTGATGCTTGGTTTCACGTTAAGATGTTTGCTGTATTAATTTTAGTAATATTTCATGGTTTACTTGCAAGATGGCGAAAAGATTTTGCCATTGGCAAAAACGTTCACTCTGAAAAATTTTATCGCATTGTCAACGAAATCCCTACCATTTGCATGATTGTTGCGGTAATTATGGTTATAGTAAAACCTTTTGACTGATATAGTAATAGTAAACTGATTTGAACGTATGTATCACGTTGTTTTCTTAGTCTCTTATCTTTTTAAAAAATTCTTTCATTAATAAGGCAGAATCTTCAGCAAAAATTCCGCTATATATTTCCGGTTGGTGGAAGCAAGCTTTACTATTAAAATATCTCAAATTACTCTCAACTGCTCCATGTTTTGAATCAGAAGCACCATAAAATAAGCGTCTTAGTCTGCTATGAGCGATAGCTGCCGCACACATGGCACAAGGCTCTAAAGTAACGTATATATCGTAATTGCTTAAATTTTTAGAAGATATAATTTTACATGCTTCATTAATTGCAATAATTTCAGCATGATAAAGAGCATTATTTTTTTCTTCAGTATTGTTATAACTTTTAGCTATAATTTTCTGATTTTCTCTATCTACAATAACTGCTCCGACTGGTACTTCATTTTTGCTAAAAGCAAGTTCTGCTTGTTTTAAAGCTTCTTGCATGAAAAAATTATCAAAATTCATCTGACAATATATTCACGATAATTGACATGCTCTTCCACCCCATAAGGGTCTTGGTGGATTATTATTTCAGAGTCAGGGAATTCTTGTAGTATGTCAAAGGCAATTTCATCGCTAATTTCATGAGCATTATAAAGCGACATATTGCCATCCATTTCCAAATGACATTGTATAAAAGCTTTTTGGGCGGCATATCTAGTCTTCATTTCATGTACACCTTTCACTCCGCGATGCTTATTAATTATCGATATAATTTTTTGCCTGTCTTGCTCCGGTAATTCTTGATCGACTAAGTTTTTAAAGGCTTTTTGAAATAAAGAATAAGAAGTTTTAAATATGTATAATGAAATAACTACCCCAAATAAAGAATCAATGAACCAAAAACGATCGCTTAAATTTATAGAAATTATTACTATAATATTAGTCAGCAAATCCGTAAAATAATGTAGCTTATCGGCTTTAACTATTTCTGAACCTGTTTTTTTAATTACGTAAGTTTGATAAAGTACTAAAATAATTGTTAAAAATATACATATGTACATTATTGTTGTACCGTCGCTAATATTTTCTAGCTGTGTTTTTTCAAATAAAGATTTGACGGAAGAAAAACCAACGAAAAAAACTGAAGCAAAAAAGAAGATTGATTGTGAGAAAATAGTTAAATCCTGTATTTTCTCATGACCGAATCGATGTTCGTGATCGGACGGCTGTAAAGCAAATCGTAAAGCTATTAAATTGATAAAAGAAGAAGTTATATCAAGCATTGAGTCAATCAAAGAAGCGAGTATTGATTGCGAATCAGTCACAAACCAAGCATATATTTTTACGCTTAAAATAATTAATGCCGTAGTAACTGATAAGTAAGATGCCGATTTTATTAATAAATTCCGACTATTAACGTCCATAAATAATATTTCTAATTCCTTTTAGTAGTTTAACAAAGAAAATATAAAATTCAATTAGAATTAGGTTTATACTTTACAAAATTCCAAAAACCGTATAATTAGTTATATATAGTACTTTAAAATGAGAAATCATATGAAAATAATATCTAAAATTATTGTTATATTACTTGCAGCTTCAATGTTGCAAGCATGCCAAGGTCCGGGCGGCATGAATAAGCAAGGTAGCGGTACGCTAATCGGTGGAACAACCGGTGCATTACTCGGTTCTCAATTTGGTGGTGGTACAGGGCGTCTTGCTGCAGTAGGAGCAGGTGCATTACTTGGTGCAATCCTTGGTAACCAAATTGGTGCAGGTATGGATGAACAAGATAGAAAACTTGCAGAGCTTACCTCCCAAAGAGCTTTAGAAGCTGCACCAAGTGGTAGCAGTGTACAATGGCGTAATCCTGATAATGGTAATTATGGTACTGTAACACCAAGCAAAGCTTATAAAAACAATACCGGTCAATATTGCCGTGAATATACCCAAACAGTTGTAGTAGGTGGAAAACAACAAAAAGCTTATGGTACTGCTTGCCGTCAACCTGATGGACAATGGCAAGTTGTTAATTAAGTCCTAATGTCATTCCCGCGTAGGCGGGAATCCAGAAAAAAGTATAAATACAGCAAGCTTTTAAAGTTAAAAGCTCGATTTATCTCGCTTTATGCCTGGATTCCCGCCTACGCGGGAATGACATTATACTTACTCATAGGAGCAACCAATGACTTTTGAAATAACAAGTACGGCGTTTAAGCATAACGAGCGTATTCCTGATAAATTTACTTGTAAAGGTCAGAATATTTCTCCACATTTAGAGTGGAGCGGCTTCCCTTCAAATACTAAATCTTTTGTTTTAATTATGGATGACCCAGATGCTCCGGTAGAATTAGCACCGCCGCACGGCATATGGGATCATTGGATAATCTACAATATTCCGGTCTCTATAACGCAGCTCCAAGAAGGGCAAATAAATGATGATATTAAAGTTTTAAATAATGGCTGGAAAGAAAAGAAATATGGTGGTCCATGCCCGCCAGCAGGTAAGCCTCATCGGTATTTTTTCAAGCTATATGCTTTAAATGATTATCTTGAGCTTGAAGAAAATGCTAGCAAGCAGGATTTAGTACTAGCTTTGCAAAAGCATTTATTAGGTCAGGCGGAGCTGATAGGTATTTACTCGGCGTAAATGGGTATCCAATGGTCATTGCGAGGAAATTACGAAGTAATTGTACGTACGCAATCTCAGTAGTTTATTTACTAAGATTACCACGTCGCCTACGACTCCTCGTAATGACGAGAAAAATAATTAATGCAATAACATCGAACAAATCACGGGATGACAGGAGTAAACTGGTCCATGCAGCCCATAATAGAATTTCATAACGTATCTAAAAAATTCGGTAATAAATTACCAATAAATAATGTTAGTTTTACAGTCAAAAAAAATAATATCACTACTTTAATAGGACCAAACGGAGCAGGTAAAACTACTATAGTTAGGTTAATGCTTGGGCTTGAAAAACCAACAAGTGGCGAGGTTATAATTAATCCTAAATTAAAGATCGGTTATGTGCCGCAAAAATTTAACCTAAGTTCTGATTTGCCAATCACAGTCAAGAAGTTCTTAGACTTACTAGCACCAAATAATATTACTAATGATATTAAAGAAATCCACTCATTTATTGATTTAGAACGTTTAAAAGATCAGGAGATTTCTACGCTTTCAGGCGGACAGTTTCAAAAGATAGTTCTTGCGTCCTCTTTGCTTAGCAAACCCGATCTAATTATTTTAGATGAGCCACTACAATCTTTAGATGTTACAAGCCAGCAAGAGTTTTATCAGCTTATTAGTTTAACCCGTAAGAAGTTAGATATTACTGTTTTTATGATTTCACATGATTTATTTACAGTAATTAAAAATTCTGACCAAGTAATATGCTTGAATGGTCATATATGTTGCACTGGAACTCCAAATGCTATAACTCCAAACTCTGATTTCTCAAATGCCCTTTCCTCTCTAGGGTTTTATACTCACCACCATGATCATAAGCATTAATTTATCATCTGTATATTTTTTATATTAATTAAATTTATCATATTTTGTTCCATGAGCCACGTTGATCTTGAGTAAAACAGTCTATATTGTTTTCCTGTTCAGTAATTTGGCTTATTTTTAAACTCAGCTTTTTTAAATCTTCCGTTAAATCGGTTATTATAATTATTCTTTTAAAATCACTGATATATTCTTTAGCTTGTAAAATTTTCTCTATATTATTTGGTGAAATAATAATAAGCACGCTAGCGTTATTGGGATTTTGTAGTGTATCAGTAATGTAAATAGGCTGTTTTTCAGGTTGCGGGTCAACTTTACTGCCGTGAGGGATAAATTGCTTGCGGGAATAAGTCCAAAGATTTTTATTTAGCATTTCTTGCTGCTCTGCATCAACAGTAAGTACAATGCTCTTAAGATCAGAATAATAACATTTCTCTATCAAAAGAAAAATTGCTTTCAGCAGTAATTCATCACTCGTTTGATAAATACTAAATTGCTGCATAAAAACCTTAATATTATTCTTATGAGAAAAAATTTAAGTGGTACGGATGAAGGGACTTGAACCCCCACGCCTTGCGGCACAAGAACCTAAATCTTGCATGTCTACCAGTTCCATCACATCCGCATATATTCAGATAGAACTTCAAAAATTGGCTAAGTCGTCTTATTAAGTACCCACGTATTAAGTATACGCTTCGTTCCTCGTCTTATAGACTCCTTGCTCTTTTTGAAGTTGATCTTCGTCTACTTGTTTTTATTAAACTTCAAAAATTGGCTGTATCGTTCAATTTTGCTTTAATGTCATTCCCGCATAGGCGGGAATCCAATAACATTTAATAATTCCATCAAAAAATTATAATACACATCGTATAATTTTTGTAAATCGCTAAATTTGGTATATTCGTTTATTTTATGTGCAGTGTCTGATAATAAACCGAATTCTACTAAGGGGCAATAATTTTTAACAAATCTTGCATCGGATGTACCGCCGCTTGTAGAAAAATTTGGTTTTATATTAAGAGTTTTTTCTACTATTGTAGCAAATTCTTTTATCTTATCATTAGGATTTTGAATAAAACTATCGGCAGAGCTATTATATTCTAGCTTATAATCTACTTTATACTTTTGGCAGTGTTGTTTAATAATTTCTTCTACTTGTTTTGCTAGAGTTTCTGCACTATGCAAGTTATTAAAACGTATATTAAAATATGCAGTTGCTGTTTCGGGAATCACATTTGTAGTATTATTACCAACGTCAATATTTGTTACTTCAAGGTTTGAACTTTGAAAAAATTCAGTACCTTCATCAAGCTTAATATTTGTTAGTTCGTTTAATACTCTAATTAAGCAAGGTAATGGATTATTTGCTTTTTGCGGATAAGCTACATGCCCACCTGAACCTTTTACAGCCAACTTAAAATTAATACTTCCTCTTCTGCCAATTTTAATTGTGTCCCCTATCTCTTTTTCGCAAGTAGGTTCACCAACAATAGCAAAATCAATTTCGTGTCTTTGATTATATATATATTGTAGCATCTCCTTAGTGCCATGCTTTGCTTTTCCCTCTTCATCGCTAGTAAGTAAAAAGCTAATAGAGCCTACAAAATCGGTATTATTTTTTATGAAGTCTAAGCTAGCTGCTAAAAAACATGCAATTGACCCTTTCATATCAACCGCCCCTCTACCATATATTTTTTCGTCCTGCTCATGAGCTTTGAAAGGATTAAAATCATGCCAAAGGTTAGGATCACCAGTAGGAACTACATCAACATGCCCAACAAAGCAAATATTAGGTTTACTATAGCCATAAACAGCATAAAGATTAGTAACTTGCTCGGTCTCACCAAAAATTTTTACCTCGGTCTTAAAGCCGTGTTCTTTAAGCAAATCGTCAATATATTCAATAGCTCCGTTACTCTGGGGAGTTAGAGATTCAAAACTAATTAAGTTTTTTAGGTAGGTAGTGTGCATTAAAGTTATTTTTGACTATCTAGTTATTGCTAAAATCTTTTTACCAAGTAGTATGATTTTTTCTATAACAATCTTTTTGGTTAGTAGGAATAATATTTTTAGTATCTCTATATGCAGAGCCAACTAAATTATAATTATTATTCTTTACTTCTTTTAAGTCTATCCTCTCAAAACTAAATTCAAACATATCAATTTTTGAATTTTCAACAACTTTTTTGAAATTGGAAGAATTATTTTTTCTTTTTTTGTTGTTTGAGGTGGTACTAGTATTTTTTTTCATAAAACCAATAGTATCTTTGGTAATTAGGTTTATGTGCGTCAGTGAAATAAAGTATGTAAGGTTTTACTCTTGTATAAGGTAAAAAATATGGTAGTAGAATAACGGCTTGTAATCTTGCTTTTGATAATAAAAATTGACGAACGCCAGAAATATCTTTTCTAAATAAAAAACCTTCAGGTATTACCAAAGCCATTCTACCGCCTTCTTTTAAATTTTGAAGACAATGCAGGGCACAAGCGGCAGTACCGTTATTTTTAGCAATATTATTATAATAAAGAGGTGTAATCATGCTAAAATACGGCATATTAGTAACAACTACGTCAAATTTTAATTGTTGGTTTGTCTTGGAGCTGATGTAGCAAGGACTTCTTAGACTATCTACTTGTTTGATTTCACTATATCCATCGTCACCTTGTAAAACAGTATTCATTTTTGCAATTCTAGCAGTTTTAGTTATTTCTCTCCCATATAACGTATTATGCCTTAGTTTTTCTAAATCTTCATCAGTATTAATTATATTATTTTCTTTGATATATTTAAAAGCTTCTGTTAAAAACCCTCCACTGCCACAAAAAGGATCATATACTGTTTCACCAAATTTAGGGTCTACATAATTGATCGTAAGCTTTATTATATTTTTAGGAGTGAAATATTCACCCAAATAATCACAGGTTGATCTAGTTTTTTCTAAAAAATACTCAAATGCATCACCTTTTATGTCTGTATCTATTGTGGATAAAATAAGAGGATCAATTGCATCGATAATATGGCGTAGAGTACTAGAATTGCTTAGAGAGATAGGTGTAAAAACGTCGCCACCATATTTATTCTTAATTTGTTCTATAACATGTCCGTTAATGTAACCGATAATATCGTCATCTGATTGAGTTTTAATACTATTCCACCAAGTTTTTTCATTATTCTCACTTAGTAATTTCAGGAATAATATATTTGCAAATTCGCTAAATCTTTCTATCCCTGCTCGAAGCCCCTCGCTTCTTAAAAGGTTATTTAAGTTTTTAAATACGGATATTAATTCTTCACCTGAGACTTTGACTTCTTTAGGTATAGTCCAAGCTTCGTGCTTATTTACGTCTACAAAAGCTAATAATTCTTTTTCACGCAGTAATTCTTTTACTTCATCGTCGTTTAATATAAGCTCTTTATTGTTAGCGACAAAACGAGCTTCACAATAAGCTCCGTTCATTGCGAATACTATAGGAATATCAAGCAATTTTGCATATTCTGCTGCTTGCTCTAAAGCTTGAGTTAAATCCTTACCTGCTTTCTTTGCTTCTATTATTGCAATAGGTCTATCAGTGTTACTTTCATATAAAATATAATCTGGTCGTTTTCCTTTTAACTTAGTTTGTTCTGTTTTCAACTTAGGCTTTTGAAAATAAACATTTTTTTTAACATCATTATCTATATGCCAACCTTTATTTACTAGGTTGTTACTGATAATCCACTCAGTTTGTTGTTCTGCTAGCATAAAATTTAATACTAAAATATCTTAATTAATAATTATATATTCCTATATATATTCGTACAAGACTATAATATTACTTAAGCATAAAAGCAACTTTTCTCCTATTTATAAGAATAAATTACTATTAAAAACGGCTTTGTTCGGAAGGGTAATAAAAAAGGAAGGGTAGTATGTAGAGAATACCATATAATATTCTGGAATAGATAAGTTATCAAAACTTACGCTATGTTATAGCAAATATGCTAAAAACTCTTATTACACAGCAATGTTTTATAGTGAAGCACTTCATAATATCCCTTAATTCATGGGCATTATATCAAACATAGCGTAAGTTTTGTTATAAATTAAAAATGCCATACAAAGAAAGAACAAAAACAGGTTTGCCAAGAAAAATAGATAAACCGAGATATAAAATAACCAATTGGTCACAATGAAAATGCAAGGACTAAGTAGAACAAAACCTATAAATTTTCTGCCCAAATTTCATTGGGGGTTTTATAACCAAAAATCTTTCTTGGCATGTTATTTAAAATCTCAGCAACATTGTCAAGACCTCTTTGTGTAACGGTAGTAATATCTGTATTTTTAGGTAAAATTCTATGAATCATAGAATTCATTTTTTCCACTAATGCTTTTTGTCTAGGGCGGTATGGATCACAAAAGAAAGTTTGAAACCCAGATAGTCTATAGGCAACATGCCCCACAAACTCTTTGCCATTATCCATAGTAATAGTCTTTCTCACACTATTTGGAAGAGTTTTTATCTTTCTTAAAAAACCATTGGTAACTGTTGTAGCTCTCTTGGAGTTATTCAGCACTAAAATAATCTTTTAACTCTTTTTATCCACCAGTGCACCAATATTCATACTTTGATTACCTTTATGAAATGTAAGATCTGCCTCAAAATTCCCTACTTCTACCTTTTTCGTAGCTATTGCATCACGCTGATGTATTGAGATCCTTTGTGGTATAATGATCCTTTGACGCCTCTTCCCTCTTTCTTGCCTTTTATATCTTTTAGAAGGTAAATAGCTATATAACTTTAATTTAGCTGCTACTACAGAAGTGTAAACAAATCTATATATACTTTCTGTACTGATACACAAAGCTGTATTTTTGTCTAGTTTTAACTTTCCGGCTATAGCATCCGGCGACCATTTCTTGCGAATCATAGCATTTTTAATATAATCTAACAACATAGGGTTCTTTTCTATTTTTAATAACTCTTGCTGATACATCCTGTTTTCATATTTTTCCTGAGCAACACAAGGCATATACTTATCTTTTACCTTATTTCTTTTTAGCTCCATACTAATAGTGCTTTTAGACATGAAAATACTATAAGTAAGTAGAACAAAACTTATTTAAAATAATAAGATTTTAAATAGGTAATGATGAACAGAAAATATAGACACTTATCTCGAGAAGAGAGATATGAGCTAAAAAGAATGTATGACCTAGGAGTCAGTATTAATAAGATATAGCATAAATCATTAAGATACTGACAATTTAATAGTATTAAAAACAGCATCATAAAATGTTTCAAAATCTCCTACAACTTTCCTAATTTCATTTTTTATCTTAAACCAGTAATGCTCTATAGGATTTAAATCAGGAGAGTAAGTTGGTAAATACAATATGGTACAACCAACGGATTCAATTAACTCTTTAACTTTAGAATTTTTATGAAAATTAATGTTATCCATAATAACGGTTTGCCCAGGTTGTAATTCTGTAATTAATACATCCCTAATATAAGTTTTAAAGACCTCTGTATTACAATTACCTTCAAATATTACAGGAGCAATAAGATTACCATTACAAAGACCAGCTATCATACCAAAACTTACGCTATGAGTAAAAAAGTGATAAATTATTGTAAAAATAATTAAACATGTCAAAGAGGATAAAGTTGCAAGCAATACCAATTAATAGGACAGATTATTGTCAATTTTTAATAGTTAGCCAAAAGAATTATAGTTTAACCTACTACGCTGAACATGCAAAGAAATGTAGTCATGATGTTATTAATAGATTTTTAAGGAATGAAAAATATACACCTTCTTTGTTATGGGAACACATCAAGAATGATGTTATTTTTTTCATCTAATGGATATACAATATTTGATGATACGGTTTTAAATAAAAGGAATATGAAGCAAATAGAAATTGCAAGATCGCAGTACAGTGGAGCTACAGGTAGAGTTACTAAAGGTATAGGAGTAGTGAGTCTGGTATATTATAACCCTGATATTAATAAGTTTTGGGTAATAGATTATCGAATTTTTACACCTGATCATGATGGAGCAACAAAACTAGAACACCTATTAAACATGTTAAATAATGCTGTTTATAGCAAGAAGATTCCTTTTCAAACAGTACTTTTTGACACATGGTATTCTACACACAAAATTATGCAACATGTTGACTCTCTGGGGAAATATTATTATGCCCCTATTAAAGCCAATAGAAACGTTAGTAAAACGCACGATTCTAAACATTATAAAGCTGTAAAAGAGTTGACATTTTCAGATGAAGAGATCAGGCATGGAGTAGAGATTCATATAAAAGGCTTTGCTAAAAATAAGCATGTTAATTTGTTTAAATTTACTGTTTCTACCAATAGAGTTGAGTATGTTGTTACCAATAACAAAACTCAAAAATCTTCTAAAGCTGCACAAGATGAGTGTGGCTTTCGATGGGTAATTGAGAGCATGCACAGAGAAATTAAGCAACTTACTGGGATAGAACGTTGTCAATGCAGGAAACAGCGTATTCAACGTAATCATATTAGTTGGGCATTTTTAGTTTGGGCATTTCTCAAAAGGACTGCAAATACAATCGGTAAAACGGTTTACCAAATAAAGTTAGGGCTTTTAGATGACTATATGCAACAACAGCTGCGTTCTCCATCTTTACGATATTTAGAACCAAACATAGCGTAAGTTTTGTCATATCTCTCTTCGCGAGATAAGTGTCTATATTTTCTGTTCATCATTACCTATTTAAAATCTTATTATTTTAAATAAGTTTTGTTCTACTTACTTATAGTATTTTCAAATTACTTTAGCAAAAGAAATGATGGCTAATAAAGAGCCTTTAGAAACGATTATAAAAATAACGAAGTTACCTAAAGAAGAGATTGAAAAGCTAAAATAATTAATTAGATATCAAATATGCCGTGGCTCGCCACGGCGTCCAGTAATTTAAATTAAAAAGGCATTTTAAAACCTGGCGGCAAACTCATACCACTTAAAGCACCTGACATAGAATTCTGTGAATCTTCATCACATTTCTGTTTTGCATCGTTAAAAGCGACTTTAATTAAATCCTCTAACATCTCTTTTTCTTCTTCTTTTAGTAGAGATGCATCTATTGAAACCTTTTCGACCTCACCTTTGCCTGTTGCTATAATTTCTACAAGCCCACCTCCTGCTTTACCAGTATATCTAGTATTTGCCATTTGCTTTTGTGCTTCTTGCATTTTTTTCTGCATTGTTTGAGCTTGTTTTAAAAATTGATTAAAGTTTACCATAATTTTATCCTTTAATTTTTAAGTAGAATATCCATGATTTTTGCATCAGGAAAATGTTTTTTTACTAAACTAAAACCATCACCTGATTCAATTTTATCTATTAATTGACTTTTTAAGGTCGTTTGTTGCTGCTCTTTTAATATTATAATTTTGATTTTTTCATTACTAAAAGCAAACAATAAATTTTCTATTTGTTTCTTTATTTTGCTTGTTATCTCAGAACTCACAATTTCTAATTTATTATCATAAAAATTTTTAAGCTCTATACTGTTCAATAAAAAATAATATATTTCTATTTCATTATTTTCATAAAGATACTTAAGAAAATCTACAATTTCAAATTTTTTTTTTATTTCTTCAGTAGATGGCTGCTTTACATTTCTATTATCGCTCGGTGAATCATCCAATGGCAACGAGGCTGAATATATTGATTTTATAATCAACATTTCAGTTTCAATAAGTTGATTATAAGAAATTTTGATTTCCGCTACCCCTTTACTATATATTTGCCATAAAATTGATAAATGCGGGAAACTAATTTTACTCAAAATATTTTTAATTCTATCATTAAATGACTCATATAACGGCATACTATAGCTAGGCAACATTTTCACCTTATTAAGATAAGCTATAAATTCTGATACTGATTCTATAAATGTTTCAAGATTAACTGAAGAAGAATAAAGCTTATTTATTAGAGAAATACTATTTGCGATATCTCTATTAACTATATACTCACTAAATTCTAGTATAACATTATTGTCGACAAGCCTAAGCATCTGATTAATCGCTTGTCTTGTAATCATACTATCAGATTTAGCGGATAAACTAGCTGCCTGATCTAGAATAGATACCGCATCACGAGCAGAACCTTCTGATTTATAAGCTATTACTCTTAAAGCTTCTATATCTGTTTTTAGATTTTCTTCTTTAACTATATACTCAAGTAGTTTAAAAATTTCTTCAAAGCTAAGACGTTTTAAATCATATCTTTGACATCTTGAAATAATCGTTGCTGGGATTTTCTGCACTTCGGTTGTTGCAAAAATAAATATCACATGTGGAGGCGGCTCTTCTAAAGTTTTAAGAAGTGCATTAAAAGCACCTTTAGAAAGCATATGCACTTCATCAATAATAAATATTTTATACTTCCCTTGCAGCGGTTTATACTCAGCTGACTCTATGATTCTACGTATATCATCAACGCTAGTTTTACTTGCCGCATCGATTTCAATTATATCAGGGTGATTATAGTTGTTGAAACTAACGCAATTTACGCATTGCTCACATGTCTTAATATTATTATCTTCAGTAATCAAAGCAGAGCAGTTTACCGCTTTAGCAATAATACGAGCGGACGTAGTTTTACCGACTCCCCTAATACCTGTTAAAAGATACCCACCCGCTAGGCGATTATTGAGGATAGTGTAACTTAAGACTTTTACAAGTACCTCTTGCCCATGCAGCTCAGCAAAGCTACTTGGACGATATTTCCTAGCAAAAGGGATATATTGATTATTTGAATTTATATCGGTCACGATTTAAATTTTAGAAGAGTGGTTAATGTCATTCTTGCGTGGATCAATTTTACCACTGTCATCCCGTGGCTTGTCCACGGGATCCAGTTTTTTTATTGTCTCCCCGTGACTTGATCACGGGGTTTCTTGTCATAAATTGCGTCTTAAGATACTGCGGTCAAGCCGCAGTATGACATTAAAATTTGTACTACTGGATATAGTTCCCAAGCCACGGGATGACACCCTGTTTATATAAAAAGTAAATGCTAGTAGTGACCCAGCGAATCCTACTCTGGCTGCTTCCTCTCGGACCTGACCAACTAAATAAGCACGATGCCCACCACTAGCATAATTAACATAGCCTTTTTAGCTAGAAGAAACAACATATTTTTTTTCTATTTCTAATTTTGTTAACCTATTAGGTGGACCAAATATTTCAGGATTTTTTAACTTAAATAAATCTTCAGCAAATTTTTGTACTTTAACTATCTTATCAAATTTAATAGTTACTACATTAGTATCCTCAAATATTTTAAGCAACTCAATTTGTTTATTGGCTTTATTTAAAGTAATTTCACTATGTCGTTCTGTTACTTTGTGATAAATATTAATCCTTGAGAACTCTTTTTCATTAACAACTGATTCAACTACAAAATCTTTGTCGAAATTTTCATTATCCTCAAGTAAAAAATTAAATATATTTTCATCCCTAGCAATACGACTTACTTGCTCCATATCATAATCATACATAGATACAAAATTTTTAGTACCTACTATAATTATAGGGAAAGGAGGGTAATAATTACATCTGAAGTTATAAGGCTTACTGATCAATAATTTTCCTTGAGATATATTACCTTTAGAATCTTCTTGTGTAAAATCTACCGCAATCGATTTCATTGTACGCAGATATGTTTTTAACTCTAAAATTGCCGCTTTATCAGCTGCTCCAAATGCCGCAATCGAATTTATGGAAAGATAAATGATAATTAAAGAAAATATTTTATTCATTTTCATTGTTTTATATTTTAAATTATGTTTAAAATACCTTAGTTATATACTTAAAACAAATAGTATTTATGAAAATTGTTGCCTTAAAAGAAAAAGTCAAGCACGAAACTCGAGTTGCTATCACACCTGAAGTAGCTAGCCTTTTGGTTAAAAAAGGCTTTGCTGTTACTGTCGAGAAAGATATAGGAGTTCATGCCGGCTTTCTTGACGAAGAATATATAGCAGTAGGTGCTAAAATATCTGCAGTACCACTCGAAATTATTTCTGATGCTGATATTATATTAAAGGTTCAGCCATCACCTGTTAGCGATAAATATAGCGAGCTTGAATTTGCGAAAAAAGGAGCTGTTATTATCGGGCTTCTCTCGCCTTATTTAAATCACGAATATATCAAAGCAGCAGCTAAAAAAAATCTGACTAGCTTTGCTATGGAGCTAGTGCCAAGAATCACCAAAGCCCAGAATATGGATGCTTTATCTTCGCAAAGCAATTTAGTAGGATATAGGGCAGTGATTGAAGCAAGCTATCATTATACCAAAGCTTTTCCGATGATGATGACAGCAGCAGGCACTGTTTCACCTTGTAAAACTCTAATACTTGGTATTGGTGTTGCAGGACTACAAGCAATTGCAACAGCAAAAAGACTTGGTAGCGTCGTTGCAGGGTATGACGTAAGATCGGCAACAAAGGAACAAGTAGAGAGCTTAGGGGCTAAATTTGTTTCGCCAGAACTGCAAGAGGATCTACAAGATAAATCAGGTTATGCTGGGGAAAGCTCTGAAAGCTATAAAGTCAAGCAAGAAGAGTTTTTAGCAAAAATCATTAAAAACTATGATATAGTTATTACTACTGCACAAATTCCTGGAAAAAAAGCACCTTTGCTTGTTACAGATAAAATGCTAGAATCAATGAATCATGGATCGATTATTGTTGATATAGCAACCACAACAGGCGGAAATGTTGAAGGCTCGGAACTCGATAAAATCATTACTAAATATGGCGTTACTATAATAGGTTTATCAAACCTTGCTGCTAAAATTGCAACTGATAGCTCAAAATTATATTCTAAGAATTTATATAATTTTTTAAATTATGCACTCCAAGACGGCAAACTTAATATGGATGATGAGTTAGTGCAGTCTATGTTGGTTACTAAGGATGGCAAAATTGTGAACGAGAAGTATACTCGATGAACTTGAAAAATTGGCTACGTCGTCTTATAAGATCTGTGGTGCTCACGTACTAAAGTGTACGCTCCGCTCCGAGGGCTTTAGACTACTTGCTCTTTTCCAAGTTGATCTTCGTATATCTCACCACATACTTAATACATAACACAACCAAAAGAGAAAATATGAATCAATTACCAATAATAGCTAAGCAAGCTAGTGAAATTGCCCAAAATACCCAAGAACTATCAGATAAATTAAAAGATTTAGTGATAGATGGCAGCTCGCAAGTTGCAGCTTCTACTATTGATCCTTTAGTGTTTGCTATAACAGTTTTTGTACTAGCTTCTTTTGTAGGCTATTATGTAGTATGGAAAGTAACACCGGCATTACACACTCCTCTTATGTCGATCACTAACGCTATTTCAGGCATTATAGTGCTAAGTTCTATGATAGCAGCAAGTAGTAGTGCTTTTGGTTTTTCTGGCTTACTAGGAATTTTTGCAACGCTGCTTGCATCTATCAATATCTTTGGCGGATTCATAGTCACAAGAAGAATGCTAGAGATGTTTAAAAAGAAGTCTTAATTTGATTTTTCATTTTGTTTTATGATCAAATAACCCAATCATAGAGCAGGCTAGTACACTGAAAATGCAGATATATAAAATAGGGAATAAGGTAAAATTATATTTTTTTATTACTAATAGACATATATAATTAGCATTACCAGACATTAGCATCGAACCTACAGTATGCCCAAAACTTATGACACGATAACGCTCTCTAACTGCAAAAGATTTAATAACTACGCTATGAGCGAGAGCATTAAAC
The DNA here is from genome assembly GCF_964026435.1 of Rickettsia endosymbiont of Gonocerus acuteangulatus. Classification (NCBI taxonomy): domain Bacteria; kingdom Pseudomonadati; phylum Pseudomonadota; class Alphaproteobacteria; order Rickettsiales; family Rickettsiaceae; genus Rickettsia; species Rickettsia endosymbiont of Gonocerus acuteangulatus. The sequence continues at coordinate 17,837 of NZ_OZ032147.1, forward strand.
GGAGCAACTGAAGCAGCTAGCATTAAACTAGCAAAAAGCCCTAAATTGGTCATTTGATACTGCACTGCTATCGTAAAAATTATACTTGCTATAATGGTAGATATGAGGGCAGTTTTTAATACTATATTAACACGAATACGATCGGCAATAAATCCGGCGATTGGCATAAAAACAGCAAAGCATAATACTACCAATACCGAAAAGGAACTCATTATAACGCCGGTTGCAGGCAGCACAAGCGGTAAATATTGCTTCATGAAAATGATTGCAATTTGATATGTTGCTCCAAAACCTCCTGCTAAAAATATAAGAGGTAAAATATTCTTCCATTGTTTTCTGATCAAAACATTAAATTTTTGAATAGAATTATTACCACCAGCCTTTTTAAATTCAGGGGTCTCATCAAATTTCTGACGATAATAAAGAGTTACAAGCCCTAATGGTACGCTTAATAAAAATGGAATACGCCAACTCCAATCAGGAAAGATATGTGCATTAAAAAAGTTAGTTACCCCAATTCCTGATAATAATCCAATAACTCCTGTACATCTAGTGATAGCTGAAGCTGTAAATTGGTATTTTGGACCTAAATGTTCAATAACGTAAATTGCAGCACCATCATACTCACCTGCAATAAATATACCTTGCATAAAACGGCATAAAACAAGGATTATCGTACTCCAAACTCCAAGGGTAGAGTAGTCAGGTAATAACCCTATTATTAAGGTAGGGATTATAATACCGATAATCGTAAAACTAAGGGCTTTTTTTCTGCCATATTTATCACCTATACGCCCAAATGTATAAGCTCCTAGAGGCTTTGACAGATATGCAACAGCATATACAGCAAAAACATTTACAAGTTTTGTTAATTGATCCGTAGCAGGGGAGAAGAATTTTTCAGCAATAATTGCAGCAGAAAATCCGTATAGGCTGTAGTCGTAATATTCAATGATGGTACCTAAAAAAGCACCAAGTACTTTATTAGCAGGTTTTTTTTGTTTCATTTTAGAGGTGTAATGTTATTTTCGGTGTCATCCCATGGCAACTTCACTTCTGTCATCCCGTGATTTATTCACGGGATCCAGTTAAAAATACTAATATTAAAAGCTCGATTTATCTCTCTTTATGCTGGATCTAATTCCCAAGCCACTGGATGACAAATGACCGCTTTAGTCGTTACTTAAAATCCTTCAAAGACCTTTATGTAAAGGTGGACTTCATATATCTAAACTTAAATGAGTATTAGACAGGGACGATGTCCTAAAGTTAGTGGTAGTCCTAGGCTAATATTAAGCTCACGAACCAAGCAGCCAAACGTTAATATATCACTTTTCCATCTTGCGTGCAAGGCTTTCTAGATAACTTGCTATAGTGGATAAAGTTTCTGCAAATTTTTCTTCGTCTTGGGAATTTTTTTGAAGACTATTGGTCTCAATCTTATTAGCAAGATGTGTTATTTCGGATTGAGCATTAAGTAGGGCTATAACGGCTTTGTTCGGAAGGGTAATAAAAAAGGAAGGGTAGTATGTAGAGAATACCATATAATATTCTGGAATAGATAAGTTATAACAAAACTTACGCTATGTTTGGTTCTAAATATCGTAAAGATGGAGAACGCAGCTGTTGTTGCATATATTCATCTAAAAGCCCTAACTTTATTTGGTAAACCGTTTTACCGATTGTATTTGCAGTCCTTTTGAGAAATGCCCAAACTAAAAATGCCCAACTAATATGATTACGTTGAATACGCTGTTTCCTGCATTGACAACGTTCTATCCCAGTAAGTTGCTTAATTTCTCTGTGCATGCTCTCAATTACCCATCGAAAGCCACACTCATCTTGTGCAGCTTTAGAAGATTTGTGAGTTTTGTTATTGGTAACAACATACTCAACTCTGTTGGTAGAAACAGTAAATTTAAACAAATTAACATGCTTATTTTTAGCAAAGCCTTTTATATGAATCTCTACTCCATGCCTGATCTCTTCATCTGAAAATGTCAACTCTTTTACAGCTTTATAAGGTTTAGAATCGTGCGTTTTACTAACGTTTCTATTGGCTTTAATAGGGGCATAATAATATTTCCCCAGAGAGTCAACATGTTGCATAATTTTGTGTGTAGAATACCATGTGTCAAAAAGTACTGTTTGAAAAGGAATCTTCTTGCTATAAACAGCATTATTTAACATGTTTAATAGGTGTTCTAGTTTTGTTGCTCCATCATGATCAGGTGCAAAAATTCGATAATCTATTACCCAAAACTTATTAATATCAGGGTTATAATATACCAGACTCACTACTCCTATACCTTTAGTAACTCTACCTGTAGCTCCACTGTACTGCGATCTTGCAATTTCTATTTGCTTCATATTCCTTTTATTTAAAACCGTATCATCAAATATTGTATATCCATTAGATGAAAAAAATAACATCATTCTTGATGTGTTCCCATAACAAAGAAGGTGTATATTTTTCATTCCTTAAAAATCTATTAATAACATCATGACTACATTTCTTTGCATGTTCAGCGTAGTAGGTTAAACTATAATTCTTTTGGCTAACTATTAAAAATTGACAATAATCTGTCCTATTAATTGGTATTGCTTGCAACTTTATCCTCTTTGACATGTTTAATTATTTTTACAATAATTTATCACTTTTTTACTCATAGCGTAAGTTTTGATAAATTAAAAATGCCATACAAAGAAAGAACAAAAACAGGTTTGCCAAGAAAAATAGATAAGCCAGATATAAAATAACCAATTGGTCACAATATAACGATAGTTTAAGAAAAAGAGGGATGGTCAGCCTGTATTTCCCTGAAGGTGATTTAGAGTCTTTGTTCATTAATACACAACCTTACGTAGAGGGAGAATCTGGGAGGACAACGACATACCAAGTACCATATATACAACTAATTTATACATTATATCGTTTATTTGATTTCGGGCAGCGTCAAATAACAGGTTACTTTGAGGATCTATGGCGGGGCAAGGGTCTTGAGATTCCAGTACCAAGTTTTGGTCATCTATGTGATTTATTTTCACAGATACCATTAGAGGTCAAACAGTTTTGCAATAAACTTGCTGTGCGTATCAAGAATGGCGAAGCTATAGCATAAGTCATTAAGGTACTGACAGAGCGAGAGTATCATGTTATAGTAAGCAAATATTAACAAGCATGTAAAGAGATATGGCACGAGCATATGCAATAGAACTAAGACTAAGAGTTATAAAAGCTGTAGAAGCAGGGATACGAATAAGTAAGGTAAGTAAATTATTTAATGTAAGTCGTGATACTATATATAAATGGAAAAAATTAAAAGATAAGCAAGGTACTTTAGAAGCAGCAACTGGTTATCAGAAAGGACATAGTCATAAGATAAAAGATTCAGAATCTTTTAAAGAATTTTTTAAAGCTAATATGAATAAAACATCAAAGGAGTTAGCAAAGCAATGGGGTAATATTGCATCTGTAACTATTTTAAGACAAATCAGAAAACTTGGTTATAGCTATAAAAAAACTCATTTTCATCCGAAAAGAGATATTAAATTAAGAAATGAATTTATAGCAAAGATACAAACCATCACAAAGGACAAATTAGTATATCTTGATGAATCTGGAATAGAGGATAATGCTTGCAAAGAGTATGGATGGAGCATTATAGGACAAAGGTGTTATGGAGAAAAGGTGTATCAACATAAATTTAGAATAAGTATGATAGCTGGTCTTTGTAATGGTAATCTTATTGCTCCTGTAATATTTGAAGGTAATTGTAATACAGAGGTCTTTAAAACTTATATTAGGGATGTATTAATTACAGAATTACAACCTGGGCAAACCGTTATTATGGATAACATTAATTTTCATAAAAATTCTAAAGTTAAAGAGTTCATTGAATCCGTTGGTTGTACCATATTGTATTTACCAACTTACTCTCCTGATTTAAATCCTATAGAGCATTACTGGTTTAAGATAAAAAATGAAATTAGGAAAGTTGTAGGAGATTTTGAAACATTTTATGATGCTGTTTTTAATACTATTAAATTGTCAGTATCTTAATGATTTATGCTATATATCTCTGATACTAGATAGCACAGGTCTTAGATTTAATACAGCTAGTAACTGGTATGAAACAAAATACAATAAAGTCTGTAAGAATAAGCCATGGCAGAAAATGCATATTTCTATAGATCCTGCAATGAATATTCATGATGTTGAGATTACTGATTGCTATACTGCTGATATAGAGATGCTAGAGTCCTTAATACCAGAGAATATATCGGTAGATAGAGTAATTGCTGATGGTGCTTACTATAAGTATTGAAGGAGTTGAGAAATTAAGTAATTGCGGTATTACGCCAGTAATTCCTCCCCCACGTAATGCTAAGATATATGGTCAAGATAACACCATATGGCATGATAAGGTTGTAAGTTATATTAGTAAGAAAGGTAACATTTATGCATTTTATAAAAAATACTGTTATGGAATTAGGGCACGAATTGAAGCTCAAATTTCAAGAATTAAGAGATGTATTGGTTCATCTCTATTAACTAAAAAAATATCATCACAAAAACGTGAAGCAATTGTTATTACCAATATTATAAATTTATGGAATTCATTCGGTAAATGTGTCGCAGTCAAAATAGGATAATTACATCTAAAAAAGACCAACAGATACCCTTCCGAACAAAGCCGCTTATTATACTCTAATTCGTAGTTTATTTAAATCGCCATACAATAAAATTATACTTATAATTGATAAGCAACTTTTAAAATCTTTCTTAGGTTTATTTCGTTCTATTATTCTTGGTACATTATCATATCTCAAGTTAATTAAAATTTTCATCTATGATGAGAATGATTTTGCTCTAGATATAAAAGCCTTAAAAAGTAATAAAAATTACTTCTGGTCTTATAAAATTAATTACTTTAAAAAACTGATTAATGGGGAGTGATTAGTTCTGCCCGCATGGATCGAAAAGTGCTCTCGATGTCATCTCTTGGCTTGCTAACTAGATCCAGAAAATAATAAAAAATACTAATTTTATTAGTATTTTTAAGCTGGATCTAGTTCCCAAGCCACGGGAGGACAACCTATCCATTAATCCTTGCCATACAAATTCTTTCGGTGATTTCTTTTAATTTTTCTATTCGCTCAATAAGATAAAGCAGCTGTTCTTTCGTAATCTTATAATTTTTATCATATCGTGCATCAACATAAGCTTTTTTTAACAACTCGAAACATTCTTTTCGTTCAGGCGTTGCAATAGGGAAAACTTGTAATAACTTACTGCTATAATTTCCTGCCATACCTCCTAATTCTTCTATATCGTGCAATTTAGGCTTATAGTTAGAAAAAACTAATAAAATAGCACTATAGAAACTTTCGGTAGCTTGATGAAGTGAAAAAGCTGCTATAGCATTCTCAGAATCTTTTAAATAGTTATTTGCTCCTTTTAAAAATCCTTTTCCTCTTCCAAACCAATATTCTAAATAATCTTGAGCAATTTCTTTCATCTCACTCCAAGGTAAATCTTTAGCTTCGCTTAAAGTATACTCACCACTGTCGTATAAAAGTATTCCTTCTTTTTTTATATCGGTATAATAAATAACCTCCTTTTTCTAGTTGCTTATTTACTTCCTCTATTGACTCTAAAATTATTGATATCCGTGAATCATAAGGGATAATCTGATCTTTTATTACTCCTTTTCTTTTTAATCTCTTTTGGGTATATTCCCCGCCGCTTGCGGCGTAATATGGCGGAATGAGCAAATATATACATAAAAGTCATAATGTTACGGTACTGCTGTATCACATGGTATTTCCAGCAAAATATCGCCGAGCAGTGTTTGACGTATCAGTTGATCAAGTATTACGAGAAATATGTTTAGAGATAGAAAAGAGATATCAAATAAAATTTTTAGAAATAGGGGTTGATGAAGATCATGTCCATTTTTTGGTACAATCTGTACCAACCTATAGCGTAACAAAAATAGTAACAACAATTAAAAGTGTTACAGCTCGTCAAATATTTAGACAGTGTCCACAGGTAAAGAAACAATTATGGGGTGGAGAATTTTGGACTGATGGATATTTTACGAGTACGGTAGGTAAGCATGGAAATGAGAATATGATAGGAAAATACGTAAAAAACCAAGGCAAGGAATATCAGAAACTGCATGAGGATCATCAGCTAGCTTTCTTCTAAAATACCCCGCTGCTTGCGGCGGGGATTACTTTTATTTTCTAGTTCGTCATCCCGTGGCAACATTGCCTGCGTGGATCGAAAAGTGATCTCGGTGTCATTCCCGCGGAGGCGGGAATCCAGAAAATTTAAATAAATACAATTCTTGATTATAAAAACCAGTTATATTTATGTTTAGTAATTAATGGATTCCCGCCTCCGCAGGAATGACACCGAAGTCATACAGCAACCTAGGTCAAGCAACTAAATAACACCGAAAACGTTTTTCGATTTAACTTTCTTCTTCTAATAATTCAAAGTTTAATCCATTCATTATTTCTTCCGCTTCTTCTAAATATTGAGGGGATTTTTTCATTGCATTAAAACTCTTTAATAATACCTTCCTGCTCAAATTTAGATTGAAGATTATCAAGTTCATGTATAATTGCTTGACGAATAAAAGCTGTTCTAGATAGTCCTAGTTTTTTAGCAACCTCATTACTTGCTTTAGCTATGTCATCAGGTATAGTAATGGATAAATTTGTCATATCAAATTCTATATTTAATTGCAATATCTAATCTTTTTTAGTGCTGTCATCCTCTTTCATTCCGTCTTTGAAAGCTTTAAGACCTTTGGCAAGGTCGGACATAACTTGTGGTAATTTACCAGCACCGAATAATACAAAAATAATTAATAGAACTATTAATAAATGGCTGAAGCTCATTCCCATAGTATTTCTTGCTATATAAGTTAAAATTTTATTATATTATATATTATAAATCTAATCCAGAGCAAAAATGTTCACTAAAAAACAATTCTCAGAATTCTTTGTTACTTTCTTTTATATCGGAAAAATAAAATATTGCCCAGGCACTTTCGGCTCTCTTGCAGCTTTTCCCCTATGCTACGCTATAATGTATTTTGTTGTTGATAATAAGATAATTATTCCTTTTGCAAATCTTACGCTTAATGAAGCTCAGCTTGTCAGTATGGTCATTATAGCCTCTGCTATATGTTTATTGCTTCTAATATTCGGCACATATTTTACTAAAATATACTTAAAATATACGGATTCTAAAGACCCAAAAGAGGTAGTAATTGACGAGGTAGTAGGGCAGTTACTAACTGTTATTTTAGTATTTTTCTCAGCGATTTTTGCTAATGATTCAAACCTAGTAAAGCATTTAAGTACTTTAAAAGTTAGTATAATATTACTTTTTATATTACCTTTTTGTCTGTTCCGTCTTTTTGATATATTAAAACCTTGGCCTATTAATTGGCTTGATAAAAATATTAAAGGTAGCCTTGGGGTTATGGTTGATGATTTAGCTGCTGCAATCTTCGCTGCAGTAACGCAATATGCAATTGTATTTGTGTTAATTGATAAAACTTATTGAAGCTTTATGTTAAGTATGTTATAATTAATTTATGATTAATTAAGGAGTAAATCATGTATTACTATTATCAAAATTCAAAAATATCTCGATTATGTAATTTAACAAACAGGTTTAAACAATGTCTATCTCACCAACAACTATCCAGCTTATAAAAATTCCATCACTCACGTTTAGTCGTGTTGTGGCTAATTTAATATCTTTCACTACCCCATTCTCATATTACTACACTAAAGTTTCTTATTATCGATATTAATATCGAATTCTAAATTATTACCAATTAACTAAATTCTCTTTTGTTTATTATTTGCGACTTTTTCGGTTTGACTTATGTCATTCCCGCATAGGCGGGAATCCAGCATAAAGCGAGATGAATCGAGCTTTTAATTTTAAAAATCTGTTATATTTATGATTTTTTACTGGATTCCCGCCGTTGCTGGGAATGACACAAATAGTACTTCAAAAGAGAATAACTAAATTAAACAATATTATTCTTATGAGGAAACTATGTCATCTTTATTAGACCACCCAATGGTGTGTTCTGAGCAATTGGAAAAATTTACTGAAACAGATCATGAAATTTGGAAAACATTATTTAACAGACATACCGAATTATTAAAAAACAGAGCTACAAACGAAATAGTAGAAGGAATAGAAAAATTAAAAATTTGTAATGATCGAATTCCTAAATTTACCGAGCTTAATAGAATATTAATGAAAGAAACCAATTTTTCTATAATACCGGTAAAAGGCTTTATACCTGAAGATTTATTTTTTAAATTTCTAGCAGAGCGTAAATTTCCTTCTACCTGTTTTATTCGTCAGCCTCATCAACTTGATTATTTGGAAGAACCCGATATATTCCATGACGTTTTCGGTCATGTGCCGTTACTTGTAAATCCCGTATTTGCTGACTTTATGCAGCAATTTGGGCTAAAAGGTTTAGAAGCCATTGAAGCGGGTATGCTTAAATTTGCCTCAGCTCTATATTGGTTTACGGTTGAATTCAGGCTCATCCAGTCAAATGATAACTTGCGAATATACGGAGCTGGTATTATTTCCTCTAAAGGTGAATCTATTTACTCTTTAGAATCAGAAATTCCTATGCGTTTGGAGTTTGATTTAAATAAGGTGATAAAAACAGAGTATGAGACGGATTCTTTCCAGAAAACATATTTTGTAATTAAAAGTTTTCAACAGCTATTTGATATGCTAAATAATCTAGACTGGAAAAAGATAAAACAATAATAATTAAAAAATAGGTTTATTATGACAATAACATGTTCACTAAGTGATAAAAAATGTATTCCATGCGAGGGAGGTGTTCCGCCTATTGAGAAAAAAGAAATCGATAAATTACTATCTGAATTACAAAATGAATGGATAGTGAATGAGTCAGGACATCTATACAAAAAGTATAAATTTCCTAATTTTATGCAACCTATAGAATTTGCTAATAAAATAGCTGAAATTGCCGAGCAGGAAGTACATCACCCAGATTTGACTATATCTTGGGGAGCTTGCATAGTAGAAATATGGACTCACAAAATTGATGGTCTTACTGAGAGCGATTTTATTTTAGCCGCAAAAATAGACCTTTTGCAAAATTAACTTCTAGAGGTAATTTGTACGTCAATCCGGTACTCGGATCCTCACGTAGGTTTACTACGCTGCGGTCCTGCGTTCCGTGTTTCTTTCAAATTCCTCTCTATAAGTTAAATTTTGCAAGTAGTTTATTTACATTGCTTCTAATTATTCTTCATTTATTTAAAAGCTAAAATATATTAAGTATACATTTAATAAATGAAGAGTTGGGTAGCCAATTTTTCAAATAAAACGAATATACCGCTTTAAATTATCATTGACTAATTGCCAATATAATAATATGATACGACAAATATTTATAAATTTTTAAAGAGATATTTTTCATGTTCGCAGTTATAAAAGCAGGTGGAAAACAATATAAAGTAGACCAAAATAGCGTTATTAAAGTCGAAAAAATTGAAGGTGAGCTTGGCTCTAAAATTCAGCTTAATCAGGTTTTAATGATGGGTGAATATTCAAAGCCTTCTTTTATCGGTACTCCATTAGTAAAAGGAGCTGTTGTTACAGCTGAAATTACTAACCAGCTTAGAGATAATAAAATTATAATTTTTAAGAAAAAACGTAGAAAAAATTATCGTCGTAAAGCCGGTCATCGTCAAGAATTGACAGAGCTGAAAATATTAGATATTACAAAACAATAATAGACTTTTTGTAAAAGTTAATAATAAAGGAATCATAAGATGGCAACCAAAAAAGCTGGTGGTAGTTCTAGGAACGGAAGAGATTCAGCCGGTCGAAGACTTGGCGTTAAAAAAGCTGATGGGCAATATGTAATACCTGGCAATATTATAGTTAGACAACGTGGTACAAAAATCCATCCTGGAGTAAATGTTGGGATTGGTAAGGATCATACTATTTTTGCTTTAACATCAGGAAGAGTAGAGTTTTTAACTAAGCGTGATCATAAAATAGTAAACGTTACAGAAATCGTTAGTGCATAATTAAGATTTTATAGCCTTGCCTGCGTGAGTCGTTTTTTCTCTTGTCATCCCGTGGCTTATCCACGGGAGGCATTGCTTGCGTAGATCTTTTTTCTTTGTCATCCCGTGATTTATTCACGGTATCCAGTTAAAAATGCTATAAATTAGCATTTTTTAAATGAATTACTTCATAATTTTCTCGCAATGACGGAAAAACTAATCCATGCAAGTAAATCTTAAGCGAGAATGACATTATAGTTAACTAGACTGCCGTACCTTTAGCTATTCATCTCCTCGCAGTGACGAAAAAACAAAACAATATTAATACCCCACAAAAACAGCAGTAATAGGCTTCTATATATGGCCTTAATAATTCAAAAATTTGGTGGCACTTCCGTTGCAACTATTGACAGAATAAAAAAATTCATCCCTATTATAAAAACTGAAATAGCTAAAAATAATCAAGTAATTATAGTAGTTTCTGCTATGGCAGGGGTCACTAATCAACTTGTTACATTGTGTAATGAAGTATCAAGTCTTAACAAATCATCTCAACTTGCAGAATATGATGTAGCACTTTCTAGCGGTGAAATAGTTACGGCTTCATTGCTTGCACTTGCTCTTCAAGAAGAAAATATAAATGCCAGATCATTTTTGGCGTGGCAATTACCAATTTTGACTGATGATAACCACAGTAAAGCTTTAGTAGAATCAGTTGACACGAAATTATTGAAAGAATGTTTAAAGCTAAATATTATTCCTATAATTGCTGGTTTTCAAGGAATCAATAAACATAATAGATTAGTTACATTAGGTAGAGGCAGCTCTGATACTACCGCTGCTTTAATTGCTGCAGCCATGAAAGCTGATAGATGTGATATCTATACGGATGTAGAGGGAGTATTTGCTGCTGATCCAAGAATTATTCCAAAAGCAAAAAAGATAGACGAGATAGACTTTTCAGAAATGTTAGAGTTAGCATTAAGTGGAGCAAAAGTATTACATCCAAGGGCAGCAGAAATAGTAATGCGATATCAAATAGATATGCGTATTCTTTCAACTTTTGCACCTAAAGCAGGTTGCACGTTAATCACTTCAAAAGATAAAATTATGGAAAAAAGGATAATTAGCGGTATTACTTCTAATAAAAATTTATTATATATAACTTTAGAAAACTCTTCATTAGACTTTATCCAAGTTGCGAGTATCATTGCACAAAATAATAATCATATTGAGTTAATGCAAGAAATAGAGCATAACAAAAGATATAGTTTTATTACTAATTTAACAGATAAAAATAGTTTACATATATTACTTACTAATTTGAAAAATAATAATCAAATAAGTAATTTCACTTTTGATACTGAAATTGCTACAGTTTCAATTATTGGTCATGGGATTAAAAATGATTTGAAATTGCTTGAAATGATATTATCGGAATTAGCAAAAGATAATATAAATGTTCAAATGATACAAATATCAGAAATTAAAATTATTCTATTAATAAATGATAAGCAAGTAGAGAAAACAATCTGTAATCTATATAATCTCCTTGAAACCTCCAAAATACTTCACTAATAGCTCTATTTTATTGTTTGCATAATAAATTATCTTCTATTTACCATTTATTAGTTATATATTAATAAATAATTTTTCAAAAAATATAAAAACCTTACCACTTAGAAATGAATATATATCTGTAGGAAAAAACAATGGGTGAAATTTTAAAAAATAATGGAAGTAATAAGCAAAAATTTGAAGCAAGTAATAATCCTATTGAAATTATAAAAAAGCCTAAAATTGAAGAAAAATATAGAGAGCATTTAAAAGAATTCATAGACAAAGTAATAGTTGAAAAAAAATTAAAAGGTAATCAAAAATCAGATAAAGGTTATTACAAGTTAGCTAATATATTAGGATGTCATGAAACTACAATAGATAGATTTATGAGAGATGATATAAATATGCCTAGTAGTAAAACAATTGTTGCTCTTGCTGATTACATACAAGTTTCGTTAGATGAAGTTGTTGGCAGAGATCTTGCTAAAGAAATAGAATTAAAGAAATCAAAAGAAATAAATATTAATAAGAAAGAAGTAGAATCAAATATACCAGCATTTTTAACTCAACTACCAAAAGAAGCTCTGCAATCTGTCATGGAAGTAAGAGAAAAAGCAGCAGGGTTTGCACATAAATCAGTACAAAAGCCAAATGAGACAAAAAAATCTTTTACAGAAAAAGAGCAAGCTAAACGATCTAATAAACAAACCGAAAGATCACGTTAAAATAAAAATATGTTTTATAACCTTGATCCTAATATTAAGCCCAAAAATTTGCTTGATATCTTAAAGTGGAAAATGACTTCAAAAAAGTCAGAATGGTTACCATTATCGGAATCTATTATAACCGATATTCCTCCAATAACTCATGATGAGAATATAAGGGTAAGCTATGTAGGTCACGTTACTTTCTTAATTCAAGTGCAAGGTCTAAATATTTTAACTGATCCGGTTTGGTTGGAGCGAGCAAGCCCTTTTACTTTTGTAGGACCGAAAAGAGTAGTCAAAACTTACGCTATGTTTGATATAATGCCCATGAATTAAGGGATATTATGAATGCTTCACTATAAAACATTGCTGTGTAATAAGAGTTTTTAGCATATTTGCTATAACATAGCGTAAGTTTTGTAGTAAAACCCGGTATTGATTTTGCCGATTTGCCTAAAATAGATTTTATATTAATAAGCCATAATCATTATGATCATCTAGATATTAAAACGATTAACGATTTATGGCTGCGGGATAAGCCTAAAATTATTACTCCTCTTAAGAATGATATAATAATAAAAAAACATATTAAAGATGCTGAAATTTTTACTTTAGGGTGGGGTGAATCTTACAAAGATCAAAATATAGAATATTGCTTAGAGTCAGCACAACATTGGTCCGCTAGAGGAATATTTGATAAGAACAAAGCATTATGGGGAACTTTTATTATTAAAACCAAGATGGGTGATATTTGTTTTATAGGTGACTCAGGTTATATTTTTAAAGAGATCGGCAAAAAATATAATATTTTACTTAGCCTTATTCCAATAGGAGCTTATGAACCAAGATGGTTCATGCAACCGGTACATATGAACCCTGAGGAAGCAGTATTTGCTCACCTAGATTTACGATCTAAATTTTCTATAGCCAGTCATTTCGATGTCTTTCAATCTCTTTTGGGTATATTCCCCGCCGCTTGCGGCGTAATATGGCGGAATGAGCAAATATATACATAAAAGTCATAATGTTACGGTACTGCTGTATCACATGGTATTTCCAGCAAAATATCGCCGAGCAGTGTTTGACGTATCAGTTGATCAAGTATTACGAGAAATATGTTTAGAGATAGAAAAGAGATATCAAATAAAATTTTTAGAAATAGGGGTTGATGAAGATCATGTCCATTTTTTGGTACAATCTGTACCAACCTATAGCGTAACAAAAATAGTAACAACAATTAAAAGTGTTACAGCTCGTCAAATATTTAGACAGTGTCCACAGGTAAAGAAACAATTATGGGGTGGAGAATTTTGGACTGATGGATATTTTACGAGTACGGTAGGTAAGCATGGAAATGAGAATATGATAGGAAAATACGTAAAAAACCAAGGCAAGGAATATCAGAAACTGTATGAGGATCATCAGCTAGCTTTCTTCTAAAATACCCCGCTGCTTGCGGCGGGGATTACTTTTATTATTTGATGAAAATAATAAGTTACTTTAAAATGATGAAATTGAAAAATTTATTATTTTAGTTTCTCTATCTCTTCCTTAGTTAATTTTGTTATTCTTATGATAGTTTCTAAGGGTAATTTTTCTTTTATCATTTCCTTTGCCATAATGATTTTTTCTTCAGCTTTGCCTCGTGCTTCAGCATCCATAATTTTCTGTTCTTCTACAGCTAAATTATCCATTTCGGTTTTTACCATTTTTTCATAGGTGTTGAGATCTTCTTCCGACCAACTAGCTTGATCTAAAGCATAAAAAGCTTTTTTAATGATAAGATCATGACCTATTAAATTGTCAGTATCTTAATGATTTATGCTATACCTTAATGACTTATGCTATACTTTCATGTGCATGTTTAAAAAAATATGCCCATTTTTCTTGAAGATTCTCTAATTGGTTTAGTTCTTTATTAAATTTCTCTAATTCTAAAAAAATAAAATAAAAATCCTGTAAATCATTCTCATAGGTTTTAGTATCAAGTAGCCTATGGTTTGATCTCCAGTCCTTTTTATTTGGGAATAGGACAAAATCAGCAATAGCAAGGAATATAACGCCTTTTAGCTTTGCATATACTGCCATTTTTTTATGATTTTCATCTTCTTTAATTATTTGCCTTGAATAGGCTTTTGCAGCATAAAGTTGGGCTCTTTTTTCAAATCCTGGATGTTTGCTTATTTGCATCTCTACAATAAATTATGTGCCGTTTTCATCTTTGCACAACACATCAACGATAGATTGTCTATAAATTGCAATATCAGGGTCTTGATTAGTTTTTAAAAAAGTAACTTCTTTAATTTGTTCTTCCCCTGTATAACCTAAAATATCATTTAAAAAATGGATAAGTATGTCCTTATTCTTTTCTCTTCCAAATATTTGTATGAATGCAAAATTATTCTTGGGGTCAAGGAAGTGTGTAATTAACATAAACGTAATCTGTTCTGAAATAATAATTATTATAACAAAACTTACGCTATGTTTGGTTCTAAATATCGTAAAGATGGAGAACGCAGCTGTTGTTGCATATAGTCATCTAAAAGCCCTAACTTTATTTGGTAAACCGTTTTACCGATTGTATTTGCAGTCCTTTTGAGAAATGCCCAAACTAAAAATGCCCAACTAATATGATTACGTTGAATACGCTGTTTCCTGCATTGACAACGTTCTATCCCAGTAAGTTGCTTAATTTCTCTGTGCATGCTCTCAATTACCCATCGAAAGCCACACTCATCTTGTGCAGCTTTAGAAGGTTTTTGAGTTTTGTTATTGGTAACAACATACTCAACTCTGTTGGTAGAAACAGTAAATTTAAACAAATTAACATGCTTATTTTTAGCAAAGCCTTTTATATGAATCTCTACTCCATGCCTGATCTCTTCATCTGAAAATGTCAACTCTTTTACAGCTTTATAAGGTTTAGAATCGTGTGTTTTACTAACGTTTCTATTGGCTTTAATAGGGGCATAATAATATTTCCCCAGAGAGTCAACATGTTGCATAATTTTGTGTGTAGAATACCATGTGTCAAAAAGTACTGTTTGAAAAGGAATCTTCTTGCTATAAACAGCATTATTTAACATGTTTAATAGGTGTTCTAGTTTTGTTGCTCCATCATGATCAGGTGCAAAAATTCGATAATCTATTACCCAAAACTTATTAATATCAGGGTTATAATATACCAGACTCACTACTCCTATACCTTTAGTAACTCTACCTGTAGCTCCACTGTACTGCGATCTTGCAATTTCTATTTGCTTCGTATTCCTTTTATTTAAAACCGTATCATCAAATATTGTATATCCATTAGATGAAAAAATAACATCATTCTTGATGTGTTCCCATAACAAAGAAGGTGTATATTTTTCATTCCTTAAAAATCTATTAATAACATCATGACTACATTTCTTTGCATGTTCAGCGTAGTAGGTTAAACTATAATTCTTTTGGCTAACTATTAAAAATTGACAATAATCTGTCCTATTAATTGGTATTGCTTGCAACTTTATCCTCTTTGACATGTTTAATTATTTTTACAATAATTTATCACTTTTTTACTCATAGCGTAAGTTTTGATAAAATAACCAATTGGTCACAATATAACGATAGTTTAAGAAAAAGAGGGATGGTCAGCCTGTATTTCCCTGAAGGTGATTTAGAGTCTTTGTTCATTAATACACAACCTTACGTAGAGGGAGAATCTGGGAGGACAACGACATACCAAGTACCATATATACAACTAATTTATACATTATATCGTTTATTTGATTTCGGGCAGCGTCAAATAACAGGTTACTTTGAGTGAAAATTCAAGGACTAAGTAGAACAAAACCTATAAATTTTCTGCCCAAATTTCATTGGGGGTTTTATAACCAAAAATCTTTCTTGGCATGTTATTTAAAATCTCAGCAATATTGTCAAGACCTCTTTGTGTAACGGTTGTAATATCTGTATTTTTAGGTAAAATTCTATGAATCATAGAATTCATTTTCTCCACTAGTGCTTTTTGTCTAGGGCGGTATGGATCACAAAAGAAAGTTTGAAACCCAGATAGTCTATAAGCAAGATGCCCTACAAACTCTTTGCCATTATCCATAGTAATAGTCTTTCTAACACTACTTGGCAGCGTTTTGATCTTTTTTAAAAACCCAGTGGTAACTGTTTTAGCTCTTTTGGAGTTATTCAGCACTAAAATAATCTTTTGACTCTTTTTATCCACCAGCACACCGATATTCATACTTTGATTACCTTTATGAAATGTAAGATCTGCCTCAAAATGCCCTACTTCTAGCTTTTGCATTGCTATTGCATCACGCTGATGTATTGAGATCCTTTGTGGTATAATGATCCTTTGATGCCTTGTCCCCCTTTCTTGCCTTTTATATCTTTTAGACGGTAAATAGCTATATAACTTTAATTTAGCTGCTACTGCAGAAGTGTAGACGAATCTATATATACAAAACTTACACTATGTTTGGTTCTAAATATCGTAAAGATGGAGAACGCAGCTGTTGTTGCATATAGTCATCTAAAAGCCCTAACTTTATTTGGTAAACCGTTTTACCGATTGTATTTGCAGTCCTTTTAATGCCCAAACTAAAAATGCACAACTAATATGATTACGTTGAATACGCTGTTTCCTGCATTGACAACGTTCTATCCCAGTAAGTTGCTTAATTTCTCTGTGCATGCTCTCAATTACCCATCGAAAGCCACACTCATCTTGTGCAGCTTTAGAAGATTTTTGAGTTTTGTTACAAAACTTACGCTATGTTTGATATAATGCCCATGAATTAAGGGATATTATGAAGTGCTTCACTATAAAACATTGCTGTGTAATAAGAGTTTTTAGCATATTTGCTATAACATAGCGTAAGTTTTGGTTATTGGTAACAACATACTCAACTCTGTTGGTAGGAACAGTAAATTTAAACAAATTAACATGCTTATTTTTAGCAAAGCCTTTTATATGAATCTCTACTCCATGCCTGATCTCTTCATCTGAAAATGTCAACTCTTTTACAGCTTTATAAGGTTTAGAATCGTGCGTTTTACTAACGTTTCTATTGGCTTTAATAGGGGCATAATAATATTTCCCCAGAGAGTCAACATGTTGCATAATTTTGTGTGTAGAATACCATGTGTCAAAAAGTACTGTTTGAAAAGGAATCTTCTTGCTATAAACAGCATTATTTAACATGTTTAATAGGTGTTCTAGTTTTGTTGCTCCATCATGATCAGGTGCAAAAATTCGATAATCTATTACCCAAAACTTATTAATATCAGGGTTATAATATACCAGACTCACTACTCCTATACCTTTAGTAACTCTACCTGTAGCTCCACTGTACTGCGATCTTGCAATTTCTATTTGCTTCGTATTCCTTTTATTTAAAACCGTATCATCAAATATTGTATATCCATTAGATGAAAAAATAACATCATTCTTGATGTGTTCCCATAACAAAGAAGGTGTATATTTTTCATTCCTTAAAAATCTATTAATAACATCATGACTACATTTCTTTGCATGTTCAGCGTAGTAGGTTAAACTATAATTCTTTTGGCTAACTATTAAAAATTGACAATAATCTGTCCTATTAATTGGTATTGCTTGCAACTTTATCCTCTTTGACATGTTTAATTATTTTTACAATAATTTATCACTTTTTTACTCATAGCGTAAGTTTTGTATTAATTCTTTTTTGGTTGTTAACTCTTGGTTTTAAGACTTCATTAACCTAGTAATTCACTGCTATATTCTTCTAGCTCACCTACCCTACTTGCAACTCTTTCCATGAACTCATTAATTACCAAGTCCTTCTGAATGCTCATTTGCTTTAAATTCTTTCTTAAAAATGACTCCCCCGCATAACTTGAGAAAAAACCTGATATGGATAACTCCTTCATACGCTCATGCATGTTTTTGGGACTTTGGTTTGTGTCTTGGTTTCGGTTTTGCAATACTTTTCTAGTTGCTGCAAAATCGTATCCTTGTTCCTTAAACATTTTAAACTCCTCTGTAATGCTGTAAGTACTGCAAGCTTCTGCGTGCTCTCTTGCAGCATGGCTCTTGGTCTCAAGGTTCTGATTCTCTGCAGCATCACTTGGCTTAGCCGCTATCTCATCTGCAAATCTTGCATATATTAGTTTTCTAGGCACTGTTGCAAATAGGTATTGTGGGTGTATTTTGTGAAGGGAGTGAAATATGTTATGTATTAAAAGGCTAATAGATTTTCAGTAATAATTCTGATTTCGCCGTGAATACCTTGACCATATTTCCATAATTCAAATCTTCCTTTTTTAAACATTCGCATTATCTCAAATCCTTTAATAGTTGCATAAGCTGTTTTCATTGATTTAAAACCAAGAGTAGGTTTAATCAGTCGTTTCAGCTTACCATGATCAGATTCTATTATATTATTCAGATACTTAATCTGCCGATGTTCTAACTCTTGTGAGCATTTGCCTTCTGATTTGAGTAGAGTAATTGCTTTACTATAAGCTGGGTTCTTATCAGTATTAATTGTTTCCGGATGTGAATATTCTGGGATTGATTTCAAGGCTTTACCTAGGAAACGCTTAGCAGCGTTAGCATTACGAGTAGATGATAGGTAAAAATCAATTGTATCCCCATATTTGTCTACAGCTCTATACAAATATGCCCATTTACCTTTTACTTTAATGTATGTCTCATCTACTCTCCAACTAAACCCTGACTTAGGCTTCCAGCACCATTTTAATTTATCTAATATCTTTGGGGCATAATACTGAACCCAACGGTAAATTGTAGAGTGATCTACCTCTACACCTCTTTCCTCTAACATCTCTTCTAAATCTCGATAGCTAATACCGTACTTACAGTACCACCTTACTGCCCATATTATTATATCGTATTTAAAATGACGTCTCTTAAAAAAATTCATAAAGCTTATCTATAACAATTTATTCCCTATTCTTATATACTAATATTTCCTATTTGCAACAGGGCCTTATTTACTTATATGCAAAAGGTTACATTTTTATAACAAATTCATACTTGGCATTTCATTAACCTCTTTTATCGAGGAGGTGGAGTCGTGTATGTCAAGACTTACTAGCATTTTTGCTTATAGACGTGCCATTGATGATCAAGATATACAAAATAATCAGACACCATCACCGAGTATAAGTCAGGAACTAGAGCATCAAAATTGGGGTCCCCCAGTAGGTATATTTTTGTCAATTATTTCCATTGGGTTGTTTATATTTTATAAGTCTAAGTCATATTCCAAAATTAATAATGTGAAAATACTATAAGTAAGTAGAACAGAACCTATTTAAAATAATAAGATTTTAAATAGGTAATGATGAACAGAAAATATAGACACTTATCTCGAGAAGAGAGATATGAGATAAAAAGAATGTATGACCTAGGAGTCAGTATTAATAAGATAGCACAACATCTTACGAGGTCTAAAAGCACTATTAGTATGGAGCTACAAAACTTACGCTATGTTATAGCAAATATGCTAAAAACTCTTATTACACAGCAATGTTTTATAGTGAAGCACTTCATAATATCCCTTAATTCATGGGCATTATATCAAACATAGCGTAAGTTTTGGCTAAAAAGAAATAAGGCAAAACTTACGCTATGTTTGATATAATTCCTATAAATTAAAGGATATTATAAAGTGATGCACTGTAAAAACATAGCTTTGTAGTAAGGGTTTTTAGCATATTTGCTATAACATAGCGTAAGTTTTGAAGGTAAAAGATAAGTATATGCCTTGTGTTGCTCAGGAAAAATATGAAAATAGGATGTATCAGCAAGAGTTATTAAAAATAGAAAAGAACCCTATGTTGTTAGATTATATTAAAAATGCTATGATTCGCAAGAAATGGTCGCCGGATGCTATAGCCGGAAAGTTAAAACTAGACAAAAATACAGCTTTGTGTATCAGTACAGAAAGTATATATAGATTTGTTTACACTTCTGCAGTAGCAGCTAAATTAAAGTTATATAGCTATTTACCTTCTAAAAGATATAAAAGGCAAGAAAGAGGGAAGAGGCGTCAAAGGATCATTATACCACAAAGGATCTCAATACATCAGCGTGATGCAATAGCTACGAAAAAGGTAGAAGTAGGGCATTTTGAGGCAGATCTTACATTTCATAAAGGTAATCAAAGTATGAATATTGGTGCACTGGTGGATAAAAAGAGTCAAAAGATTATTTTAGTGCTGAATAACTCCAAGAGAGCTACAACAGTTACCAATGGTTTTTTAAGAAAGATAAAAACTCTTCCAAATAGTGTGAGAAAGACTATTACTATGGATAATGGCAAAGAGTTTGTGGGGCATGTTGCCTATAGACTATCTGGGTTTCAAACTTTCTTTTATGATCCATACCGCCCTAGATAAAAAGCATTAGTGGAAAAAATGAATTCTATGATTCATAGAATTTTACCTAAAAATACAGATATTACTACCGTTACACAAAGAGGTCTTGACAATGTTGCTGAGATTTTAAATAACATGCCAAGAAAGATTTTTGGTTATAAAACCCCCAATGAAATTTGGGCAGAAAATTTATAGGTTTTGTTCTACTTAGTCCTTGCATTTTCAACCTATTTTGTTAAATTATATCAAAAATGCTATGATTCACAAGAAATGGTCACCGGATGCTATAGCCGGAAAGTTAAAACTGGACAAAAATACAGCTTGTTGTATCAGTACAGAAAGTATATATAGATTTGTCTACACTTCTCCAGTTGCAGCTAAATTAAAGTTATATAGCTATTTACCGTCTAAAAGATATAAAAGGCAAGAAAGGGGGACAAGGCATCAAAGGATCATTATACCACAAAGGATCTCAATACATCAGCGTGATGCAATAGCAATGCAAAAGCTAGAAGTAGGGCATTTTGAGGCAGATCTTACATTTCATAAAGGTAATCAAAGTATGAATATCGGTGTGCTGGTGGATAAAAAGAGTCAAAAGATTATTTTAGTGCTGAATAACTCCAAAAGAGCTAAAACAGTTACCACTGGGTTTTTAAAAAAGATCAAAACGCTGCCAAGTAGTGTTAGAAAGACTATTACTATGGATAATGGCAAAGAGTTTGTAGGGCATCTTGCTTATAGACTATCTGGGTTTCAAACTTTCTTTTGTGATCCATACCGCCCTAGACAAAAAGCACTAGTGGAGAAAATGAATTCTATGATTCATAGAATTTTACCTAAAAATACAGATATTACAACCGTTACACAAAGAGGTCTTGACAATATTGCTGAGATTTTAAATAACATGCCAAGAAAGATTTTTGGTTATAAAACCCCCAATGAAATTTGGGCAGAAAATTTATAGGTTTTGTTCTACTTAAGTCCTTGAATTTTCAGGAAGACTATAATAGAGTGGAAAAAATTAAAGAAACAAACTGGGGATGTCAAAGCAAAAAGTGGTTATCATACAGGACATCGTAGAATAATAAGAGACATAGAGGGATTTAAAAAATTTATAGAATTAAATTTTGATAAAACCACCATGGAGCTAGCTAATAACTGGAGTCAAAAAGTATCTGCAAGTACGATATCAAGATTGCTTAATAAATTAGGTTATAGTTATAAAAAAACTTTTCTTCATCCCAAAAGGGATATTGGTCTAAGGAATGAATATTGAAACTAAAAACTATAGATAAACAAGATTTAGTATTTATCGATGAGTTTGGGATAGAAGATAATAGCTGTAGAGAACACGGATGGAGCATTATCGGTCAAAGATGTTATGGTGAAAAGGTCTATCAACATAAATCACGGATTAGTATGATTGCTGGGCTGTGTGTCAAAGATATTATTGCCCCAATAATATTTGATGGGACATGTAATAAGGACATTTTTGAAACTTATGTACAAGAGATATTGATCAAGGAATTAAAGGCTGGTCAGATAGTAGTAATGGATAATATTAATTTTCATAAAAGTACAAAAGTGAAAACGTTAATTGAATCTGTTGGTTGCAGTATTTTATTTTTACCAACTTACTCTCCTGACTTAAATCCTATTGAGCATTACTGGTTTAAAATCAAGAATGAAATAAGAAAAACTATTTCTAATTTTGAGCACTTTTTTGATGCTGTTTACTATGCTCTTAAAAAATCACTACCTTATCGCATTAAGCTATACAACCAACGGATTCAATTAACTCTTTAACTTTAGAATTTTTATGAAAATTAATGTTATCCATAATAACGGTTTGCCCAGGTTGTAATTCTGTAATTAATACATCCCTAATATAAGTTTTAAAGACCTCTGTATTACAATTACCTTCAAATATTATAGGAGCAATAAGATTACCATTACAAAGACCAGCTATCATACTTATTCTAAATTTATGTTGATACACCTTTTCTCCATAACACCTTTGTCCTATAATGCTCCATCCATACTCTTTGCAAGCATTATCCTCTATTCCAGATTCATCAAGATATACTAATTTGTCTTTTGTGATGGTTTGTATCTTTGCTATAAATTCATTTCTTAATTTAATATCTCTTTTCGGATGAAAATGAGTTTTGTTTATAGCTATAGCCAAGTTTTCTGATTTGTCTTAAAATAGTTACAGATGCAATATTACCCCATTGCTTTGCTAACTCCTTTGATGTTTTATTCATATTAGCTTTAAAAAATTCTTTAAAAGATTCTGAATCTTTTATCTTATGACTATGTCCTTTCTGATAACCAGTTGCTGCTTCTAAAGTACCTTGCTTATCTTTTAATTTTTTCCATTTATATATAGTATCACGACTTACATTAAATAATTTACTTACCTTACTTATTCGTATCCCTGCTTCTACAGCTTTTATAACTCTTAGTCTTAGTTCTATTGCATATGCTCGTGCCATATCTCTTTACATGCTTGTTAATATTTGCTTACTATAACATGATACTCTCGCTCTGTCAGTACCTTAATGACTTATGCTATATATTAGTAAGAAAGGTAACATTTATGCATTTTATAAAAAATACTGTTATGGAATTAGGGCACGAATTGAAGCTCAAATTTCAAGAATTAAGAGATGTATTGGTTCATCTCTATTAACTAAAAAAATATCATCACAAAAACGTGAAGCAATTGTTATTACCAATATTATAAATTTATGGAATTCATTCGGTAAATGTGTCGCAGTCAAAATAGGATAATTACGTCTAAAAAAGACCAACAGATACCCTTCCGAACAAAGCCACGTCGATGTCGTTAGTTAGATTTCCTGATATTATCTTGCAGAAATAATATAAAAAATTGGTAAATTTTTGAGTGTATTGTGGTGCTACTAGGGGGAATTGAACCCCCGACCTCTTCATTACCAATGAAGTGCTCTACCCCTGAGCTATAGTAGCTTAAGCTCTATAAATATTTCTAAAAATGTTTATAGAGCTTGGAGTTTTATTTCAAACTCTTTTTGCCACATATTTGCCATTAAATCAAGAAAAATTTTGGAATTTGTTAGATTATTTCATTAGGTTCGTGAGTTACACCATTTACGGGCTTTGTTCGGAAGGGTAATAAAAAAGGAAGGGTAGTATGTAGAGAATACCATATAATATTCTGGAATAGATAAGTTATAAATTAAAAATGCCATACAAAGAAAGAACAAAAACAGGTTTGCCAAGAAAAATAGATAAGCCGAGATATAAAATAACCAATTGGTCACAATATAACGATAGTTTAAGAAAAAGAGGGATGGTCAGCCTGTATTTCCCTGAAGGTGATTTAGAGTCTTTGTTCATTAATACACAACCTTACGTAGAGGGAGAATCTGGGAGGACAACGACATACCAAGTACCATATATACAACTAATTTATACATTATATCGTTTATTTGATTTCGGGCAGCGTCAAATAACAGGTTACTTTGAGGATCTATGGCGGGGCAAGGGTCTTGAGATTCCAGTACCAAGTTTTGGTCATCTATGTGATTTATTTTCACAGATACCATTAGAGGTCAAACAGTTTTGCAATAAACTTGCTGTGCGTATCAAGAATGGCGAAGCTATATCTCTGATACTAGATAGCACAGGTCTTAGATTTAATACAGCTAGTAACTGGTATGAAACAAAATACAATAAAGTCTGTAAGAATAAGCCATGGCAGAAAATGCATATTTCTATAGATCCTGCAATGAATATTCATGATGTTGAGATTACTGATTGCTATACTGCTGATATAGAGATGCTAGAGTCCTTAATACCAGAGAATATATCGGTAGATAGAGTAATTGCTGATGGTGCTTACTATAGTATTGAAGGAGTTGAGAAATTAAGTAATTGCGGTATTACGCCAGTAATGCCTCCCCCACGTAATGCTAAGATATATGGTCAAGATAACACCATATGGCATGATAAGGTTGTAAGTTATAGCTTAATGCGATAAGGTAGTGACTTATAGTATGAGTTGGATTATACTAAATGAAAAACTTATGGCAAAGGCATATTCATACGATCAAAACTTACGCTATGAGTAAAAAAGTGATAAATTATTGTAAAAATAATTAAACATGTCAAAGAGGATAAAGTTGCAAGCAATACCAATTAATAGGACAGATTATTGTCAATTTTTAATAGTGTCATTGCTAAAATAAAAGGGACCAGTAAATTGCACGAAAAAGGGACCAGAGAAGTTGGTGTGACCTAATAAGGTTAATGTGCAATATTCACTAGATAATTAAGCAAGTAAATATCTAGTGATACAATGATAAGAATAAATATGTATACAACAATTATCACCCTTTATAAACAAGGCAATAGTCAAAGGAATATTGCCAAACTAACAAGAACAGACCGCAAAACAGTACGAAAAATAATAAACCGCTATGTAGAGGCTGGTACAGAATCCCCAGCAATCTATGAACGATCTTCAGTTTTGGATTTTTGGCACGAAAAAATAATTGAGTTATTAGAAAAAAATCTGAGTTACATAAGAATTTTTGAGGAGTTAAAAAATCAAGGTTATACAAGCAGTTATACTTCTTTGACCCGTTATATCAAAAAATATAAAATTAAGGATAACAGTTGCATTCGTTTTCATACTTTAGCAGGAGAGGAAGCACAAGTAGATTTTGGTGACATAGGCTTACAGTATAATTCTAAAGGGCGTAGAGTTAAAGCATATGTATTTAATATGCGTTTAAGCTATAGTCGCCTTGATTATTATGAAGTAGTGTTTGATCAAAGTTGTCAAACATGGATTCAATGTCATATCAATGCATTTAATTATTTTGCTGGTAGTCCAAAAGTAATAAAACTTGATAATCTTAAAGCTGGAGTAGTAGATGCCAATTTTTATGAGCCAGTATATCAGAAGGAATATAAGTGCTTAGCCGATCATTATGGAATTTTACTTTCTCCTTGTCGAGTGTATCAACCGCAAGAAAAAGGCAAAGTTGAGTCGGGAATAAAATACGTTAAAAATAATTTTTTTGCTGGTCGTAAATTTGATAGATATGAAGAATTAACAAATGGTCTTGCAAATTGGTTAAATAAGGCCAATAGCCGAATACATGGTACTACTAAGAGAATACCTAGAGAACTGTTTGAGCAAGAGGAAAGAAGTAGTTTGATTCCTTTACCATTAGAAACTTTTGATTTGTCATCTTGGCATAATCGAAAAGTAGCAAAAGATTGTCATATTACCATAGATAATAATTATTACTCTGTACCAGCAAAATATATATACAGTGAGGTAATGGTACAATTGTCCCCAAAACTTGTTCAAATATTTTCTATACAAAATGATTTAATAGCAAGACACGTTAGAACAGAGGGCAAGGGGATATTTACCACTAATCCGTCTCATTATGCTAAATACAAACGTCTATGCCCAGGTTTTATAGAATATAGTGAACATTATCAACAACAAATGCAGCAGATAGGGAATAATTGCAGTTTATTATTAGAATCATTACAACAAACAAGAGTGAATGATTGGCAACGTTGTGCACGAGGTATCATTTCTTTACGTAAGGTTTACAATGATGACTTAATAGATAAAGCCTGTCATAGAGCACTACATTATGGTATAAGTTCTTACTCTAAAATTAAGAATATTTTAAATAGTAATGCAGTAAACTTACCATTACCAGAGTTTGGAGGTAATAATGCAGAACTTATTTAATGACCTACGAAGCTTTAGATTATCAGGTATAGTCAATAGTTTAAATGAAAGGATTATTTATGCTCAAAATAATAAACTAGGATTTAAAGAATTTCTATCACTATTATGTGAAGATGAAAAATCTAACCGTAAGGATAATAATTACCGTCGCCGTAAAAGTGCTGCTAAATTGCCGGTAACTAAAAATTTAGAAGACTTTGATTTTAATTTCCAACCAAGTGTTGATGCCAAAGTAATAAGTGATTTATCAACTTGTGATTATATTAATACTAAGGGAAATGTAATATTCATAGGTGATTCAGGAACTGGGAAAACTCATCTTGCCATTGGGCTAGCATTAAAAGCTTTAACACGAGAATACTCTGTATATTTTACTACGGTATCGGATATGCTTTATAATTTACATATTGCAAGAGCAGATAATAGTTATCACAAAAAGGTTAAATTACTCCTATCGTTTGATTTATTAATTCTTGATGAGCTCGGGTTTAAGCAATTGCCAAAACATTCAGTAGAAGACTTTTTTAATATTATTGCTAAACGATATGAAAATAAATCTACCATTATTATCACAAACAAGGATTTTGAAAAATGGAATGAAATATTTGCTGATGAAGTATTAACTCATGCAATTATTGATCGAGTGGTACATCATGCTCATATACTAAAAATAAAAGGTAAAAGTTATCGTATTAATAACTATAAATCTGGAGGTAATATGGCATAAAAATTTTTAAATATAGTGGTTCCTTTTTCGTGCAATTTACTGGTCCCTTTTTAATTGACAATGACAGTTGATGAAGATCATGTCCATTTTTTGGTACAATCTGTACCAACCTATAGCGTAACAAAAATAGTAACAACAATTAAAAGTGTTACAGCTCGTCAAATATTTAGACAGTGTCCACAGGTAAAGAAACAATTATGGGGTGGAGAATTTTGGACTGATGGATATTTTACGAGTACGGTAGGTAAGCATGGAAATGAGAATATGATAGGAAAATACGTAAAAAACCAAGGCAAGGAATATCAGAAACTGCATGAGGATCATCAGCTAGCTTTCTTCTAAAATACCCCGCTGCTTGCGGCGGGGATTACTTTTATATGACATTGAATCCATGTTTGACAACTTTGATCAAACACTACTTCATAATAATCAAGGCGACTATAGCTTAAACGCATATTAAATACATATGCTTTAACTCTACGCCCTTTAGAATTATACTGTAAGCCTAATGTCACCAAAATCTACTTGTGCTTCCTCTCCTGCTAAAGTATGAAAACGAATGCAACTGTTATCCTTAATTTTATATTTTTTGATATAACGGGTCAAAGAAGTATAACTGCTTGTATAACCTTGATTTTTTAACTCCTCAAAAATTCTTATGTAACTCAGATTTTTTTCTAATAACTCAATTATTTTTTCGTGCCAAAAATCCAAAACTGAAGATCGTTCATAGATTGCTGGGGATTCTGTACCAGCCTCTACATAGCGGTTTATTATTTTTCGTACTGTTTTGCGGTCTGTTCTTGTTAGTTTGGCAATATTCCTTTGACTATTGCCTTGTTTATAAAGGGTGATAATTGTTGTATACATATTTATTCTTATCATTGTATCACTAGATATTTACTTGCTTAATTATCTAGTGAATATTGCACATTAACCTTATTAGGTCACACCAACTTCTCTGGTCCCTTTTTCGTGCAATTTACTGGTCCCTTTTATTTTAGCAATGACAATTAAGGGATATTATGAAGTGCTTCACTATAAAACATTGCTGTGTAATAAGAGTTTTTAGCATATTTGCTATAACATAGCGTAAGTTTTGTTATGATTGTTACCGGTGTCAAACGATTTAGTCACATCTATAATAATAGAAGTAGGTAACTCAGAATTATAAGCACAATAAACTTTTACCCCACTACTAGTTTCCGTAAATTCCTTTGATATATGATGATTTGCATCTTTTAACATATTATACTCCTAATAAATAAAAGAGTTATTACTATCTATACTCATAATCTTTGTGAAGTTTACTAGCTAGTGCCTGTTCCCAGCGATCACCATTTTGCAACAATTTTTCTTTATCATAAATAAGGGCAGTATGGGTTAGGCTAGCAAACTCAAAATTAGGACCTTCGACTATCGCATCAACAGGGCAAGCTTCTTGGCATAGCCCGCAATAAATACATTTCGTCATGTCTATATCATAACGGGTTGTACGTCTACTCCCGTCTTCTCGCTCGTCTGCTTCAATTACTATTGCTTGGGCTGGGCAGATAGCTTCACAAAGCTTGCAAGCAATGCAACGCTCTTCGCCATTTTCATAACGACGCAAAGCATGTTCACCTTTAAATCTTGGGCTAACTGGACTTTTCTCATAAGGATAATTGATGGTGACTTTAGCTTTGAAGAAATATTTTAAAGTCAAAGCCAGACCTCTTATTATCTCGTATAGAAAAAATGATTTTAAATAATTTATCATATTTTATTTTTCAAGCAGACTTTTTAATAATCAAACTCCTATCTCTGTAACTTATATCTTCTTGTTTTGTTACTTGCGAATGATTTGAATAGGTTACCCATTTTGGGTTATAATCTTCTACTTCATTTCCCCATTGTGTCCAATTTAGTCTTGTACCTCTAGCAAAAAGCTCTAAATAAGGTCCTTTGCTACATTTTTCTATTAAGTCATATAATTCATCGGGCTTTCTAGAATGCTCTCGCTTTCTACTACTTATTAAATTAACTTGGCTTCTAGCAGGGGCTAAAGTACAAGCAGTTTTTCCTCGTACACCAAATAAGACTATTTCCGTAACATTACGAAAATAAAATCCTACCCCTCTACCGTCAGGTCCGCCATCTTTACGAATTTTAGACCAAATTATATTTGTTTTATAAGTAAAGCCCCACGCTTTCATTACCTCAACCCTTCTTAAAGTAGAGCGTTAGGAACCCATAAATATAAGTGTGCTGGCTCAAGAATACAATTTGCTACAGGAATATTTTTTATTTCATCAAGTTTTAATGTGGGGTATCGATTTAGTCTTTTATGTTCTGGGGCAACCTTACCTGTTCTATTTTCAAATTGCCAAGGAGGATCAGCAAGGATAGTATGAAATTTGCCTTTTACATTATTTTCAAAATCTTCTTTTGCTGCTATAATATTACTCACGATTTAATCCTCTATGTATAATTTGTTAGTAATACCAAAAACTAAAATTGGACAACCTCCCCCACCGCCACCCTCAATTCTTGGAAGTAATTTAGCTATATGGGTAGTAGAAGCACCATATGAGCTACTTTTACCGATAGAATTAAATATTTATTGTAACTCTGTACATCTAGTTATTATAATTCCTATACTTATTGCACGCAAATCAAATAAAAGTCTAAAATTATTTAGATCTCTATCAAAAAAAGGATCTTTATTATTCCACTCAATTTCTAATGCTATTCTATTTTTATAACAATCAACTTTATGGGTCGGAGAGTCTAAAGAATTTTCATCTACTATAACTTTGGTTGAAAACATTTTTTCTTTCCAACCTAATTCTGCAAAAGATTTATCTATTGATTTCGATATTTCAGATTTTTCACCCCCTCCTACAGTAATCTAGCTTTTCCTAAAACGAAAGTCTTTTAGTACCTGTATTATATCACTCCACTCATCAACAAAATCATTTTTTAAAATAGCAATAGCATGTTTCCACTCATGAATTTCATAATGTTCTTTGATAAAATCAGGAAAAAGTTCTTTACCCATAACTGTTAAATACCCGGCAAATTATCAGTATATATTAATACACTAGACACCAACACCACCCAAAATAAAGTTAGCGGTAGAAATACTTTCCAGCCAAGACGCATTAACTGATCATAACGATATCGTGGCAGTGTTGCTCTAATCCATAAAAAGCAAAATAGCAAAAATCCTACTTTAAAAACAAACCAAAAGAAACCTGGGACACAATATAACCACGATATATTAAATGGTGGCAAATAACCTCCTAAGAAGAAAGTCGTAGTCATTGCACTAACTAATATCATATTAGCATACTCACCTAGGAAAAATAAGGCAAAACCCATAGAGGAATATTCGACATTATAACCGGCAACTAACTCTGATTCAGCTTCAGGTAAATCAAAAGGCAATCTATTTGTTTCAGCAAGCACTGAAATAAAAAATACCACTCCCATCGGCATGAGCATTAAATCAATCCACCATGGTATTGTTCTCTGTGCTTCAACGATCTGGCTCAAGTTCAAAGTGCCAGTAGTCAGCAAGACAGTAATAATAACAAGTCCCATCGATACTTCATAAGAAATCATTTGTGCCGATGAGCGTATAGCTCCAAGAAATGCATATTTTGAGTTGCTAGCCCAGCCGGCAATAATAATGCCGTAAACACTTAAGGAAGAAATAGCAAGAATATATAAAACACCGACATTAATATCAGCAAGAACTACGCCTTTAACAAAAGGTATAACTGCCCAACCGATTAAGCTTAATATAAAGGTTATCATCGGTGCTAGGACGAACAATATTTTATCGGCATTAGAGGGGATGATCGGCTCTTTAAATAATAGCTTTACCGCATCTGCTATAGGCTGCAAAAGCCCAAATGGTCCAACAACATTAGGACCACGTCTTAGTTGCATAAGCCCAATCACACGACGCTCAGCATATGTTAAATATGCAACGCATAATATTAATGGGATAGTTATCGCCACCACCTTTAAGGCGATTATAATTAACGGAAAAATATATTCAAAAAAGAGTTCTGTCATAATGTTATTTAATTATCATCCCATCGTCATTGCGAGGAGATGCGTAGCATCGACGCGGCAATCTTATGAGGTAGTATAATTGCCGCACTCACTTCGCTCGCTCGCAATGACGGTTCAAGCCTTTACGCTGCCTCCTCATCCCTTTTCTGCTTAGCCTCTACGCATCTTGCCATAGTTACCGAGTTTTTACTAATAACATCAGTCATGTAATAATTAATAGGTCTAGAAGTTATAGGCTCTTTTGATAATTTATCTTTGGAACTAAATTTAGCAAACTTATTATCTATAATTTTACTGATATTGGCAAATATCGGATATTCTTTAGCTAGCTTTGTACGTATTTCCTGTAAATTACTTGCCCCAATATCCACTTTCAAATAATCGGCAAACTCCTTAATTATCGCTATATCTTCTTTAGCATTGCCTACAGGTGATACTGCTTTTTCGGCTATTTGCGGTCTACCCTCTAAATTCACGTAAATGCCGCTCTGCTCAGTATAAGCAGCTGATGGTAAAATAACATCCGCTTTCGTAGCCCCAATATCTCCATGATGTCCTTGATATATTATAAAAGCTGATCCCAGCTTATCAAATGGCAATTCATCCACCCCAAGTAAATAAGCAAGTTCTATATCTTCTAATTTACCTAACGAAGTATTAAAACCGATATCAAGCCCACCAACCATCGATGCATGATTATGCAATATATTGAAGCCTTTCCAATCATCCCGCATGATATTATATTTATCGACCATTTTATGGATTAGCGATAATATAGCATATCCGTCATCTCGCCCATAAACACCATCACCTACTATAATCATCGGATATTTTGCTGCTTTTAGTTCTTCTGCAAATTCATGCTTACCGGAAGCTAGCTCTTCAATTATCTTGAGATCACTTCCTAAATCCTTAATTTTATAGGTTTGGTTATGTCCCTCTCCTATTCTTGCTACTTTTAATGAACCTACTCGAACTTTTCCGCCTATTCTACTATTTAACACTGGTGCTATCTGTCTTGGATTTGCTCCAATTAATAAGCATAAATCAGCTTTTTCAAGCCCTGCAATAGTTGTATTAAATAAGTAATTTCCTCGCTGCGTAGTATCTAATTTATAGTCAAACTGATTAACGCTATAATTATTACAACCGATTTTTTGTAAGAAAGTTTTAAGCATAAACATTGCTTCAACGGAAGTAAGAGACCCAGCAAAAGCATTAATTTTTTCTGGCTTAATAGACTTAATTTTATCAGCTATTTCTTTTAAAGCTTCATCGAAGCTTGCAGGAGCTAATTTACCATTTTTTCTAATATAAGGCTGATCTAAACGCTGATATTTTAGACCATCATAGCTAAAGCGGTTTTTATCCGAAAGCCATTCTTCATTTATATCCTCGTTAACTCTTGGTAATACTCGCATCACTTCATCACCTCTGCTATCAATCCGGATATTCGAACCTTCAGCATCATGCACACCAATACTAGCAGTATGTCTTAGCTCCCACTTACGAGCTTTAAAGGCATAAGGCTTGGAATTAAGAGCTCCAACAGGGCAAATATCTATCATATTGCCGGAAATTTCAGAGTCTAAAGTTTGCTCTAAATAAGAGGTAACTTCCATATGCTCACCCCGATAGATAGCCCCCATTTCTTCTATTCCGGCTATATCATTGGCGAATCTAATACATCTAGTACATTGTATACATCTGGTCATCACTGTTTTAATCAGCGGTCCCATATATTTATCTTTAATAGAGCGTTTATTTTCGTGAAATCTATTAGTGCCTTTGCCATATCTAAAAGCCTGATCTTGCAGATCACACTCTCCGCCCTGATCACAAATAGGACAATCAAGAGGGTGATTAACAAGCAAAAACTCCATCACCCCCTCACGGGCTTTTTTCACCATTGGCGTATCAGTATGAATAACCATACCATTGCCTACAGGCATCGCACAAGAAGCTATCAGCTTTGGTGATTTTTCCATTTCAACCAAACACATACGGCAGTTACCAGCAATTTTTAAATGCTCATGATAACAAAAATGTGGGATTTCTTTACCGGCTTTTGTGCAGGCTTGATAAACTGTAGTACCTTCTGATACTTCTATTTCTTGACCATCTATCGTAAATTTTATCATTCTTATTGTTTTAAAATTGTACAAATCAAGTTTGAAGCAGTTCTTCACTTGATTTGAAATTATAAATTTTTTAAATCATCACTTTTTAGTAAATTTTACTGAGGTATTCATTTCATAAATTGTTGCAATACCGATACAAAACAATTCTTTTCTACTTAATTGGGTTATATAATATATTTGCTGTTCACATTATTTAATCCAATAAGTCATAGGATTTGGATATGCTTGATCTTCTATCATATATTTAAAGCCGATAGCAACACGCAATATATACCAACCAGCTAAAATAAAATATAACACTACACCAATAACAATAAACGTAAATATGAAGCATACAATCCACCCTAAGATACCAAGGCAAAAAGTACGGAATAAAAATACATAATGGCTAGTGGCAAAATTATCGCCTTTATCTTTGTTAAGATATGCAAAAAATACACCAATTAAAGACAATATTGGTGCTACTATTCCGCATAAATATAATATATATACTACACTTAAATTTTTCTTACCGCTTTCGGTATATTCCTTAAGTTGTTTATCCATATTTCTACCTTTTATTTCTCTATTTCTAATTTCAACTTTTCTATTTCTTCTTTTGAAAGCTTAGTATATTTAATGATTTTTTCTATAGGCTCATTATCTTGTAACATTTCTTTTGCCATTTCTATACTTCTTTCCGCTTTACCCTCATTAAATTTACTTTTTTGGTTTAATTCCTCTGTTTGAGCAGCAAGCATCGCTTTAATATAATTGTCATATTCTGCTTCACTCCAATTAAATTGCTCAATAGTCTTATAGGCTGATAATACTATCTCATCTTGAGTGTGTTTCGGCGGCTCTTTAGCTTTATCAAACTTAGCCATCATATACAGCCAATCATCTTCTATCGTCTCAAGCTCATGTGCTTCTTTTGTAAACTTATCAAGCTCCACAAATACATATGATAAACATTTAAGTTGATTCCTACCATTACCAACATTAATAGTTTGATGATAACTAATACATTCTTTTTCTTCAGGTAATGCCTGAAATCCGGAAGTAATTACTACCATAACTACAGGAGCAAGGTCAGCATAGTCTTTTCCTCTTTTTAATTGTGAAGAAAAAGCCACACAACCATAAAATTGTACTCTTGCTAAAAAAGCATCAGCATAGCCATTTTGCATCTCAACAATATAAATATTGCCAGAATTATCTTTTACTTTAACGTCAACAATACTCCTTTTATTCTGTCCTAAATCCGGCACTTGTTCATTTGAAATATATTCAAGGTCAATAATTTTTAATTCTTCTGGTAATCTCATAATATTATTGAGAAAGCTGATTAACCTTGCTTTATCCGTAAACAACTTTTTAAAAGCTATATCATTTGTTGGGTCTAAATATCTTTGCATATTACTTTAAATTCTCTACCACAAAATGCATAATACTGCCATGCTTTATATAATTTATCTCATTATCTGTAAATATTTGCAATATTAAATCAATAGTTTGCGTTTCACCATTTTGTTTTTTTATAACACATTTAACCGGATTATAAGGTTTTATATGTTCATTTAAACCTATAATATCAATAGATTCTGATCCGTCTAATTTTAAATCAAAACGAGTCATATTATTTGTAAAAATTAGCGGCAATACTCCCATACCGACTAAATTTGAGCGGTGTATTCTCTCAAAGCTCTCAGCAATAACAGCTTTAACACCAAGCAGTTGTGGACCTTTTGCTGCCCAATCTCTTGATGAACCACTACCATATTCTTTACCGGCAAAAATTACCACAGATACATTATTTGCTTTATAATCCATTGCTGCATCATAGATAGTTTGCTGCTTGTTTTTCAGCTGGTTTATAGTAAAGCCTCCCTCTACTCCGCTGCACATTTCATTTTTTATGCGAATATTAGCAAATGTGCCACGCATCATCACTTCATGGTTTCCTCTGCGTGACCCATAAGAATTAAAATCAAGAGGATCTATATGATGATCTGTTAAATATTTAGCAGCAGGGCTAGTTTTACTTATACTTCCCGCAGGTGAAATATGATCGGTAGTGATAGAGTCACCAAAAATCGCTAAAATCCGTGCAGATTTTATATCTTTTATACTATTTTTACTGCCTATATTTTCAAAATACGGCGGGTATAAGTACTGCTTTTATTCCAAGCATAGGTAGAGCTGCTTATTACCTCTAAGCTTTGCCATTCTTTTGTCCCGCTAAATATATCGGAATATTTTTCTACAAACATAGATGAATTAATAGAATTTGCAATGACCTTATCTATCTCTTCTTTACTTGGCCAAATATCTTTTAAATAAACATCTCTGCCTTTATCATTTTTTCCTAAGGGGTGATTTGTCAGATCAGTATTAAGGCTACCACTAAGAGCATATGCTACAACTAAAATAGGTGAAGCAAGATAGCTAGCTTTAGTAAGTGGGTTAATTCGCCCTTCGAAATTTCTATTACCTGATAAAACAGAAGCAACGACTAAGCCGTTTTTATTTATAGTATCTTCTATTTCTGGGTTTAAAGGTCCTGAATTACCAATGCAAGTAGTGCAGCCATAACCGACCAAATTAAATCCTAATTGATCTAAATATTGATTAAGCCCGCTGCTTTTTAAATATTCCGTTACAACTTTCGAACCAGGAGCAAGTGAAGTTTTAACCCAAGGCTTAACTTTTAACCCTTGCTCTATTGCTTTTTTAGCAAGCAAAGCTGCCCCAATCATCACAGAAGGATTAGAGGTATTAGTACAGCTAGTAATCGCTGCAATCACCACATCACCATTGCCAATTTCGTAATTTTGATTTGCTACAGCATGTTTTATATCAATACTTATATTATTTGAAGAAAAAGTCGGCAACTCTTTCTTAAAACCACTTGCTACATCACTTAAATTTACCCGATCTTGCGGACGTCTTGGACCTGCTAGCGAACTTGTCACTTCAGATAAATCCAGCTCTAAAATATCAGTATATTCTGCTGCATGGTCAAAATTACACCATAAACCTTGAGCTTTAGAATATTCTTCTACTAATTTGATTTGCTCCTTATCTCTACCTGTCAACTCTAAATATTTGATAGTTTCCTGATCGATTGGGAAAAAGCCGCAAGTAGCACCATATTCAGGTGCCATATTAGAAATGGTAGCACGATCGGCAATTGTCATAGCTTTAAGACCTTCGCCATAAAACTCAACAAACTTACCTACTACTTTTTTCTTCCGTAGCATTTCAGTAATCTTTAAGACTAAATCAGTGGCAGTAGCAGTACCTGTTAACTTACCTGTTAGCTTTACGCCGATTACTTCCGGCAGAATCATAGTAAGCGGCTGTCCAAGCATTGCAGCCTCTGCCTCAATCCCGCCAACGCCCCAACCAAGTACCGATAACCCATTCACCATGGTTGTATGGCTATCTGTACCAACTAAACTATCAGGATAAGCCACACCATTACTATGCCACACGACTTTTGCCAAATACTCTAAATTTACCTTATGGCAAATACCAGTGCCCGGCGGCACTACCTTGAAATTATTAAATGCTTGCTGTCCCCACTTAAGAAACTGATAACGCTCTATATTGCGTTTCATTTCCATTGCTACATTCTTGTCAAATGAGCTACCAGACGCATAAGAATCAACACTAACTGAGTGATCTATAACCAAATCAACAGGGATAAGTGGGTTGATTTTTAGTGGGTCACCACCTATCTTCTTCATCGCATCACGCATAGCAGCAAGATCGACTATAGCCGGTACACCTGTAAAATCCTGCATCAAAACCCTTGCTGGCATAAAATCTATTTCCGTATCAGATTTTTTATTTTTTAGCCATTCTTTAAACGCAAGTAAATTTTGCTTTGTACCAGTACGTAGCACATTCTCAAATAACACTCTCAAACTATAGGGCAGTTTTTTTAAAGGCAAATTGATATCGCTTGCAGCTTTATTTATATCGTAAATTTTGTATGAGATATTATTAACTGATAATTCTTTAAGATATTCCGAATTATGCATCTTTTGCATATTTTCCTCGTTTGAATAGATTGGTTTTTCTATTGTCAAAATGTCCTCGATGTCATCCCGTGGCTTGGGAACTAGATCCAGCATAAAGCGAGATACCTAAGCTTGTAATTTTAAAAACTTACTATATTCAGACTTTATTATTACTGGATCCCGTGGTCAAGCAACTAGACGACATCGGGGGGGTGCTATGCTTCTCTTCGCAATGACATCAACTTAACCTTACCGCAAAACGTAGATTTTTAAAACAAATTAATGCCAATGTGAAGATATTTATATAGATTTTTGAAGAGTAGTGAGTTTATTTATTATTTCCTCTTCACTCAAAGTTGTAACGTTAATAGCTGTTTCTGTGGCTATGTTAATATAACTTCCTGTCACTTCGGTTACACCATTAGCAATAAGATAAGTAATTTTAGGCTTGTGCATATCATCTATGTAAACTTGTACTAATCCAGCTTTTAGGCTAACAATCATCGGAGCATGACCCTGCAATACGCCAAACTCTCCTTCTTCACCCGGAAGTGTTATCATTTTAGCCTGCTCTTCAAAAACGATATTTAAAGGCGTGATTATTTTAACGTTAATTGTCTCGTTCATAAGGTAATATAATTTTTTGTCATTGCGAGCGACTGTAAGGAGCGTGGCAATCTCAGGAGTATTATACTGTTTTATGAGATTGCTGCGTCGATGCTACGCATCTCCTCGCAATGACAGGAAATAGGGATAACAATTTATTTCAGTGTCTTCGCTTTCTCCAACGCCTCTTCTATAGTCCCCACCATATAAAAAGCTGCTTCCGGTAAATCATCATATTTACCTTCTGTAAGCCCTTTAAAGCCTGCTATAGTATCCGCTAAATTAACAAATTTTCCTTGGGCTCCTGTAAATACCTCAGCTACATGGAAAGGTTGCGACAAGAAACGCTGTATTTTTCTTGCACGTGATACTGTTAGTTTATCTTCTTCAGATAACTCATCCATACCTAGAATAGCAATAATATCTTGTAGAGATTTATAAGTTTGCAATATTTGCTGCACTTTTCTTGCTACATTATAATGCTCTTCCCCGACAATCATCGGATCAAGCACCTGCGAAGTACTATCTAGAGGGTCAACTGCCGGATAAATTCCAAGCTCTGCTATCTGACGGCTAAGCACTGTTGTTGCATCTAAATGTGCGAAAGACGTCGCTGGAGCAGGATCGGTTAAATCATCTGCCGGCACATATATAGCCTGCACAGAAGTTATTGAGCCATGTTTGGTAGAGGTAATACGCTCTTGCAATTCACCCATATCGGTTGCAAGAGTCGGTTGATAACCCACTGCTGACGGGATTCTACCAAGCAACGCCGATACTTCTGAACCTGCTTGTGTAAAACGGAATATATTATCGATGAAAAACAGAACATCTTGCCCCTCGTTCATATCTCTAAAACTCTCCACAACAGTAAGCCCCGTTAATGCAACCCTTGCTCTTGCACCTGGTGGTTCGTTCATCTGCCCATAAACTAAAGCTACTTTTGATTTTTCAGGCTCTTCAAGATTAATAACTCCTGAATCGATCATTTCATGATAAAGATCGTTACCCTCTCTAGTTCTCTCACCAACTCCAGCAAATACGGTATATCCACCATGAGCTTTCGCAACATTATTGATCAGCTCCATTATAAGCACGGTTTTACCCACCCCCGCACCACCAAATAGCCCTATCTTACCGCCTTTAGTATAAGGGGCAAGTAAATCAACAACTTTAATGCCAGTTACTAATATATTACGATCAGTTGACTGCTGAGTAAAGCTAGGTGCAGATTTATATATAGACGAAATGCTTGAGCCTTTAATCTTTCCTTTGCCGTCAATCGGTTCGCCTACGACATTCATAATTCGTCCTAACGTTTCGATTCCTACCGGAATACTAATCGGGCTACCGGTGTCTACTACTTCCATACCTCGCACTAATCCTTCCGTGGAGTCCATAGCGATACAACGCACTGTATCATCACCTATATGCTGAGCTATCTCTAACACTATTCTTTGTTCACCGTTATAGCACTCAAGAGCATTTAAAATCGGCGGTAATTTACCTTTATTGGTAAATTTCACGTCAACTACCGCTGAAATAATTTGAGTAATCTTCCCGATATTTTTTTTCATTATTTTTTCTTTTGTTAAGATAATGTTGTTACTTTGTCATTCCGTGGCTTGTCCACGGGATGACAGTTAGTCAAACCGCTTCAGAACCCGCTATGATCTCTATTAACTCCGTAGTAATAATTGCTTGTCTTGACCTATTTAACTTTAATACCAATTTATTAATTATATCATGAGCATTATTTGTAGCATTTTCCATAGCAGTCATTCTTGATCCTTCTTCACTTGCTCTATTTTGTAGTAGTGCATAATTTATTTGTGAATTAACATATAAATTAATCAAATTGGAAATTAGATTTTCTCCCTCATACTCATAAATATCATTAGCTCCCTCTATCTTTGAATCATCATGATATTTTTCTATTAGTAAGATTTGCTGCTTCGTCATTATTTGAGTCATAGCATTTTTAAATTTATTGAAATAAATAGTACAATTACTTACTTCTAAACTTGTTACTAATGCCATAATCTTTTGCTTTATTTGCAACATTAGATTTTCATCATGGTTTTTTGGCAAGTTAAAATAACTATCAATATAATCTCCATAAGGCTTTTTTAATGCCTCATAACCTTTTTTCCCGATAATAATAAGCTTGATTTTTTCGCCTTTACTTTTTAAGTTTTCAATATCAGTTTTTACTTGTTTAATTATCATATAATTAAACGTTCCGCACAAACCACGCTCAGACGTCATAACTATTAGCAAATTTGCTTTGTTGGTTTCTGTATTGAAAAATTTTTGTGCTTCTATAGGAAAATCATAAATATCAGCGGATAATACAGTAGACATCATTTTACTAATAGCTTCAACATAAAAATTTGAATGAGCTATTTGATTTTTTATTTTTGTCAATTTAGAAGCCGAAACTAATTGCATTGCTTTAGTAATCTTTTGTGTAGATTTAACGCTTTTTATTCTAGTTCTTAGCTGTTTTAAATTTGACATAAAAATTAATTGGCTTTAATAAAATCTTTAGCAAAATTCTCTAAAAATGTTTTTAATTTCTGTTCATTTTCTTCAGTGATACGCTTTTCACTTTTTATTGACTCTAAAATATCTTTTTGATTCTGCTTTATCTTACTAAGCATTTTTTCTTCAAATTCCTTAATTCTTTCTATAGGTATATTAATTAAATATTTTTTAGTTCCAGCATAAATACTTATTATCTGCTCTTCGACTGAAAAAGGATGATATTGTGCTTGTTTTAATATCTCAACGAGTCTCTTACCATGTTCGATTTGTGCTTTAGTGGCAGAATCTAAATCTGAACCAAATTGTGAAAAAGACTCAAGTTCTCTAAACTGGGCTAATTCAAGCTTTATCGAGCCTGCAACCTGCTTCATAGCTTTTATTTGTGCTGCAGAACCAACACGGCTTACCGAAATTCCGACATTAACAGCCGGTCTTATACCTTTATAAAATAGCTCACTTTCTAAGAAAATTTGACCATCAGTAATAGAAATTACGTTTGTTGGAATATAAGCAGATACGTCACCTGCTTGGGTTTCGATTATAGGTAGTGCAGTAAGTGAGCCGCCGCCTTTTTCCTCTGACATTTTAGCGGCTCGCTCAAGTAATCTTGAATGCAAATAAAACACGTCACCAGGATATGCTTCACGTCCAGGTGGTCTTCTAAGTAATAGTGAAATTTGTCTATATGCGACAGCATGTTTACTTAAATCATCATAAATAATAAGTGCATGTTTGCCGTTATCACGGAAATACTCACCCATACTACATGCGGCATAAGGAGCAACAAATTGTAATGCAGCAGCTTCCGAAGCAGTAGCCGAAACAATGATTGTATAATCCATTGCCCCAGCATCTTCCAGCTTTTTTACTATCTGGGCAACGCTTGATCTTTTTTGCCCTATTGCTACATAAATACAATAAAATTTATCTTTCTCATTTTTTAGTGAATGAGCTTGCTTTTGGTTAATAATAGTATCGATAGCTATTGCTGTTTTTCCAGTTTGTCTATCACCTATTATTAATTCTCTTTGTCCTCTTCCTATCGGGATTAATGAATCAATAGCCTTTATACCGGTTTGCACAGGCTCACTAACACTAGTTCTATCGATTATTCCCGGGGCTTTCATTTCAATATGGCGATATTCTTTGCTCTTAATATCACCTTTACCATCAATAGGGTTACCGAGTGCATCAACAACTCTGCCAAGCAAAGCAGCTCCTACCGGTACTTCTAGCACTACTTTGGTTCTTTTAACCTTATCACCTTGCTGTA
This sequence comes from Rickettsia endosymbiont of Gonocerus acuteangulatus, assembly GCF_964026435.1. Taxonomy (NCBI): domain Bacteria; kingdom Pseudomonadati; phylum Pseudomonadota; class Alphaproteobacteria; order Rickettsiales; family Rickettsiaceae; genus Rickettsia; species Rickettsia endosymbiont of Gonocerus acuteangulatus. Next base: position 59,738 of record NZ_OZ032147.1, read on the forward strand.
CCTGATTATCCTCACCCATAATCACAACACCAACGCTATCATTCTCTAAATTTAAAACCAGCCCTTTAACACCTGATTCAAATTCCACTACTTCACCAGATTGTACATTTGCAAGACCATAAATTTTTGCTATACCATCACCAACATTTATTACTTGCCCTACTTCTTCAAGCTCGCTTAAGCAATTGATATTTGCTATCTCTTTTTTTAATATATCAGCTACTTCAATAGGTTTTAGTTTCATATGGTTTATGTTTTTTTAATTATTCCATTTTCATCCCGTGGCTTGTCCACGGGATCCAGAAAAAATTGAGATAAATCAAGATTTTAATTTTAAGATTTTAGTATATTTGTATTTTACAATTGCTGGATTCCCGCTTTTGCGGAAATGACATAAAGCTTAACCAGAAACCTTAAGCTCAACTTTCTTTAAACTTTTAGCTATCTTATCCAAACTACCTTTTATTGAATAATCTTGCAGGATACTATCATATTTAATTACGATCCCTCCCATAATAGTAGGGTCTATTTCAAAATTTATTTTTGTTTCTTGCTTTAGCTCTTTTTCGATATTTGTTTTAACCCATTCTTGTTCTTTTAGCTGCAATTTACTTGCAGAAATTACCTGCACTATTTTAATATTCTTGCTTTCATATAATAATTTACTATATGTGTTTGCTATATCTGCTAAGATAGAAGTACGGGAATTTTTTATCAACAATAATAAGAAATTTTGCATTATTTTGTTGATTTTAATATTTTTTACCAGCGAATTAATCACGCCAATTTTATCAACTTTATTTACTATAGGGGAAGATAACAGCTCTTTAACCTCTATATTATCTTCAATAATGCTAGTCACTAGATTGACTTCTTCAAGTATCTTATCTTGAGTATTATCAGATTTAGCATTATCAAATAACGCAACTGCATAATTCTGAGTTAAAATATCTTTATTCATTTTCCTAATTTTTATATATGAATAGCCCTTTCGTAAGCAGCTAGCACCGACTCATGCATCATTTCCGATAAAGTCGGATGTGGGAATATGGTATTAATTAAATCAAGCTCTGTTCCCTCTAAATTCTTTGAAACTACATATCCTTGTATTAATTCGGTAACTTCCAAACCTATCATATGTGCCCCAAGTAGCTCACCAGTCTTAGCATCAAATATAGTTTTGATCAACCCTTCGCTATCCCCGCCAACCAAAGCTTTACCATTCGCCATAAAAGGAAACCTACCAATTTTTAGTTCATAGCCTAAGGCTTTTGCAGCTTCTTCTGTCAAACCAACACTTGCTATTTGTGGTGAAGAATAGGTACAGCCAGGAATATTGTGCTTATTGATAGCATGAGGCTTTAAGCCCACTATACTTTCCGCTGCAATAATGCCCTCATGGCTTGCTTTATGTGCTAAACAAGGTGCACCTGCTACGTCTCCTATTGCGTAAATCCCTGCTTCCGCTGTTTGCATCAAACCATTAGCAACTATATAACCATTTTCTACTTTAACTTTTGTCTTCTCTAGCCCTAGATTTTCAGTATTTGCCACAATACCTACCGCCATAAGCAGAATTTCAGCTTGTAATTTTTGTGTTTTACCAGCCATCTCTAGCTCGACTTCTAAACCATCTTTCGATTTTGTTTGCTTAATTAGCTTAGCATTTGTAATAATCTTTATACCTTTCTTCTCAAAACTTTTATGGGCAAGGTTTGAAATCTCTATATCTTCCATCGGTAATATTTTGCTATGAGCTTCAATTACTGTAACATCCACCCCGATAGCATTATAAAATGAGGCGAATTCTATACCAATTGCACCTGAACCTACGATAATCATAGATTTTGGCACATGCTGCGGTATCATAGCTTCCCTTGAAGTCCAAATTTGTTTACCATCTGGCTCGAATCCTTTTAAAACTCTAGCTCTTGCTCCGGTAGCGATAATAATATTATCTGCTTTTATTTTAAGGTTATCATTAATATTTATTACCTTATTTGCTTCAAGCTTTGCTACTCCATCTATAACAGTAACTGTATTTTTCTTAAGTAGCATCTTAACACCGCTAGCTAGCTTATTTGAAATTTCTCTAGAACGCTCAACTATCTTCTTAATATCGATTTTAGCAGAACCAGCATCAACGCCATAATCTTTAGCGTGTTTTATATACTCAAACACTTCAGCAGATTTAAGTAGGGATTTCGTCGGAATACATCCCCAATTAAGGCACACTCCGCCTAAATGCTCTTTCTCTATTAACACAACTTTTTTCTTTAATTGCACTGCTCTAATTGCAGCAACATACCCGCCAGGTCCACCACCTATCACGGCTATATCATATTGTTCCATGTTGTTCTTATTTTTGTTGGTTGGTTTTATTACTTACTGAATGTTAATTATAAGTGAAATACAGTAGACGAAGTTTAATTTGGAAAAGAGCAAGAAGCCTCGGAATTTTTGACCGCAGCGTACACGCGAGTAAAGTGAGGATCAAAAATGAGAAGCGACGTAGCCAATTTTTCAAATTAAATGAGTATACTGCTTTTCAGCATCCATCTATTTTTCTCGTGCACTTTAATCCGTCCAATAATCATATCGGCAGTTCCCTCGTCACCCTCTGATTGGGCTATTTTTAGACCTTTATATAAAGTATCTCTAATGATTTCCTGATCTTTTACAAGGCTTTTTAGCATTTCATTTGCAGAAGCATTAGGGTTTGACTCACTTATAGATGCTAGTTTTATTAAATTTGATAATGCCGGAACTTTAGCATCTAAAGTTCTTATTCTTTCAGCTAGCTCATCTAGACTTTCTGCCAAATCTTCATATTGCCCTTCGAATAATAAATGCAGGCTTCTAAATTCAGCCCCTTCAACATTCCAATGATAATTTTGTGTTTTAAAATATAAGGCGTAGCTATCTGCTAAAACCTGTTCTAAAGCTTTTATTACTTGCATAGTTATACTCCTATAAATAAAAAGTTATGAACTTTTTGACTTTATAGTATTTCATTTAATACTTCAAGTAAGTTGTAATATTTGTGCTGATTTAATATGATTTTCGGTGTGAGAAGATAGAAGTACAATACCGCCACTATTTGCTTTCATGACAATTAAGTTATTTAGTAAATCTCTATTTTCTTTACTTAAATTAGTTTCAACTTCATCAAGCAACCATAGATCCGACTGGCAAGCAATAAGCCTTGCTAAAGCTACAACTTTCTGTAATCCACTGGATAAAGTATAGCATTTTTCATCTAATAAGTCATATAATTTAAAATAATGAATGGCAGCATCTAAAGTTTCCACTGAATTATAAATCTCTGACCAAAATTTTAGATTTTCAAAAACAGTCATCTCAAGCTTTAGACCTGAATTATGACCAATATAAGTGCAATAAGGCTTAGCAATATTGTTAATATTAAGATTTCTGTAGAAAATATTACCGTTACTTGGCTGCATAATGCCCGCTACCATGCGTAATAGCGAAGTTTTACCACAACCATTAGCTCCTTTTATATAAGTAATAGCAGAATCTAAAAAAGTAATACTTAAATTATCAAATAATTGTTTTTGATATATATTAAATTTTAATTGGTGAAATGATAGCATCTTAGTATAGCTCTAATAATACTATATCATGATTAGGATTATTTTCCAGAGATTGGCTTTCCCCGCTTATATCAGTTACGTTATTAGCAGAAGATGGCAAATTTTCATTTGCCATTTCTTCTACCGATAATAATTTAGAGAAAATTGTAGATAATATATTAGGTTTAGATTTCATGAGTTTAACTCAACTTCATCATTATCCCCAGCAAGTTCTGTATTATCCTTTTCTTGGCTGTTACCGATTCCTAATTTTTCACGAGCATTTCTTAAAGCTTCTTTATGGTCAGATGCTTCTGGATTAACAACATGGCTTACATTTATCCCTGTTGCTTCATTAACATCTTGACCAACTGCTCTACTTGCATCATCTAACTTCTCATTTACTTTTTTAGCTTCTTTTTCTGTTCTTTTTAACATATAGACCTCAATTTAAAGTTCTATAATTAGAGTAACACTTGAATCTTTTATAATCAACTAGAAAAATTTAACTAACAAATTCTCTACCGACAAATGAAATACATTTAAAATAGAACTTGGCATTAGACCGAAATAAATAATTAGTAATATTAAAGGGGAAATTGAGATTATTTCGTAACTATATAAATCTCTGAAATTAATGATTTCTTTATTAGTAACTTCGCCCAGCATAACTTCTTTATATAGCTTCAGCATATAAACAGCACCAAGAATTATACCAAGAGCTGCTAAGAAAGTTGCTATTACATTTACCTTATAAATTCCAAGTAGGCTTAAAAACTCACCGATAAATCCGCTAGTTCCTGGCAAGCCAACAGAGCCAAGCATTGCAATCATAAAAAACGTGGCAAGCACCGGCATTTTACTTGCAACACCACCATATTTAGCTATCTCTTTAGTATGTAACCTTTCATATAAAGTGCCAACTATTAAGAATAAGCAGGAAGAGATTATACCATGGCTTAACATTTGGAATAATGCCCCGCTAATTCCGCTATCAGTAAAGCTAAAAATACCTATCGTAACATAACCCATATGAGCAATAGACGAATAAGCAATCATTTTCTTCATATCTTTTTGAGCTAATGCGACAAGGGAGGCATCTATTATAGCAATAACACTAAGCCAAATTACATAAATTGCAAATTCTTGCGATGCGTTAGGTAGAAGTGGCAGTAATACCCTTAAAAAACCATAGCCACCAAGTTTTAGCAAAATACCAGCAAGAATAACTGAGCCGCTGGTAGGGGCTTGTACGTGAGCGTCAGGTAACCATGTGTGAAACGGAATCATAGGAATTTTGATGGCAAAGGCGATAAAAATAGCCCACCATAAAATTTGCTGCACATGCAAAGGGAAATTATTAGTAAATTCGCCAATATTGCTTAAATCAAAGCTGTGAATCTTACTATAAATATATATTATCGATAATAAGAAAAATACCGAACCAAAGAAAGTATATAAGAAGAATTTAACAGCCGCATATATTCTATTCTCACCGCCCCATACTCCGATAATAATATACATTGGTACTAATATTACTTCGAAAAATAAGTAGAATAATAATAAATTTATTGAGGTAAATGCCCCTATACAAAAGGATTCCATTAATAAAAAACATACCAAATATTCTTTAATATATTTTTTAACAGTAAATAAGCTCCCAATAATGCAAATAAGAGTGAGAAAGGAAGTTAAGCTTACGAAAAATATTGATATACCATCAATACCTACATGGAATTCAAGCCCAATTTTATCAAGCCAGCTATATCGTTCAACAAATTGATAAGCAGGGTTAGATGAATCAAATTCTATTAATATATATATAGTTGAGATAAATGTTAAAACACTACTCAGCACCGCAACATACATTGTATGTATTTGCTTATCGGGTTTTTTGCTTTGACTAATAAATAGCAAAATATATAGCACGCTTATTAGCGGCAAGAAGATAGTAATAGATATAATTGGTAATTCTAACATTTTTTTAAGATTTTATAAGTTTTTTGTCATTCTTAGCAATGGCAATGGCTCATATGTTATTCTCGCTTAAGGCTTGCCCACGTGGATCGAAAAACGCCCTAAGGTAGTCATCTAGTTCATAAATCACGGGATGACAGGGGAAAATAATCCACGTGGGCAAGCCTTAAGCGGTAATGACACTACACTACAACTAACCAAACAAAGTAACTAATTGTTACAACAACAAACAACACTATATATAAAGTATAATTAAAAACATATCCAGTTTGGGTTTTACCGGTTAAAGTACTAAAACAATTAACACTCCTTGCAAAACCATTCGGACCAAAACGATCAATTATTTTTTGATCACCAGAATAAAATAAACAAGCTAAGCAGTTAATAGGTTTTACTATTAAGAAATTATATAGCTCATCAAAATAATATTTATTAGTTAATATTTTGGTAAAGTAATTATCTTTACTGGATTCCCGCCTACGCGGGAATGATATAACAACATCTGATTTATATAAATAAATCCCTGCAACAATCCCTATTATTCCCACTATCATTGGTAATAATTTAATATGCAAAGGTGGATGAGTAATTAATAGCTTATAAGCTTGTAAATTAAGTAAACTATCATGGAAATAACCATTTGATTTATCCATCGAAAGCAGATAATAACCAATCATCCCGCTAAAAAAGCTTCCTGCCACCAATAATGTAAGGGGATTATTCATTACTTTAGGTGGTTCATGAGCGTGTTCGAAAACATTTTTTTCTAGTCTAGTTTTGCCGTGGAATACCAACATAATAATTTTCATTGAGTAAATAGCGGTAAGTATTGCAGCTAATATACCAAATATAAACATAAATGATCCGCTGCTATAAACCGCTTCCAAGATCGAATCTTTTGAATAAAACCCTGCAAGCGGATAGATCCCTATTAACGCAAGCGAACCGATTAAAAAATTTCCATAAGTTATAGGCATCTTATTTCGCAGCTCACCCATTTTAAATATATCCTGCTGATGAACTGCATGTATAACGCTGCCAGCTGATAAAAATAGTAATGCTTTAAAAAAGGCATGCGTTACTAAATGAAATATACCACTATTATATGCTGATACTCCGCAAGCCATAAACATATAACCAAGCTGGCTACAAGTTGAATAGGCAATAATTTTTTTGATATCGTTTTGCATAATGGCAATGCTTGCAGCAAAAAGGCAAGTAATACCGCCGATGATCGTGATGAATTGTAGCACCATAGGGCTGTATTCAAACAAATATGAACAGCGTGCTACTAAAAACACTCCTGCCGTTACCATAGTTGCTGCGTGAATCAGTGCAGATACAGGAGTAGGTCCTTCCATTGCATCAGAAAGCCATACATGCAAGCCTATCTGTGCCGATTTACCCATACAACCGATGAATAACAATAAGCAGGCAATATCAAGGATAGAAATTTCAAAATCAGCTAGCAATATTTTTGTATTAGCTAATTTTGGAGCAAGCAAAAATACATCCTCATAATTTGCTGAATGACAATAAAAAATAATCGTTATTACGCCTAAAATAAAGGCAAAATCTCCAACTCTATTTGCTATAAAAGCTTTAATAGCTGCTTTATTTGCTGATTCTTTTGAGTACCAAAAACCAATTAATAAATACGAACAGACGCCAACTCCCTCCCAACCAAAAAATAATTGTAAGAAATTATGCGCCGATACTAGCATTAGCATAAAGAAAGTAAACAATGACAGGAAAGATAAGAAACGTACTATCCCCTTATCTTCTTCTGCCATATAGCCGAGAGAATAAATATGCACGACGCTAGATACCCATGTGACGGCTATAAACATTATGCTTGTTAGCTGATCTATATAAATCGACCAATCTACCTTAAATTGGCTAACTTCAATCCATGGCAATAATTTTATATGGATTATATGCCCGTTTAATCCTGTGTGATTAAATATTATTAATGCAAATAATGCTGATAAAGATAAAAACGATGTTGCAACTATAGACGCTAGTTTTTTATCTATTCTTCTTACAAATAATCCGTTTATTAAAGCGGAAGCAAGAGGTAATACAATAATCATTATAGCAATACTTTGATACATCTTTATCCTCTCATCTGATTGATATCTGTGACTTCAATCGAGCCTTTATTACGGAAATATATCAGTAATATCGCAAGACCAATAGAAGTTTCAGCAGCAGCTATAGTTAGAATTATAATGCTAAAAATCTGCCCTGATAATTCTTGCATATATACCGAGAAAGCAACAAAATTTATATTAACTGCAAGCAGCATTAGTTCAATCGACATTAATATATTGATAATATTTTTGCGGTGCATAAATAATCCAAGCATTCCGATAGTAAACACTAAACTGCTTAAGATCAAATAGTGATTAAGCCCTATATATTCATTCATATTTGATATTCTCAATTCCTTTATTTATAAGAGGCTTTGTCATTAATACAGCATTTTCCTTATTATGCGAAAGTTGTTTTGTGATATTTTGACGCTTTACTCCGTCACGTTTTCTAAGAGTTAAGGTAATACAACCAATCATGGCAACAAATAAAATAAGCCCTGCGATTTGGAAAGGTATCATAAAATCAGTATATAATATTTTTCCTATTGCTTTAGTATTTGATACATCACTTGCTATGGCAAATGATAAATCAGAACTAAAATGAATATTTTTAGTACCAAGTAAAATAATCACTACTAAATCAGCAAACATAATCAAAGATACAAAAATGCTTAAGATAGGCTTTTCCTTTAGCTGAATTATAGCTTTATTAAAATGCATATCCAGCATCATTATCAAAAATAAAAATAATACTGCTACTGCTCCGACATATATGACTATTAGCATCATTGCTAAAAATTCTGCACCAAGCAATATCATAAGTCCAGAGCCGTTAATAAAGGCAAAAATTAACCATAATACTGAGTATACGGAATTTTTGCTCAAAACAACGCATAGACTGCTAATTATGATTAATGTTGTAAATAAATAAAAAAATATTGGCATGAGTTATTATATTATGTTTCCTCACATCATTGCGAGGAGATGCATGGCATCGACTCAGCAATCTTGTCAAATATCCTAAGATTGCCACGCTCCTTGCAGTCACTCGCAATGACGGATTATATATTAAACCAATAAAGCGTTAGCGGCAAACTTGTCAATCATTGGTATAAATAAGACCTCGAGTTCTTTACGTATCACTTCTTGATCTTCTATTTTTTGTCCGTCTTTGCTTAAATTTATTTCACCTTTTACTACATGACCCATCACTGCGTCAATAATAGCTTTCTTATCATGCTTACCATCCATATATCTAATAGCAAGTTTTTCAAAGAAATTAACCCCTACTGGCTCATGTTTTAAATTTGTAACCCACATATAAGGAGTATGGATTGCTTGATGTATCACAAGCTTTGTAGTTTTAGGCTTATCAAGCTCAGGTGTTTCTCTATGTTTCTGAGTAGTGATATTAATGTAACCTTGTAATACTAACTTCATTGCATTTTCTAAAAGCTCAGCTTTTATTTCATTTAATTTAGTACCATGTAGCTTTTTATTAGCTTCCTCGGTTATTTTCTCAAAACTTAGAGGGTTATTAAGATGCTCACTAAAAGTATATAAAATAGCTTTCATGTAGGGTGAAGCAGTTGTTAAATTACTATCTTTATTGCCGTTCAAAAAGAATGCTAAGCTTTCAGAAGCATTATTAAGATCAACCTCTTTAAGCGATTTTTCAGGAACGACGTTGAAGATCATATTAAATTTCATTATGTCTTCGTTATTAATATTTCTGTTGATTTTTACATCATTATGACATAATAAAGTAGCTCTAAAACGACGATTTGTAATGAAATCCATATATTGTTCAGTTCTAACTATATCATTTACGACTTTATAACTGCTCTACTACTTTTTGCGGCATATTACCTAAATACATAGTAGAAAGGTTACAATCAGCTAAATATTGTAAATTATGCTTCCTTGCCTCTTCCATAAATTCATGGAAGTAAAACTGAGCATTTTCTTCTTCTAAATGATTATGAAGTAAATAATGATCTGTTTGTTTCGATAATAATCCAGCTTCAGTTTTTAATACTTCAGCATAAGGTGTTTTTGAATTCTCTAAGCTATCCTTAACAAAATCTAATAGTAATCTAGACTGAGCTATTTTATCACGTACATTTGCAAATGAATTAGAATGATAAAGCATCATATCTCTAACTGTACAAACCATATTCCAACCAGGTAAAGTGTTATAACTGATATATGCTATACCGTTTTTGCTTAGGTTTTTATTACATACATCAAAAATTTTATCTCTAACGTTTTTTGCTACCCAAGACATTACACCGTGACAAATTATATAATCAAACTTATTCAAAGAATCATCAATATCAAGTATAGAACAATTATGAAATTCTATATTTTTCAGTCCAAGTTCTTTTACAGTTTTATTTGCTTCGTCAATTTGTACTTTAGATAAATCAATACCAACAAAATGAGCTTTTGGATAAAGAACAGCATGAGGAATTAAATTACCACCAGCAGCACAACCTAACTCTAATATTTTTGCGGTTTCCACATTAGGGGCATCTACACCGAAAAGAGTCGCAAAAGTGCTTAAATGAAAAGGATTAGTAAAGAAATATGGATAGCTTTCATACGGCACTTCGTCATAAGTATTATGCTTTTCTTTCGTTGTTTTATCGTGACCATTAGGAAGATTTGAAGAATTACTAGCTTTTGAAGACATATTTTTTCCTTATAAGTTAGATTAATTAGTACAGTTGCGATAATTAGCGTCATTACGAGGAGCGAAGCTTTGTTGCATGACTCGGTTTTTCCGTCATTGCGAGGAAATTACGAAGTAATTGACGAAGCAAAAAAGTATAAAAAATGCTAACTTATAGCATTTTTTATTATTTTTTCTGGATTGCCACACTCATTTCATTCGCATAGCTCAGACAACTCTTGATCCTTGCAACAAAGCTTCGCTCCTTGCAATGACAAAGCTACCATATAAATATTTCACAGAATCTTTAAAATGGCAATCTATAAGTAAATCCTATACCAAATTCTCCAACACCTATAGTTTTTTTAATAGGTTTTGCGGGTAAAAATTGTCCTGTTTTCATATCAAGTGTGTCATAATTAATTCTCACCCGATATACTGTTTGTAATTTTGCAGTTAGATCTACACTAAAATTTGAAGAAAGAGATTTTGAAACTCCGAGTCCTGCTTGCCACGCAACACAATTCTTATGTGTTTTTCTTACTTTAAAATAATCACTATTTATCACATCCCATTTTGAAGAGGTAGGCTTAACTTTTACCTGAGCTATACCACCACCTATTATTACGAAAGGAGTAATACCATTCATCTCTTCTAAGTCATAAATAAGATTTAACATATATATGTTCGAAAATACTTTAGTATTCCCAGGAGTTTTAGGTATAGTTAAACCATTGCTTAAATTTTGCGGCGGTAACACGTAATGCAGACGATGTTTAGGTTGATAAGTTGCCGAGAATTCGACAGATATTTGTGGATAAATCGTATAACCGATTTTTCCGCTATACATACCTGCTCTTTTTAAAATAATTTCGGTATTAGAATGTTTATGGCGAAATTTACTAATAACAGGTTCAACTACGCCGCCTTCTCCTCCTATATAAAAGCCGGTTTGCTCGTTTATATTTTCTTCGGCAAAAACAGCATTAGTAGTAAAAATGGATAAAGCAACAGTAAATAATTGTAGTAATTTGATCATTATATTTATCTTGGAAAAATTTTTAAGGATATTATATCTTTAGCCTATTAGCGGTCAACTATATTTTTCTAATTACAGAAGCAAATATGCCTAATAGCAATAAAGTAATAGTAACAGTTAAAGAAATATAAGCTGGAATGGCTATATAATGATGAATAAATATTTTAATTCCGATAAATATTAAAATTAATGCTAAGGAATATTTGATATAGCTAAATCGTTCAACAATTTCTGCAAGACAGAAGAATAAAGCTCTAAGCCCTAAAATAGCAAAAATATTTGAGGTATAAATAATATAAGCATCATTAGTAATAGCAAATATAGCGGGTATACTATCTATGGCAAAGACTAAATCTATTGCTTCTATTAATATTAATGATATGAAAAGAGGAGTAACATATAGTTTTTTGTTACGTGTAACAAAGAATTTATCTCCCTCAAGGTTAGGTGTAACATTTAGATATTTTATTATTGACTTATAAAGATAAGAATTTTGTATATCAAAGGTTTTGTGAGATACATAAAAAGTTTTCACGCCCGTAGCAATAAGTATCACGGCAAAAATATATAACAACCAAGAGAATTTATTTATAAGAATAATCCCGCCATAATTATTACAGCCCTAAAAGGTATTACTCCGATTATGCCAAAGAATAAAACACGATGTTGATATTTTTGCGGAATCTTAAAAAATTGGAAGATAATTGAGATAACTAAAGATATTATCAAGCGACATAGCCTTTTCAATTAGAAAGCAAGTATAATATTCACGTGTGCTATCTGCTCCCATATTATAATAAATATAAATGCCAAATAAGCAGGATATTATAAAATAGAAAAGGCTAAAGAGTAAGCTTTGCTTAAAGCTCATTACTTCATTTTTTTTATGTATAACCCTAAATCAAGTACTAATAAAGCAAAAATTATGGTGTAAAAAATAATCCAACTCATAACTTATCTCAGCATTTTATATTGCATATGATAATATAATCCTCCACCATTCATAACTCTTAGCTGGAATTTTATAGTATTTTCTCCTTGTTTTAAATAAGGCTTGATATCAAGAGGTAAATTTTTAGCTTGTAACGCCATACCTTGATCATTACCGTTGTTACAATAAGCTTTTTGATCCAAAGAATCTTGAGAAGCTATAGGTGCACTGAGAATTTTTGTGCCGTTAACATATACAAGTGTACAATCATCATACCATAAATCTAGAATTTTAAAATAATCGATATCAGCCATAATAGCATCTAAAGTTACTTTAAATGTTATAGTAAATAATTTACTACCATCTGGTTCATTTGATACATCTATAAAAGTTCTAGGATCACGAGGGAATGCGTCTACTCCAAGGCTAGGATCAGGTTGTAATGGTACAATATTTAAAATAAAATCACCGATTTTTGTAGTAGGATCATAAGGAGTATTTACTAATTCCGTAGGAAAATTATTTTCAATAATTTCTATAGGCAGTCCTTTTGATTCTCTACACCCAACATTTTGTCCTAAAGGTTCAAACTCGATAGTTTTATTATCAAAATTTGATAAACAATAACGCTGTAATGGTTTGCTTGGGTCTATTTCTACCCAATTAGGAGGACATGTACCTTGTGCTAACTCTCCTATATCTGTTTCTGGCCATAATGCATTGCCGTGAATAGATTGTGGAGAAGTAATTGCAGAACAAACAGGAGCTAAAATAGGCGAACATAGATTTAATTCTCGCCAAGTTTTATCTCTTACATCTGAAACCTTAACATCATATGTTGGGTTACTATTAGAGTCAAATGTAACTTTGTAATATTGAGTAGCATCTAATATAGAACCTAAATTAGATGCAGGACTTATCCTATTTAAATAGTCTGTAGTTAAGACACACACAGGAGTATTAGGGTTATCATTATTAACATAACAATTACTATTGTTAGCACAGCTATAAATAGTGATACCTTTCCCTGCACCTGATAAAGTTTCTACTTGAGAACAACCGCTTGTGCTTTCACATAAACTAAGATTTGCATAACTAGCAACTTTACTTTTAAATACGCTACAATCTACAGTATTTGGTTGATCTAATTTAGCAAGCACACAATTTATTTGTTGATTATTATTAGGATTACCAGGTGTTGTTGATGGTGGTGGTGGTACAGGACTACAATGCTGGAAATTCTTAGGCATTAAGCAGGTATGCGTTCCACCTTGTACATATTTACCATTTATATATTCCAAATATTTTAAATAGACTGCATTTGAGTTTGGATTACCATTATTGTCATAAGGCGGTATATTATCTTTATATACGCCGTGAATTGTTATCTGGTTTAATGCATTAGGACCTGAAAATGGCATAGCAATATATTTATCATCCGGATATTTTGGCGGATCTTTAGGGATAAATGCAACAGAGGAGCTATAATTATAACCAGCAAGCGTTACTACACTTTCTGTAGCAGTAGAATTAGGATCAGCAGCATATGATAATGGGGTTACAAGTGTGCTAGTTTGATCTATAATATTACCCTTATCATCTATTACTTGCATAGAAGCAACGAATTGTGGAGTATAATAGCTATTACTTGGGCAAGTAATTCCCGAATATTGTTTTTCACATTCATAAGTAGCTAAACTATATGAATCACTTACTCTAGGCACACATCCTGCTAAACTACTCGATTCAAATACACAGATATCTGCTGGATCTTGTATATCTGTTTTAGTATTACTAATAGAAGCATACAGACTTCTTGGGTTATCATTATTATCATTTAAAGTAAAGTTTTGCTGTATTGGCATTAAACTACTTGAATTTTGATTTTGCACTACAGGAAATTTTACGCTTACATCAACAAATTGACCTATATTAGCTCCCCATATTTTTTGACAAGAAGTTGAGTTATTTGCTTCTGCAGTACCACAATCAGGTATATCGCTTATAAAATAATCACTAGGAGTTTCAAGGCTACCCATAACCTGCGAATATACTATTCTAAAACCTTGATTACAACCATTAGCAGTAACATTGCAAGGTAATTTTATATTTGTATTAATGCAAGGAGCACCACTTGAAGAGCTACCGCAAGGTTTAATAAAATCTGTATAAGCAGTGGCTACGTGAGCACTACTTGCTGAAGTAAATGCCCCATTTATTTGTACACAAGTATTAAGATCAGGATTGGTACCGGTACAAATAGGTATAAGATTATTAAAGCTAACACGCACTGTATTATTAATAATATTATTTCTAACATTTGACACTACACAAGGTAAGACAGCTGAAGATTGATTAAAAGTCCCATCAGGATTTTTAACACTACATATATTATTAATGACTGCAGGAACACTTAGCTCGTTTAAACTTTTACAAAATGGTGGTGGATAAGGACCTAAAGGTAATTGTACACAACCAAAAGAATAATCATCTACAGAACCATTTAAAGAACCAAAAGCTTCAATAATTGGTATTATTACAGCATTAGGAAAAAAATTAAATAGGTCACCTATGGCATTAAGTTGAGTTTGAAGTACTTTTATTATTTCTGAATCTTGGCTTATCATACCAAGAAGTTTAGAAAGTAAACTCGGTATATTTGCCCCGCCGAGTGTAGTAACTAAAAATTTTAATACTTGGGCAATTGGACTCAATTTAGTAGTTTTATGTAGTGGTTGACTATTAGGATTCCAATCCAAAGCATCAGTATGTGCCCCTGAATCTGATACAAGGTTTACAAGCCCTGGATCACTATATGCACAAAGCTTAGGAGAAGAAATAGTAAGTATTTGTCCGTCTACCCCAACTATAGTATCATCACTATCGGTAAAACCAACTTTATTAAGATGAAATCCTGCAGTATATCCAGGATCAGCAGGGGAAGGATCAGAATTTATTCCAGGAGGAGGTGGCATTGCAGGCACTGCAATTCTGGCACAAACTCTAGTTAGCGGTAAACCATAACCGGTTGGCCATAATACGCATTGTCCATTCCAGTTTAAATTAGCGTTCTGAGACCAACAAGCAGCAGCATTACAGCTTTGAATTCTAATAGTTATTTTAGGAGTAAAATAACTACTGTCTGGCGACTCTTGAGCACATCTATTTAATACAAAAGGTGTAAATCTACCAGGATAACCGAATTGTAATAAACAATTATCAGTATCACGACCATCACTTTTATTCCAAGGAGGACAATTTGCACCTGTTTTAAATGTATTTGTTATTTCATTTGGACCTTTATTCCAAGTTTCTGTTCTTACACTTTGCCCACAATTACAAGGATCAGTAATACAACCACCTATATCACCCCAAATACTGGCATGTGTATTAATTGAGCAAAATAGAAACAAAAAAAATAATAAATATTTTTTCAACACTTTGAGTAATTGTTATAAAATAGTTGTTATATATTGTTACATAGTAGTCATATACCGCAGATATTTTATGATTTGGAAGTCAAATAAGTGGTGAGCCTGCGGGAGCGTAGATAACTACGTGAGCACAGGCGAATCCCGAAATTTGGCTTACCAAATCTTGAAATATCAAAGGTAGACTAGTCTACGTTTAATGCATCATATAGATAATTAATCCAATTATCTGGTGGTCCTTGGTATTTTTCTAGCACTTCTTTATAGATAGCCATTTCTTCCTTTTTACTTGATAAAATACGCACGACCCCAGTTAATGCTGCTATACTTAATTCTAAAGCTATAGATTCGTTATCTTTATTAATTAAAAACATTCTACTAGTAAGTATTAATTGTGATAACTTACGTATTTCTGAGTCTGTTAAACCTAAAATCTCGTCTAGATCTTCGATTTTCACATCAGACGGTAAAATAATTTTAGTATTAATTAACTCAAGCCATGCTTTTAAAGTGTATTTTGGATATGCTTTAAGATAAATAAAATTAAAATTACCTACAAAGACCCCATTACTTTCATATAAATTATTAAAAATTAAGTTTATATTATCACTATAAATTTCAGGTTTATAGAGTTTATCAAAACTATCTGCAGCAAATATTTTAGGTTTAGTACCTACTAAGCTTAAATGGTAAGTAAGTGCATAAACTACACTAGCACAAACATTTTGGTGTTTTTTTAAGTTATTATTAAATTGTTCTAAATATTTTCTTTCACTTGGATAGAATTGCTTAGCAAAAGGCTCATCTGAAAGCTTATATAAATTAAGACCGACAATATTGCTTTCATTAATATTAAAAACTGATTGATCAAATAAACCGCTATATAATTGTCCCTCAGTGAAACCTTTTAATTTATCTAATATTGTACTACCACACTCTTCTTTAAAATCTTCCCATTTTAAGATGTCAGAAAAAATTCGCTTTTCCTTATCAATTGATAAAATTTTACTTCTGAGTTTCTCTAAAAAAGTTAGCTCTACTTCATTAAGCGGTGAAATATAATGACCACTTAACATTTTTAAAAATTCTAAAATGAAAGCTTGCGATTTTTCTGTATCATCTACTAAAAATGGATTGATAATTTGTTTATCAACCTCTAACCATGTACCCTCTAATGCTTCGATAAAAATCTTAGAATCATTGCTATTAGAGATATAAATTATTGTTGGATCATACTTAGTTGATTCTGAAATTAGAAAGTTCAATAATACTGTTTTACCAGTTTTTTCTGTACCAAAAATACAAGTATTACCCCTACCAGTTTTATCATGAAAATTCATAAAATAAGGAGTACCTCTTTCTGTTCTAAGTAGTGTTAATGCTCGTCCCCAAGAAGTATATTGGCTACCTAAAGGTGAGTTGTGCAAAGCAGCAAGAGATGCTATATGATCTGACAATAAAGGCGACATTCTTCGTATGAAAGCAAAATTAGCCGGTAATTGTGCCCAAAATGTTTGTTCTATATTAAGGTCTTCTTTTACATGAACAATACCAAGTTTAAAAAGCTCTCTTGCAGCTTTTGCAACAGAAGCAGTAAGTTTATCTTCATCTTCTTCTATAATAGCAATTGAAATTTGTTGATTACAAAACTCAAAAGAAGATTTATTATCATTAAGTTTATTAATCCCTTTATGCTCAATTAAGTTATTATCATTAGTAATTTTTAAAATATAATCCTGTCCCTTTAAAGCAGCAATCACTACTTTTTTATCAATAAAGTAAAATATCTCGGTTATTATTAATTCAAGCGGCAGCTGCAAAAACTTATCAAGAGCTTCAGAAGGAGATTCTTGATATTCTTTGATAGATAATAAGGAAATAAATTTTTTATTTTGTTCCTGATTCGTGACTATCATTTTATCGCCACTAATCGTATAAGTACTTCTACCTATTGCACTTGATAAATCTATTATAGGTACTAAACAATCGCTATCGTTAATATTAGCTATTCGGTTATATAAAAATAAAGGTGCAGAAAATGTGTTTTCATTTTCAAATGTTATACCAAGCTTTTCTGCATCAAATTCATTTAAGTCATTCAAAATATTATTAGCAAGACTTTCTAGCTTCTGAACAGCAGACTCTAAATATTTATTTTCAAAGTCTACGATTAATTTAGTTGATAAAGAATTTATCAAGGAGCCAAAATTTTTAATTTTAATCTTGGCAGAATCATGTACTATGGAAATATATAAAGTATTAACAAATTTATCATTCCAGTGATTTTTTCTCTGCCATAATGCATGGATGTTAGCAGGTAATAATTTTTTATAAGGAGTAGGATCGTCTAAATTTTGTCTTTCTCTTATTGTATGCATCCAAAAAGCAAAATCATAACTATTTGTATGCTTTTTTACAGAAGCTCTAATTATTTCACGTAAATTTTGTATGTTATCGCTAATTTTTTCTGAACTGATACCATAAACTTTAATAATTTGTAGTAACTTACCATCCTTGGTAAGCAAAGTATGCTCATTATAGTGACATGCTATAGGTATAAAATTCGGAGCATTATAATTGTATATATCCTTATCAAACTTTCGTAAACCACTAAACACAAATAACCTTAATTTAAATTAATTTGTTGTCATCCCTTGAAGGCTTTGTTGCATGGGTTGAGAGCCGTCATTGCGAGAAGAAACTGAAAGTTTCGACTAAGCACAATCTCAGAAACCATATGCTGTTTCATGAGATTGCCACGCTCCTCTTAGTCGCTCGCAATGACGGGAAAAACGAGCCATGTAATGATGATCCAGTCACAGTATAACACCAAGCTATAATCGCAAACACTTACTGCAAAACTTTATCATGTAATAAACATTATTACAAAACTTTACCTAATTATTTACGTTTAATAAATGATTATTCTTTATATACAGTGATTTTTTGTAACCCTCCCATGTAATTTACCAGAACATCCGGTACGGTTATTGAACCGTCTTCATTTTGATAATTTTCTAAAATTGCAACCATAGTTCTACCAATTGGTAAGCCAGAAGCATTTAAGGTATGAACTAAAGTAGTATCATGACTACCAAATTCCTTATATCGTGCTTTCATTCTACGTGCTTGAAAATCACCACAATTAGAACAGCTAGCAATTTCACGATATTGTTTTTGTCCAGGAAGCCACACTTCTATATCATAAGTTTTTTGTGATGCAAATCCCATATCACCAGTACAAAGTAGCATAGTGCGATAAGGTAATTCCAGTTTTTGTAAGATAGTTTCTGAAGCATTAGTCATATATTCATGCTCATTTTTTGACTCTTCAGGTGTTGTAATAGATACAAGCTCTACTTTACCAAATTGATGCAATCTAATCATACCTCTAGTATCTCTGCCGTTGCTACCTGCTTCTGATCTAAAGCATGGTGTATAAGCAACAAGTCTCATAGGTAATTTTTCACGAGGAATAATAGTATCGGCAACCATATTTACTAACGATACTTCTGCAGTTGGAATTAGCCTATAACCGTTTGTAGTTGCAAAAGATTCATCGGCAAATTTAGGTAACTGACCCGAATTATACATAGCATTATCTCGAACTAGCACTGGAGGCGACACTTCAAGAAAACCGAACTCTCCAGTATGAATATCAAGCATAAAATTGGCTAAAGCACGCTCTAATTTTGCTAAATCACCTTTTAATGTTACGAATCTAGCACCTGAAATTTTTGCCGTTTGCTCAAAATCCATTAGGTCTAGTTTTACACCTAGTTCAAAATGCTGTTTTTTATTTAGAACATTAAGGTCTACTTCTCCATGAGTACGAATTAATTTATTCATACTTTCATCAATACCATATGGCACTTCTTCATCGGGAATATTAGGAAGAGTATTTAATAGCTCATTTAGCTTATTATTATTGTTTAAATCTTGTTCAAGTTCTTCTAGTTTTTCATTGATGTCCTTGACATCTCTTTGTAATCCCTCAAATTCCTCTCCGCTTTTAGGGTTCATGTTACCTAAAATTTTTGACTTTACTTTACGTGCGTGCTGAAATTCTTGAATTAGATTAGTGATTTTTCTTTTTTTACCATCAAGCTCTTCGATTCTTTTTGCCATAGGTTCAATAAATCTCTGTCTAAGCTTTTCATCGAATAATTCTTGATTTTCTCTAATCCATTTAATATTTAGCATTTATGACCTCGGTTTTTTCTATATAATTACATATTATTATTGAAATTTCATATAATAAAAGCAGCGGTATTGCAAGAGCAAACTGGCTTAATATATCTGGAGGAGTTAATATTCCTGCAATAATAAAGTTAATAACTATCGCAAAGCGTCTTTTTTGCTTAAGCGTTTCTATTGTAATTATTTTTAATATATTTAATATTATTATAACAACTGGAAGTTGAAAGGCAACACCAAAAGCTATAATTAGATGAATAACTAGATTTAAATATTCACTAATCCTAGCTTCTAAAACTATCGGTACTATTAAATCACGCTTTTCAAAACTAAGAAAAAAATTCCAAGCTTTTGGCATTACGAAATAAAAAACGAAAATACTACCACACCAGAATAAAATAGGCGATATAAAAAGAATAAACGCAATAATTTTTTTCTCATGATAGTATAATCCAGGACTAATGAATAAGTAACATTCTAAAGCAATTACTGGTATAATAATAGCGAAAGCTGCAAAAGCTGCAAGCTTAATATAAGTAAAGAATGCCTCGGTAAGTCCGGTATAAATTATATTTCGTAAATTATCTTTACTTAGTTTAGCAAGTGGCTCCAATAAGAAACTATAAATATTATCACTAAAATAATAGCAAATAGCAAATGCAATTATAAAAATAATAAATATTCTGGATAACCTTACTTTAACCTCTGATAAATGTTCTTGAAAAGAATATAATTTCATAAATAAAAACTTCTGTTTCTATTTTTTTTTATAAATTACATCAACATCAGGTAATGAGATGTTATGTTTTTTTGCTTTTATGCCTTTTAATTTTCCTTTAGAATATAGAACAGCCTCTTGTATGCCTCTTAATATACTTTTTTCAGCTTGGTTAGATTTTTTATTATTCATTCTTTTTCTTTCCAATATAATTAATTTTGTTTTCGATGTCATCCCGTGGCTTGTCGACGGAATCCAGTAAAATAAACATAAATATAGTAAATTTTTAGAGCTAAAAGCTCGATTTTATCTCGCTTTATTCTGGATCTAGTTCCCAAGCCACGGGATGACACTGAAGACATTTTTCGATCCATGTAATAACACTTATATTTTTTTATCATATACTTTAAAGAAGACCAGTATAAATAACATACTAAATAACGTATTACAAAAAAAGAATAAAGACCAAGAAAGATATTTTGCACAAATGCCACCAAGAGCAGCTAAAACAATACGACTAACCGAGCTAAAAGATGCTATAATAGAATATTGGGTAGCAACAAATTCACTATTACAGAGATTTGCAAAATATATAGAGATAATAGTTCCAGCAAAACCAATGCAAAAATTTTGCGTAGTAATAGTTATTATAAATATTTTTACGTTATATCCGACAATAGCAAGGATCATGAACATAAGAGGTGAAAGTAATTGAATAATGCCGCCGGTTAAAACACTGCGTAATATACCGATTTTTGTTGATAAAATTCCGCCTAACGCTCCTCCTACTATCATGATAAGCAATCCGTAAGCTTTGTAAATAAAAGCTATTTCATGAGTAGTAAAACTTAAATCTAATAACAAAGGTGAACTCATAGCCATAGGTATAGAATCAGCGGCTTTATATAAAAAAACAAATAGCATGATTAACAATAAATGCCGTTGTTCGTTTTTCAAGGATATAATGCTGCTTTTAATAACTTCAAAATATTGTTTCAGATTTATTAAATCTTTTGTTCTATGAGATTGTTGTTTTTGTTTTGGTTCTTTAATGCATAAAACAATTATAGGTCCAAGAAGAGTAATGCAAATAGCCAATTTATAAACAGTACTCCAATCAAAAATAACCGATATATATAAAGCACCGACGCTACCGAGTAACATCCCAAGCCGGAATCCTATACTGCCGAAAGTAAACACTAAAGAAAGTTCTTTTTGTGAATTAGGTCTCTCAATGCGGTATGCGTCAAGTACAATATCCTGAGTAGCCGCACAAAAAGAGATAATAAATAATATAGTGGCTGTAATATATATATTATCACAAGGGCTAAAGCTTAAAAATCCGGTCATCGCTAAAATTAGGCATAGCTGTGATGCTATCACCCAGCCACGTCTTGCTCCAAATTTAGAACATAAAAAAGGGATAGAATATTTATCAATAAAGGGAGACCATACAACCTTTAAACAATAAGGAAAAGCAGCAAGCGATATTAAACCTATTATATCGGTTGTATATCTTGCTTCGGATAATTGGTACGGAACGGTAAAAAAAATTAAATTAAACGTGAAACCGGAAATCAGACCTAAGAGCAAAATCCCAAGTAAATATATTTTATCTATACTTATTTTCTTTATCAAAAACATATTATTTATATTGTATTTTTAAAGAATAAGGTGCAACTTTAGAAAATATCTTACCCACTACTGGTATTTTAGTTACAATACTACTAATGAAGAAAAATGATGGGATAACGTTACCTTTAATTTGAATTAATTTTTGGTTGGTATCAATATTACCTTTCATAGTAAAGTCAAAAAATGGTCCGTGTGCTTCTGCACTGGATAATGTAATTACATTTCCTTGATAACTAAATTTACCGTTCATATCTTCAAATGAAATATTCTTATTATTGGTTATCGAGCTAAGAAGACCAGGCATTGAAACGAAAGAAACTAATCTTGTTAAAAAAGGAGTATCGGTTAAGGCAAAACGTGTTATATAGAATTTACCATCTAATATTGGTATTATATCGCCTTTTTTAACTTTGTATCTTCTAGTATTCAGGTTAATTTTAGCATAACCGTCTTGCATAGAACTATACATCCCAAGTCCTTTAAGTAATGCTCCAGCATTATCTGACTCAATTAACCATTGTTCATAGCTTTCTTGTGCAGTAAGAGACATTCTCACTTTTTCATTATTGGAAATATTACTATTTAGAGAACCAGAAAAACAGCGTACTTTATCACATTTAATTGCTAAATCAAAGTTATCTAAAATTACATTATCTTTTAATAAAATTTTATATATGTTAGTTTTTAACACTACATTACGTGTGGAATCGCTATCTTTTTGTAAAAACTCCATCATATTAGAGTTTGAAAGATCTAGTACACTTCCATAAATTTCAGTATTTAGATTATGACTATCTATGGTTATTTTTCCTCTTAATCTTGTATTTTTATGATTAATAGAAGACAGAGATATATTATAAATATCTTTCTTAGCTAAGATATTACCACTAATTTTTAAACTATCATCTCCTGACAGATTAAATTCGATATTCTTATCTGAGCCCTTATCACTTAATTTAGTATGGATATTTAAATTAGCTTTTTTACGCAACTGTTTGTGGATAGCTACTTTATCTATATAAAACTCTAAATTATCAAGGTTAGAATTAAGATCAATAGTTGTATTATTATTTTGCTTTTTATATTCAAAATCTAGAACAGCACTACCTGACATTAATTTTAATATGCCAAAACTTTTATTATTTGCTGTAATATTACTTTTTATTTTAAGCAGACAATTATTGTTTTCATCTACCATATCGTGGTCGTAAGTAAAATTACTTACATAGTTATTGATTTTACCCTTACCAGTAATATTTAATTGGTTATCTCTAAAAACACCTTTTGCCTCACCTTGTTGTAACAATATATTATTACTTAAAGTATTAAAATTTATATCAGTTAATGTTGAGGTAATATTATAGCTATTATCGATTTCAGAATTGATAGGAATTATTATCTCTATTATTGAATTGGCATTTCCTTTAATTCCTTTCAAATCAATATCTTCATTTTTAATATTTTGATATGCGTCCTTTCGGATAAAATCAACTAAATCACTAATTTCACCTTTAGCAGTAGCGTTAAAAACAAATTGTGACTTAATAGGTCCTTCCCATTTAAAAGTCATAATACCATTAGATAGAACGCTGTTACCGCTATAAGCCTCGTTAATTAGGAATTTTACCTCTGCCCCTGACATAACTACATTAGTATCAACTTTAGTTAAAGCAGGTAAATCTTTATAATATTTATATTCAAAATTTGATATATGCAAATTTGCTTTTAAATTATCATCTTCTAAAATATTTTCTTTTAAAAATTTTCTATCTAGTTTAATGCTTAATTCGCCATTTTGAATGTGACCTTGTTTTATATGCTCTCGCAAATAGGATATCACAGGATTGTTAGGAATAATTTTTTCTACTGTTTGGTAAATTATCAGAGGAATATTTACTATATTGGCATTGGCATCTATGTTTTTATCGGTTACTTTACTGTTTAAAGATAAAGAAGCTTTGTTCCCAAAATTCAGATTACAATCAGCTATTTTAGGGTTATTTTTTGTATTGCTAGTTTTATAAACACATATAGCTTTTCCAAGCGGCAGCCCTGCCCCTTTTTCATCTGTTAAAATATCACTTTTTATTGAAGTTAGGTGTATGTTAGTTAAAATATTTCTTTGGAATATATTTAAGGAGTAATCACCATTTATTTGAGTATTTATAATTTCTTCCTTATTATTTGATATTACCGAAAATTGAGCTACATTAAAATATGCTTCTATTAATGAATTAGAAAATAGATTTTTGAAATTTAAAGTAATATCAAGGTCATTAATTTCCCCTTCAGCATTATCTATAAGATATAGAGAAATTTTATTAATTATTAAGTGATTTTCTTTAAAATTTAAGTCATCTATTACAGCTTTGATATCATTCTTACTTAAATAAAATTCAATTACTCTTTTAAAAGGTTTATTCATATGTCCATGATTTGCACTATAAAAAATTAAATATGCAACTAGAAACAATGCAGCAAAAGTTGTAAAAATACTAATAAAAGCTTTTTTGAGAAAATTCATTCGAGTTTATAAATCGATTAAAAGATTACGCAAGTTTTAGACTTGTAATATTTGTTAAATATAAAGTATAATCTAGAAAAAATCATCAAAAATTATGAATATTACATTTATTGGTAGCGGCTATGTGGGATTAGTTTCAGGTGTTATGATGAACTATCTAGGTCATAATGTCACTTGTCTTGATAATGATGAAGCCAAAATCTCTAAGTTAAATAAGAAAATATTACCAATTTATGAAGCTAAACTTGATAAATATTTTATGCAAGCTTTGGAACATGAAAGGTTAAAGTTTGCTAGCTTTTATAATGATGAACTTAAAAATACCGAAGCAGTATTTATAACAGTCGGTACACCCTCTAAAGAATCAGGCGAAGCCGATTTAAGTTATGTTTATGAGGCAATAGATAAAATTTCTCTACATATAAACAAAGATTGTTTAATAGTTATCAAATCAACTGTACCACCAAATAGTTGTAATAATATCATTAATTATTTAAAAGAAAAAGGCTTCTCATTTAATGTTGCATCAAATCCGGAATTTTTACGTGAAGGGAATGCTGTAGAAGATTTTTTATATCCTGATCGTATCGTGATTGGTGTAAATAATAAAGAATCAGAGGATATATTACGAAAGATTTATATGCCTTTAACGGATAATGGAGCAGAATTAGTAGTAACTGATTTAGTTACAGCAGAGCTTATTAAATATGGCTCAAATAGTTTTTTAGCTACTAAAATTGCTTTTATTAATGAGATGGCCAATTTATGCGAGAAAATTGGGGCTGAGATTAAAAATTTATCTAAAGGGATAGGGCTTGATAAAAGAATTGGAACAGCCTTTCTAAATGCTGGACCTGGATTTGGAGGCTCATGTTTTCCAAAAGATATCTTGGCATTAAATAGTATCATTAAGAATAATCACATAGATTCTAAAATTCTTGAAGCAGTGATTAGAAGTAATAAAGAGCGTCCGAGCCTGATGGTAGATAAGATAGCTACTTTATTAGATGAAGATTTAAAAGGTAAGAATATAGCAGTTTTAGGCTTAACCTACAAAGCAGGTACCGACGATGTTAGAGCAAGTCCTGCAATTGAGATCATTAAAAATTTATTAGATAAAGGGGCGTACGTTAAGGCATTCGATCCCATGGGTCTTGAAAATTCTCAAAAAACTTTTCAAAATGAAAATTTGTTATATCTAGATTCCGTAATCAAAGCTTGTGATTCTGCTGATGCTATAGTTATTACCACCGAGTGGAGTGAATTTCAAGAACTTGATTGGCAGAAAATTTACAACTTGGTAAAATCACCTATAATGATTGATCTACGGAATATCTTAAAAGCTGATAAAATGAAGAGCATTGGCTTTAAATATTATAAAGTAGGAAGTAAGATTTAGTGCTGATGTCATTCCAGCATAGGCGGGAATCCGGCATAAAGCGAGATGAATCGAGCTTTTAATCCTAAAGGATTTGCCGTATTTGTAATTTTTGCCTAGATTCCTGCTTCCGCAGGAATGACATAGGACTCTACAACAAAACCCTACACTTTAACACTAATTAAAAATGCAAACTGAATTTATACATTTAAGAACGCAAAGTTCCTATTCTTTCTTAGCGAGTGCATTAACTACTGAAAAAATAGTGGAGCTTGCCTCTTCTTATAAAATGCCTGCTATTTGCTTAACAGATAAAGAAAATTTATTTGGATCGCTAGAGTTTGCTTTATATGCAATAAAGAAAGGTTTGCAGCCCATTCACGGAGTTATTTTAAACATACAATATGAAGCAAACGTTTTTGCAGAAATATTATTGATAGCTAAAGATGAAATTGGCTATAAAAATTTGCTTAAACTATCCAGTATCACCTTTACCACGAATGATCGTAAAATATGCAACCATATTACTTTTGAGAATTTAAAAGAATATCAAGAGGGATTAATAGCATTATGTTGTTATACTGAGGGTATTATAGGGAAATGCTTGCTTGCTAATAAAGAAGAGCAAGCTGAAATGTTTGCACGAAACTTGCAAGAAATTTTTGGAGATCGTTTCTACTTTGAAATTATGAGGCACGATCTACCGGAAGAGCAACTTATTGAAGATAATTATATTAAAATAGCATCAAAATTAAATATTCCGCTTGTTGCTACTAATAAAGTATTATTCAGCAAAAAAAGCATGCATGATGCACATGATGTATTATTATGTATTTCTGCCGGTGTTACTAAAGAATATCCTGATCGTAAAACAGTTAGCGAGAATTGTTATTTTAAATCAGCAAAAGAAATGATAGAGCTTTTTGCCGATCTACCTAGTGCTATCGAAAATACAGTAAATTTAACACAGCGTTGTTATTTTGCTGCCCATACAAACCCTCCAATGCTTCCTAATTTTGCTACTAAAGATATTAGTGAAACTGATTTAATTAGAAAAGAAGCAAAAGACGGGTTACTTGCAAGACTTGATACAAAATTCAAATCTGAAAATATTTCCATAGAAGATCAAGAAAATATTAAAACTGAGTATTTTGCTCGCCTTGATTATGAGCTAAATATTATATGCAGTATGAATTTTGCTGGTTATTTTTTGATCGTATCCGACTTTATAAAATGGAGTAAAAATCAAGGTATTTTAGTAGGACCAGGCAGAGGCTCAGGAGCAGGATCAGTTGTTGCTTGGAGCCTACTTATTACTGATCTTGACCCTATTAAATTTGGTCTATTATTTGAAAGATTTTTAAATCCAGATCGTATTTCAATGCCTGACTTCGATATTGATTTTTGTCAGGAAAGACGAGAAGAAGTTATTAATTATGTACGTTCTAAATATGGTAATAATAGAGTAGGACAAATTATAACTTTCGGTAAAATGCAGGCAAAAGCGGTAATTAAGGATGTAGCACGAGTACTAAGCCTGCCCTATAAATTTGCGGATTATTTAACTGAATTAGTGCCGTTTAGTGCAGTTAATCCCGTCACTCTTGAGCAGGCAATACGAGAAGTGCCAGAGCTTGCAAATGCTGCTAAAGGTAACGGATTATATAATTTAGAGGGTGAGCTAGAATTAATTAAATTAGTACTTGATACCTCATTAATTCTTGAAGGGCTGCATCGCCACTCGTCAACACATGCAGCAGGAATCGTAATAGCTGGTACTGATTTAGTTGATATAGTACCTGTCTACAAAGATGCTAACTCCGATATGCTAGTAGTCGGCTACTCTATGAAATATTGCGAGCTTGCGGGTTTAATTAAGTTCGATTTTCTTGGGCTGCAAACTTTAACTGTTATTACCAATTGTAAGAAATTGTTAAAAAAACAAAATATAGAAATAGATTTTAACGATATGACATTTGATGATGAAAAAACTTATCAAATGTTATGTAAAGGTAAAGGAGTCGGCGTATTCCAGTTTGAAAGTGTTGGGATGAAAGATGCACTTAGACGTCTTAAACCCGACTCCATACATGATTTGATAGCTCTTGGTGCGTTATATCGCCCTGGACCTATGGAAAATATTCCAACCTATATAGCTTGTAAGCATAAATTACAGCAGCCTGATTATTTGCATGAGTTATTAAAGCCTATCTTAGAAGAAACTTATGGAGTAGTGATATATCAAGAACAAGTTCAAAGAATTGCTCAAGTTTTAGCTGGTTATACGCTAGGAGCTGCTGATTTGCTTCGTAGAGCCATGGGTAAAAAAATTAAAGCTGAGATGGAACAGCAAGAAGAAATTTTTGTTAAAGGTGCAATAGCTAATAATATTTCTGAGGCTCAAGCTAAATCTATTTTCGCCACTGTTGCTAAATTTGCTGGTTATGGTTTTAACAAGGCCCATGCCGCAGCTTACGGGGCTATTTCATATCAAACAGCATATCTTAAAGCTAATTATCCAGCAGAATTCGTAGTTGCATGCTTAAATCTTGAACTAAATAATCACGATAAAATTAATTTATTTCTACAAGAAGCAAAAGATAATAACATAAAAATTATTGCACCGAATATTAATATTTCTGATGGATATTTTAGTATTTTAGAGCATTCCATAGTGTTTGCACTTGGAGCTATAAAAGGAGTCACACCGAATTTTGGTAAGCTAGTAACAGATGAAAGAAATGCAAGAGGTGCTTTTAAATCGATCATTGATTTTATTGAGAGATTACCACCAAAAGCTATCAACAGTAAATTACTTGAAAATCTAATTAAAGCTGGCTGTTTTGATGAATTACATGATAATAGATTGCAGTTATTTTCAAGCATTTCTAAGCTTCTTGCATATTCGGTTTCTTACCATGAAGAGCAGGCATCTAATCAATTTAGTTTAATTAAAGTCTCTAGCTTAAGCAAAGAAATATTAGTTTCAAGCGATTACGCTGATAAAAATACTTTAGCTTTTTATGAATTTGAAGCTATGGGGCTATTTATCTCAAATCACCCGCTAACAGAATATAAAGAAATATTTAATCGTCTAAATATCTTAAGCTCAGCTGATTTACATAATAATTTGCCTGATGGTACTAATAGAGTAATGATTGCTGGTGTAATACAAAAGAAAGATTCTCGTATGTCAGCAAGAGGTAGGTTTGTTACCTTAGTGCTTTCTGATCCTGAAAATATATTTGAGTTAAGTATTTTTAGCGAAGAGGTTTTAAAAGATTACGTACATCTACTTGACGTTAAAAGTTTAGTAGTTGTTAATTGCGATATCATTAAAGATGAAGGCGGTATTAAAATCACTGCTAAAAGCTTTTCATCAATTGAGAATGCAACTAGCAATCAGCAATTTGATTTACAGCTTTATCCTAAAAATGATGTAGAATTAGAGCAAATAATAACATTACTTGCAAATCGTATAAATAACGACGAGCATAGTAATACTACAGCTACAATATATTTATCAAGAAAATCAGTAAAAAATTTTGTAGCAAAAATTACATTGCCAGAAAAGTTCTTTTTAAGAGGGCAAGATTTTGAGATTCTTAGTCTTTATCAAAATACTTAAATATATAGTGATTTTATCTTTCTAAATCTTCTTTAGATAATTCTGTAATTTTTATAACAGCATCTAATGGTATGCCTTCTTTTAGCATTTTTTTAGCCATAATAGCTTTTGCTTCTTCTCTTGCTTCTTCCTTTCCTTGTTGCATCCAATGGTGAGCTATATAGCATAAGTCATTAAGGTACTGACAGAGCGAGAGTATCATGTTATAGTAAGCAAATATTAACAAGCATGTAAAGAGATATGGCACGAGCATATGCAATAGAACTAAGACTAAGAGTTATAAAAGCTGTAGAAGCAGGGATACGAATAAGTAAGGTAAGTAAATTATTTAATGTAAGTCGTGATACTATATATAAATGGAAAAAATTAAAAGATAAGCAAGGTACTTTAGAAGCAGCAACTGGTTATCAGAAAGGACATAGTCATAAGATAAAAGATTCAGAATCTTTTAAAGAATTTTTTAAAGCTAATATGATAAAACATCAAAGGAGTTAGCAAAGCAATGGGGTAATATTGCATCTGTAACTATTTGAAGACAAATCAGAAAACTTGGCTATAGCTATAAAAAAACTCATTTTCATCTGAAAAGAGATATTAAATTAAGAAATGAATTTATAGCAAAGATACAAACCATCACAAAAGACAAATTAGTATATTTTGATGAATCTAGAATAGAGGATAATGCTTGCAAAGAGTATGGATGGAGCATTATAGGACAAAGGTGTTATGGAGAAAAGGTGTATCAACATAAATTTAGAATAAGTATGATAGCTGGTCTTTGTAATGGTAATCTTATTGCTCCTGTAATATTTGAAGGTAATTGTAATACAGAGGTCTTTAAAACTTCAAAACTTACGCTATGTTTGGTTCTAAATATCGTAAAGATGGAGAACGCAGCTGTTGTTGCATATAGTCATCTAAAAGCCCTAACTTTATTTGGTAAACCGTTTTACCGATTGTATTTGCAGTCCTTTTGAGAAATGCCCAAACTAAAAATGCCCAACTAATATGATTACGTTGAATACGCTGTTTCCTGCATTGACAACGTTCTATCCCAGTAAGTTGCTTAATTTCTCTGTGCATGCTCTCAATTACCCATCGAAAGCCACACTCATCTTGTGCAGCTTTAGAAGATTTGTGAGTTTTGTTATTGGTAACAACATACTCAACTCTGTTGGTAGAAACAGTAAATTTAAACAAATTAACATGCTTATTTTTAGCAAAGCCTTTTATATGAATCTCTACTCCATGCCTGATCTCTTCATCTGAAAATGTCAACTCTTTTACAGCTTTATAAGGTTTAGAATCGTGTGTTTTACTAACGTTTCTATTGGCTTTAATAGGGGCATAATAATATTTCCCCAGAGAGTCAACATGTTGCATAATTTTGTGTGTAGAATACCATGTGTCAAAAAAAGTACTGTTTGAAAAGGAATCCTTGCTATAAACAGCATTATTTAACATGTTTAATAGGTGTTCTAGTTTTGTTGCTCCATCATGATCAGGTGCAAAAATTCGATAATCTATTACCCAAAACTTATTAATATCAGGGTTATAATATACCAGACTCACTACTCCTATACCTTTAGTAACTCTACCTGTAGCTCCACTGTACTGCGATCTTGCAATTTCTATTTGCTTCGTATTCCTTTTATTTAAAACCGTATCATCAAATATTGTATATCCATTAGATGAAAAAATAACATCATTCTTGATGTGTTCCCATAACAAAACTACATTTCTTTGCATGTTCAGCGTAGTAGGTTAAACTATAATTCTTTTGGCTAACTATTAAAAATTGACAATAATCTGTCCTATTAATTGGTATTGCTTGCAACTTTATCCTCTTTGACATGTTTAATTATTTTTACAATAATTTATCACTTTTTTACTCATAGCGTAAGTTTTGTCAGATAATTTTTTTATGATACTGTATCAATTTTCAGCCGTTGCATATTAAAAATCTGTATCATTTTTCGACCGCTGTTGACAAAATGAGAGACAAATAGCAACTTTAAGTGTGCAATTAGAAGCAGTATATGGCATTAATGGGTATTATGTGCAGGAAGTAGGAGAAGAAATGCTACCACAAAAAACAAAAACATTTGATATTGATCCTAATGGCAAATCTATTGGAGACCTAGGATCAACTAGGGAATCAGAAGCAAAAGCAGAAGAGACAGCATGGCATCAAATTAGAAAAGGTGTGAGGGAGGAGCTGGGTGATCATATTGACCAAGCTTGGTTTGCAAAAGCAGAAGTTGCCGAGTGTAAGGAAACCAAAACCTTGACATTAACAATGCCAACAAGATTTATGGCTGATTGGATTAGGAATAACTATTATCATGTGATAAGACGAGTGGCTGGTAGTGTTGGGATGAATAGTGTGGAGTATACACTAAATGTTAAAAACTAATTTTGCTATATCAAAATATAACACGTTAATAATAATTATACTGCATAAAAAATAATTATTCAATCATATATATTAATTCATAAAATCATCATTCATTTTTCATAAAAAATAATTATTACCTCATAAGTATGAATTATTCTTGACTTAAGTTTTAAGCTTATATAATTATTAGTTATATGAGATGTAGTAATAGAGAACAAAGAAGGAGATTATTACAGAAAAGAAAAAACCGATAGATGCTCATCCTAGCCAAAGTTTGAGCATATACCGGTCAATGAAACAACCCATAAATCAATATGAGGTCATATATGAATATATCACACTATCCTTGTGATGGCAATAATGGTAGAGTATTAGCTGATCATTTGTGTGATTTATAGACATAGTTATAATAAGGATGTAAGCTCAAATGTAATTTAGTTATAAAAAATACCAAAATGGACTCTAAGATTAAAATATGTTTGAGTTGGGTTAAATTATATTAAGAGTCAGGTAATGCAGGGAAAGTGTGTAGTTATTATGGTATTTCAAGATTCACCTTACGTAAATGGTATAAACGTTATGAGTTATTGGGTATTGAGGAGCTGCATTCTTTAAGCAGGAAACCGCATACATTTCCTTTTCAGAAATTAAATGATATATCAGAGCAACAAATACTAGTGTTACGACAAGAGAGGAAATTAGGAGCAAGACGTATTCAGAATGAACTAAAACGTTTACATAACATTTCGTTTTCTACGGCTACTATACATAAAGTCCTGCAGAAACATAATCTTGGTAAGATAAACTTCAAAACTTACGCTATGAGTAAAAAAGTGATAAATTATTGTAAAAATAATTAAACATGTCAAAGAGGATAAAGTTGCAAGCAATACCAATTAATAGGACAGATTATTGTCAATTTTTAATAGTTAGCCAAAAGAATTATAGTTTAACCTACTACGCTGAACATGCAAAGAAATGTAGTCATGATGTTATTAATAGATTTTTAAGGAATGAAAAATATACACCTTCTTTGTTATGGGAACACATCAAGAATGATGTTATTTTTTCATCTAATGGATATACAATATTTGATGATACGGTTTTAAATAAAAGGAATACGAAGCAAATAGAAATTGCAAGATCGCAGTACAGTGGAGCTACAGGTAGAGTTACTAAAGGTATAGGAGTAGTGAGTCTGGTATATTATAACCCTGATATTAATAAGTTTTGGGTAATAGATTATCGAATTTTTGCACCTGATCATGATGGAGCAACAAAACTAGAACACCTATTAAACATGTTAAATAATGCTGTTTATAGCAAGAAGATTCCTTTTCAAACAGTACTTTTTGACACATGGTATTCTACACACAAAATTATGCAACATGTTGACTCTCTGGGGAAATATTATTATGCCCCTATTAAAGCCAATAGAAACGTTAGTAAAACACACGATTCTAAACCTTATAAAGCTGTAAAAGAGTTGACATTTTCAGATGAAGAGATCAGGCATGGAGTAGAGATTCATATAAAAGGCTTTGCTAAAAATAAGCATGTTAATTTGTTTAAATTTACTGTTTCTACCAACAGAGTTGAGTATGTTGTTACCAATAACAAAACTCACAAATCTTCTAAAGCTGCACAAGATGAGTGTGGCTTTCGATGGGTAATTGAGAGCATGCACAGAGAAATTAAGCAACTTACTGGGATAGAACGTTGTCAATGCAGGAAACAGCGTATTCAACGTAATCATATTAGTTGGGCATTTTTAGTTTGGGCATTTCTCAAAAGGACTGCAAATACAATCGGTAAAACGGTTTACCAAATAAAGTTAGGGCTTTTAGATGACTATATGCAACAACAGCTGCGTTCTCCATCTTTACGATATTTAGAACCAAACATAGCGTAAGTTTTGACTTAATAATAAAGAACTAAGAAACATTATTAAGCTTAAAAAGGAATCATCTATGATTAATTAGTCACGAATTAAACAGACATCCTTATTGTAACTATGTCTATAAATCTCACAGATCATTTTCCAAATTTACACAAAGCTTTAGCTAGTGCTGCTTCTAGGAACGCTAGCAACGCTTGTGCATTGCCACAAAAACCTCATTCACAAAAAAGTACAAAATCCAAAGCTGAATCTAAAGCTGCAAGATTAGCTAATATATCGCATGACCATAATAACCAATCCTTATCAGAATCAGGACCAGTGTTAAGGTAGCTGTGATGAGCCGCCACATTTAAACAGGGAATTCTTTTATCTTTTTTTCATACTCTGGTTGGCAGTCTACGAGTGATAATTTTGAATATATTTCAAGCGATTGACGACTCTCATGCCCTGAATAAGGTTGAATCAATGCATCATCTACACCTTTTTTCTTCATCCATGTAAAAAGAATAATGTCGTAATTTATGTGGTGATATTGAGTTCTCAATACCTGCTTCTTTTGTATAGTTCATTAATATTTTTCTAATACTTCGATCAGAATAAGGTTTCTTCCAACTAGATTCAAATAGGTAAATTGTCTTATTTTTCTTCACATTTTCTATGTGTACAGCCAATACTTCTGTAAATGCATTAGGAAACGGAACTATTCTACCTTTATTACCCTTTCCTTGGTTAATTCTAATTTGACAACTATCTAAATCTATATCTGATATTTTTATTTTTACCAATTCCGATACTCGTACCCCAGTATAAAGTAACGTCTTAATAATTACTACATGCTTCATATTTCTTGATTTCCAAACAGCCTTATAATACTTACCAATCTCTTCTTCTGGTTGGCACAGGCTTTGTTCGGAAGGGTATCTGTTGGTCTTTTTTAGACGTAATTATCCTATTTTGACTGTGACACATTTACCGAATGAATTCCATAAATTTATAATATTGGTAATAACAATTGCTTCACGTTTTTGTGATGATATTTTTTTAGTTAATAGAGATGAACCAATACATCTCTTAATTCTTGAAATTTGAGCTTCAATTCGTGCCCTAATTCCATAACAGTATTTTTTATAAAATGCATAAATGTTACTTTCTTACTAATATAACTTACAACCTTATCATGCCATATGGTGTTATCTTGACCATATATCTTAGCATTACGTGGGGGAGGCATTACTGGCGTAATACCGCAATTACTTAATTTCTCAACTCCTTCAATACTATAGTAAGCACCATCAGCAATTACTCTATCTACCGATATATTCTCTGGTATTAAGGACTCTAGCATCTCTATATCAGCAGTATAGCAATCAGTAATCTCAACATCATGAATATTCATTGCAGGATCTATAGAAATATGCATTTTCTGCCATGGCTTATTCTTACAGACTTTATTGTATTTTGTTTCATACCAGTTACTAGCTGTATTAAATCTAAGACCTGTGCTATCTAGTATCAGAGATATAGCTTCGCCATTCTTGATACGCACAGCAAGTTTATTGCAAAACTGTTTGACCTCTAATGGTATCTGTGAAAATAAATCACATAGATGACCAAAACTTGGTACTGGAATCTCAAGACCCTTGCCCCGCCATAGATCCTCAAAGTAACCTGTTATTTGACGCTGCCCGAAATCAAATAAACGATATAATGTATAAATTAGTTGTATATATGGTACTTGGTATGTCGTTGTCCTCCCAGATTCTCCCTCTACGTAAGGTTGTGTATTAATGAACAAAGACTCTAAATCACCTTCAGGGAAATACAGGCTGACCATCCCTCTTTTTCTTAAACTATCGTTATATTGTGACCAATTGGTTATTTTATATCTCGGCTTATCTATTTTTCTTGGCAAACCTGTTTTTGTTCTTTCTTTGTATGGCATTTTTAATTTATAACTTATCTATTCCAGAATATTATATGGTATTCTCTACATACTACCCTTCCTTTTTTATTACCCTTCCGAACAAAGCCACTACTAACCTCGTATCTATAACTTTATAGACCAGTCTATAACCCACCGTGCGAAGTTTAATTTTATAACAATTCGGCATAGTATAGCATAAGTCATTAAGGTACTGACAGAGCGAGAGTATCATGTTATAGTAAGCAAATATTAACAAGCATGTAAAGAGATATGGCACGAGCATATGCAATAGAACTAAGACTAAGAGTTATAAAAGCTGTAGAAGCAGGGATACGAATAAGTAAGGTAAGTAAATTATTTAATGTAAGTCGTGATACTATATATAAATGGAAAAAATTAAAAGATAAGCAAGGTACTTTAGAAGCAGCAACTGGTTATCAGAAAGGACATAGTCATAAGATAAAAGATTCAGAATCTTTTAAAGAATTTTTTAAAGCTAATATGAATAAAACATCAAAGGAGTTAGCAAAGCAATGGGGTAATATTGCATCTGTAACTATTTTAAGACAAATCAGAAAACTTGGCTATAGCTATAAAAAAACTCATTTTCATCCGAAAAGAGATATTAAATTAAGAAATGAATTTATAGCAAAGATACAAACCATCACAAAAGACAAATTAGTATATCTTGATGAATCTGGAATAGAGGATAATGCTTGCAAAGAGTATGGATGGAGCATTATAGGACAAAGGTGTTATGGAGAAAAGGTGTATCAACATAAATTTAGAATAAGTATGATAGCTGGTCTTTGTAATGGTAATCTTATTGCTCCTGTAATATTTGAAGGTAATTGTAATACAGAGGTCTTTAAAACTTATATTAGGGATGTATTAATTACAGAATTACAACCTGGGCAAACCGTTATTATGGATAACATTAATTTTCATAAAAATTCTAAAGTTAAAGAGTTAATTGAATCCATTGGTTGTACCATATTGTATTTATCAACTTACTCTCCTGATTTAAATCCTATAGAGCATTACTGGTTTAAGATAAAAAATGAAATTAGGAAAGTTGTAGGAGATTTTGAAACATTTTATGATGCTGTTTTTAATACTATTAAATTGTCAGTATCTTAATGATTTATGCTATATGTACAATCATAATTTGCACTATTACAGCTAATAACTCAGGTACGCTTCTTAAGTGGTCAGTTTCAATAACTACGATATCTTTCTTCAGTGATAAGCCAGCTTTGCCGCTAAAGAAACTTCCATATTG
Source organism: Rickettsia endosymbiont of Gonocerus acuteangulatus (assembly GCF_964026435.1). Classification (NCBI taxonomy): domain Bacteria; kingdom Pseudomonadati; phylum Pseudomonadota; class Alphaproteobacteria; order Rickettsiales; family Rickettsiaceae; genus Rickettsia; species Rickettsia endosymbiont of Gonocerus acuteangulatus. The sequence goes on from NZ_OZ032147.1 coordinate 97,063, forward strand.
ACCATCTCTTGTAAATGGAAATAACATATTGCCAAGCTCTTTTGCGTACTCCTCGTCTCTGTTGCTTAGCCACTGTGTGCTATATCAGTGATTTCTGCTTTTGAGCTTTTTTTTGCCATACCTCAATTACAGCTCGCTGTAGCATTGGTTGCTGCAAATCATTAGTACCAGATTTTGGAGCTGCCATAGTCCCAACTATTGACGGGAAACTCGCTAAAAAATCTGCTCTTGCCTCCTTGTAATCGTAATTGCGGTAATTGCTCATACCTGCAATCTCTAACCATGCTATATCTCTTGCTTCTCTTACTAATCTGTACATATATTCCTCTTGAATTTTTATTTACAAAACTTACGCTATGTTTGATATAATTCCTATAAATTAAAGGATATTATAAAGTGATGCACTGTAAAAACATAGCTTTGTAGTAAGGGTTTTTAGCATATTTGCTATAACTGTCATTGCTAAAATAAAAGGGACCAGTAAATTGCACGAAAAAGGGACCAGAGAAGTTGGTGTGACCTAATAAGGTTAATGTGCAATATTCACTAGATAATTAAGCAAGTAAATATCTAGTGATACAATGATAAGAATAAATATGTATACAACAATTATCACCCTTTATAAACAAGGCAATAGTCAAAGGAATATTGCCAAACTAACAAGAACAGACCGCAAAACAGTACGAAAAATAATAAACCGCTATGTAGAGGCTGGTACAGAATCCCCAGCAATCTATGAACGATCTTCAGTTTTGGATTTTTGGCACGAAAAAATAATTGAGTTATTAGAAAAAAATCTGAGTTACATAAGAATTTTTGAGGAGTTAAAAAATCAAGGTTATACAAGCAGTTATACTTCTTTGACCCGTTATATCAAAAAATATAAAATTAAGGATAACAGTTGCATTCGTTTTCATACTTTAGCAGGAGAGGAAGCACAAGTAGATTTTGGTGACATAGGCTTACAGTATAATTCTAAAGGGCGTAGAGTTAAAGCATATGTATTTAATATGCGTTTAAGCTATAGTCGCCTTGATTATTATGAAGTAGTGTTTGATCAAAGTTGTCAAACATGGATTCAATGTCATATCAATGCATTTAATTATTTTGCTGGTAGTCCAAAAGTAATAAAACTTGATAATCTTAAAGCTGGAGTAGTAGATGCCAATTTTTATGAGCCAGTATATCAGAAGGAATATAAGTGCTTAGCCGATCATTATGGAATTTTACTTTCTCCTTGTCGAGTGTATCAACCTCAAGAAAAAGGCAAAGTTGAGTCGGGAATAAAATACGTTAAAAATAATTTTTTTGCTGGTCGTAAATTTGATAGATATGAAGAATTAACAAATTGTCAACAGCGGTCGAAAAATGATACAGATTTTTAATATGCAACGGCTGAAAATTGATACAGTATCATAAAAAAATTATCTGATATTTAAGTCATAAGATTTTCCTCCTGTTTATTAATAATTCCTATTGGCACAAGACCAGCTTTCTTTTTATCCTTAAGCCTGAAACTATCACCTTTAATATTAAGTATAGTGGAGTGGTGAAGCAGACGATCTAAAATAGCAGCTGTAAGAGCACTATCCTGAGCAAGACTATTATGCCATTGTCCAAATGGAAGATTACTTGTAAGAATTATGCTACCCTTTTCGTAACGCTTTGCTATAACTTGAAATAACAGATTAGCTTGTTCTGGTTTTAACGGCAGATATCCAAACTCATCTATTATAAGTAATTTATATGGTAGTATGACTCTTTTGAATATGGAGTCCAGGTTTCCCTGATTTAGCCCAGTATTAAGTACAAGCATCAAATCTGCAGCTGTTGTAAATTTAGTCTTGATTCCACATTGTGTAGCTGCATAACCAAGAGCAATAGCTATATGGGTTTTCCCTACTCTAGAAGGACCAAGCAGAATAATATTTTCCTGTCTTTCTACAAAAGACAGAGACCTTAGACCTTCCAGAATCTTGCGTTTTATTCCTGTAGCAAAATCATAATCAAAATTATCCAGCGTTTTAATAGCAGGAAAACCTGCCATTCTGGTGAGTATTGATTTACTTCTATTCTGTCGTGCCAACAGCTCTGTTTTTAATATTGACTCAAGGAAATCCATATAACTTGAGTCTTCTTTACTAGAGGATTGTGCAATATCAAAATAATTTTCAGCTATCTGAATAAGGTTTAAAGAGCGGCACAGCTCTTCTATACGTTGGTGCTGCAGGTTCATAATGCCTCCAGTATACTTTGGTATATGCATAGGGAATGTTGTAAGGAAACTGTAGAAAATTGTTCCCTTTTATCTTCCATAATCTCTAGTGCTGCAGGATGACTACCACTATAATCCAATGGTAGTGGCTGAAGATTGCTCCTTTCAAACTTTAATCTTTCTGCAGGTATTTCGCCTGTTGTTCCATGCACACGCCGATTCGCAGTATCACGCAACCATTTTAGTACCTCTGAATTTGCAGTATCCACATCCAACACTAACTCTGCAGTTTTTAATTTTGTTACTAATGGATTATAAAAGCTTTCTCTTATATATCTGTTAAATCGCTCAACCTTGCCCTTAGTTTTTGCTCTATAAGGCCTACACACTTTTAATCGGAAACTGTAATGTTTGGCAAAATCCAGCATACCTTTATTAAAGCGGTGTATGCCAGGACCATATGTATCCCTATCCAGTATTACTGTCTTCATGTTGTCATACAGTACTTCTTCTGGCACTCCGCCAAAATATTCAAATGCCCGCTTATGGCATTCTATTAATGTTACAAGCTTCTCATTAGTAACAAATTCTACATAGCTTGCTCGACTAAATCCTAATGTAGCCACAAAAGCTGATAGAGGACTTTTCCCCTTACGAAATTCTATCCAGTCAACTTGCATCTGTTTGCCAGAAGCAGTCTCAAATCTTATCATATCCTCCTGTTTAGCTGCAGGCTTTATACTCCTTAAATAATCCCTAAGTTGGGTCATCCCGCCTGTGTAACCCAACTCCTTTATCTCTTGAAACAGTACAGTACCAGGTAGTGATACAGGATGGGCAGATTTTATTCTGTTACTCAAGTAGTCTTTATATGGGGCAAGCTTTGTTACCAACTTTGGCCTATCTTTATATTTAGGGTTACCATCATATTTTAAATATTTACGTACTGTATTTACTGATGCACCTACTTCTCTTGCTATACTTCTTAAGCTTTTACCATGTTTATTCAATATTTTTATTTCCATTATTTGCTCCAGTATTATCATTATTCATTACCTCCTTATTCAGAAGATATTACTTTAATACTGTATCAATTTTTATCCGTTGCTCTGTATCATTTTACTTCCGTTGCTAACAAATGGTCTTGCAAATTGGTTAAATAAGGCCAATAGCCGAATACATGGTACTACTAAGAGAATACCTAGAGAACTGTTTGAGCAAGAGGAAAGAAGTAGTTTGATTCCTTTACCATTAGAAACTTTTGATTTGTCATCTTGGCATAATCGAAAAGTAGCAAAAGATTGTCATATTACCATAGATAATAATTATTACTCTGTACCAGCAAAATATATATACAGTGAGGTAATGGTACAATTGTCCCCAAAACTTGTTCAAATATTTTCTATACAAAATGATTTAATAGCAAGACACGTTAGAACAGAGGGCAAGGGGATATTTACCACTAATCCGTCTCATTATGCTAAATACAAACGTCTATGCCCAGGTTTTATAGAATATAGTGAACATTATCAACAACAAATGCAGCAGATAGGGAATAATTGCAGTTTATTATTAGAATCATTACAACAAACAAGAGTGAATGATTGGCAACGTTGTGCACGAGGTATCATTTCTTTACGTAAGGTTTACAATGATGACTTAATAGATAAAGCCTGTCATAGAGCACTACATTATGGTATAAGTTCTTACTCTAAAATTAAGAATATTTTAAATAGTAATGCAGTAAACTTACCATTACCAGAGTTTGGAGGTAATAATGCAGAACTTATTTAATGACCTACGAAGCTTTAGATTATCAGGTATAGTCAATAGTTTAAATGAAAGGATTATTTATGCTCAAAATAATAAACTAGGATTTAAAGAATTTCTATCACTATTATGTGAAGATGAAAAATCTAACCGTAAGGATAATAATTACCGTCGCCGTAAAAGTGCTGCTAAATTGCCGGTAACTAAAAATTTAGAAGACTTTGATTTTAATTTCCAACCAAGTGTTGATGCCAAAGTAATAAGTGATTTATCAACTTGTGATTATATTAATACTAAGGGAAATGTAATATTCATAGGTGATTCAGGAACTGGGAAAACTCATCTTGCCATTGGGCTAGCATTAAAAGCTTTAACACGAGAATACTCTGTATATTTTACTACGGTATCGGATATGCTTTATAATTTACATATTGCAAGAGCAGATAATAGTTATCACAAAAAGGTTAAATTACTCCTATCGTTTGATTTATTAATTCTTGATGAGCTCGGGTTTAAGCAATTGCCAAAACATTCAGTAGAAGACTTTTTTAATATTATTGCTAAACGATATGAAAATAAATCTACCATTATTACCACAAACAAGGATTTTGAAAAATGGAATGAAATATTTGCTGATGAAGTATTAACTCATGCAATTATTGATCGAGTGGTACATCATGCTCATATACTAAACATAAAAGGTAAAAGTTATCGTATTAATAACTATAAATCTGGAGGTAATATGGCATAAAAATTTTTAAATATAGTGGTTCCTTTTTCGTGCAATTTACTGGTCCCTTTTTAATTGACAATGACACTATAACATAGCGTAAGTTTTGTTTATTTAATTTTTTAAATGCTTTCTAAATTTTCTAAAGTTCTTTTCGTCTTTAAAGACTAACCTTTAACTTTAATACTCCTTGGTGAGACTTAAATCGCTTCTGCCTTGTATGATCGTATAGTAGCCCTAATTTGATGTTCTGATGGCTTGCGATCAATCCAATGCCAGCATTAAAACTTGTCTTTTGGTGCTGCGGATTAATGTACGTGGTACTAGCACCTATCTCTTGAGCTACTCCGCCATTACCTTGATATGTTAAATGATACGGACTATGCCCTCCTCTGCTTCCTATTCTTCTCTCTACCGAAAAATGTGCAGTAGGTGTTAGTATGGTATTAGATAGTATGATGTTAGACGTACCACTCGCATTTAGTTTAATAGGAGCAAATATTACTCTGCTGCCTATTTCGCCGCTCATGGCTTGGTAGCTCTTCTTTCCTCGCTCTATAGACAGGTTGCTTCCTATTTGCTCTTGGTAACATTTTGCTTTCTCATACTCGTACTTAAAGCCAATATGAGGTATTAATGTTATATTTTGTGGTAATGCTATTTTGTAGTGCAAGTGCGACTCAAGGCTCAATAGTTTTGAATGTGCTTTGTCACCTTTGCTATATCCTGCTGAACCTATAGCTGAGAGGCTGATATTACGGCTTACTGGACTCAAGCCGTATAGACTAAGTATTTGAGTATCATATCTAGTAGCTCTGCTCACACTCTTGCCGCTGCTGCTTAAATCATTTGACTCGCCTTGATCTTGATATTTAACACGACTACTAAACTTGCTAAAACTCGCACCAACAAGCTGGTCATTTTCAAGGTTAATGTCTGCTCCTATAGTACCTCCAGCTATTTTAGTACTGTAGCCACCTGCACCTGCTGCTTCCCCTTTTTGCTTAGATGATGCCAATGTGCCACTACTCCATATACTATAGCCGTGGGGTTTTTCAGCTGCATCATCGGCTTCATCATCACCCGCAGCTACTGCAGCAGTTACTATATCTCTTGCAAATATATGGTGTTTGATATGGTGACTTGCTATTTTGCTTGCCTGACGTGCTTGAGTGCTGCTTGATGCTATTGTAGATGCTTTTTTAAGTAGCTCTTCTTTGTCCATAGAGGTATCCTGTACGTAGTGTTCGTTGCTAGGTGCAGCATCTGCTTCAGTAATAGAGTTTTGAATACCGTCTTCTGATACTGTAGCAAGTTTATCTAGCTCTGCTAGTTCCTCTTCTATTGGAGGCGGAGGAAATGGTAAATCGTCATCCTCAATGATATCAGACGCTATACCCATCTTCTTTAACTCCTCTGCAGTTGGCGGGGGTGGAAATGGTAAATCCTCATCATCTTTTTCAGATATATTTTCCTCTCTATTCACCTCTATTACTGGGTATGGTGGTAGTGGTAGCCTCTCTTGCTCCTGTTCTAATACGTCGTAGCCTATTGTTTGAGTGGTATTGATGCCATTAGCATTAGGTATCATACTCTCCCCCATTAATGCTAATTCTGCTTCCGTTGGTGGTGGCAATGTTAAAGCTGCATCATCGTTATCTATGACTAATTCATTATTTTTTGACTCACACTCAGAAGTAAATGTATTACCTATCTCAGTATCAGGATCTTGATATGCTAAGCCTAATCTTGATTTTGCAATAGTAGCGTATTGCTCTTCTAATAAGGCTTTGTTCTTTGCTATTGCTGATTTATTGCTTGCGATAGTTTGTCTTGCTTCCTCAGATGCTGATAGTTTTATTAAATACACAGCATCTACCTCCTTTTCTTTTGAATTAATCGTTCCAGCTTCTAACTCATCATCTATTTCTTCTTCTATCTCCATTGCTGCTTTTTTACTGCTTAATGTCTTATACAACTTATCTTTCAACTTATCTTGAGCCGTAAGTTTCGCTAAAATCTCAGCAGAACTTGACTTTGCTTTATAATGATTGTTCGGCATTAATGGCTCTTTATACTGATATCCTACTATCTTAGGTAAATCTTGTGTTGGACCTGGTGTTGATGACTTAGTAGTATCAGAACCATTAAAAGTATTTACTGGTTCTGTGTTTGTTGTGCCATTTGATAATTCCGGCGTTACTCTTGTGGTAACATCTTCTATGGCGTCATCCTCCCACTCAGCATCATTCTCACTAAAATTAGATAGACTCGATGTATCTTCTTCATTTCTTGCAAGAAAATGATACGGTATTGTTACACTCGCTCCTCCTATCTCTATTTTGACTTGATTTTGACTTGATGCATCATTAGCTATGCTAGGCGTGGTTGGAATGCTGCAGCCTGACTCTAAAGAGTGTTCTAATGAAGTATCTGATATCGTATCATCTGATAATGTATTGTATGCACTATCTCCATCTTGTACTCGGTCTAATACTTCTATTGCTTTTTTCTCCTCGTTAGTAAAATTAAATGATTGTGATGAATCATCATAACTAGGTGCTGATGCTAAGTATTCTAGTAGTGGGGCAGATGGCAGTTCCTCTGCAAGTGGCACTGATAGTGATAGATCAGTTTGGGATAAGCCATGATCATATATGCTTGAGTGTAAATCTTGTATTAGAGTATCATCCCTTGGCTTAGAATATACAGTCTCCTCAACCCAATCTTTTGTTACAAGATTGTCTTGAGGCGTGAAATATATACTATCTCTGCTGAGAGTATCAGATCCATCTACTCCAAAATTAAATGATGTGTTGACATTATTAAAGTTATTATCGGCTTGTTCCTCGGGGTCATTGTTATATAGATCTTGTAACTTTTCAATTGGCTTTTCTTGAGCTTTAGGAGCAGTACTACTGCTATTAAATCCTAATATATTACTAAAATGGTTCAATGGGTTTTTGAACTTAAACCGTCTTGAGGTGTTGTTATGGCTTCCATTAGGCTCAGTATTAGGTGATTGTACAGTAACTTCTTGAGATTCTACGCTAGGATGTGCTTTAGCATCTAATGTTGCTGTGAGCAACATAGCCGATAATAGGCTTGCAGATACTATGCGTAATATTCTGCTTATTGATCCGCTGTACTTTCTGCTATAGTAACTCTCGCTTTTACTACTAGGTAAAAAGTAGTTAGGTTGTAGGTGTTTTGATTGGTTTGATCCATGATCAGCTAATACTCTACCATTATTGCCATCACAAGGATAGTGTGATATATTCATATATGACCTCATATTGATTTATGGGTTGTTTCATTGACTGGTATATGCTCAAACTTTGGCTAGGACGAGCATCTATCGGTTTTTTCTTTTCTGTAATAATCTCCTTCTTTGTTCTCTATTACTACATCTCATATATTATATAAGCTTAAAACTTTAAGTCAAGAATAATTCATACTTATGAGGTAATAATTATTTTTTATGAAAAATGAATGATGATTTTATGAATTAATATATATGATTGAATAATTATTTTTTATGCAGTATAATTATTATTAACGTGTTATATTTTGATATAGCAAAATTAGTTTTTAACATTTAGTAAAAAATTTTTATGATTGTAATTATAGGAAGTAATAAAGGTGGTACAGGTAAAACAACTACTGCCACTAATATTGCATTAGCACTTGCATATAGCAATTATGATGTGTGTTTAGTAGATGCTGATTTTCAAAGATCCGCGTCACGTTGGCATCAAGATCGCCAAGAAGCAAAACTTATGCCATCAATTACTTTGATAGAGAAATATGATAATATTTCGACTACTTTAGAAGAATTAAACAAAAAATTTAATTACATTATTGTTGACGTGGCTGGACGTAATAGTAGGGAAATGATTACAGGATTCAGTGTTGCTGACGTACTAATATCTCCTCATCAAGCTAGTCAATTAGATTTAGATACTATAGTTGAATTACAAGAACAAATCATAAGAGTAAAAGATATTAACCCCAAATTGTCATCTTACATATTACACACTATGGCTAGCACGAACCCAACTGTAAGAACAAATGAGAGAAAAGAATTTTTTGATTATCTTAGTGATTTCCCTCAACTAAAACTATTAAATACATGTTGTTATTACCGAAAAATATATAGAGATGTGATGCCTTTAGGGAAGGCAGTAATAGAATATAACAATTTACAAGCTAAAAATGAAATACTAGAATTAATTAAAGAAGTGTTCTGATTATGGCATTTAAAAAACGTCCATTGCAGATTTCTCAACAAAAGATTGAGAATTTAGCAAAAGAATTAGCAGATAAACCTTATGGTTATGCAAAAGAAGAGGACTCTCTTGTTCGTACTACAATTTCACTTCCTTCTTCTGTTTTATTCAAATTAGAGGAACTCTCTAGACATAATAAAAGGACAAAGAGCTCATTAAAATCCGTTAGTGCCATCATACGTGATTATATTGCGAAATCTTTAAATATTTAATTATGGAACATGATGTATATAACAGCTCTGCAGTTAATAAGTTGCTCGGAATATTTTAGATTTAGGTGTACGCGACATTGCATTATTATTACATGTTAGTAAAACTACAATTAGCAAAGTAGAACTCAACAAAACTCGTGATTTTTTACTAAAACATAATGCTGCACTTGTTCATTTTTTCTCTTGTAATAATATCTATTTTCCTAATCCATTTAGTATTCAATACAAACCACAAAATATAATTAATATAAACACAGAGAGTACACTAACTAGATTCCAGTTAAAAGGTGCAAGATGCATTCTCAATATTAGTCAATCCGATCTTGCTAAAGTACTAAATATAAATAGATCAGTAATAATTGAGGCTGAAAAGTACCAAAATGAGCAACGCTTAACACTTTTTGGCAAACAGAAAGAACTCGAGATTATACAATTTTTTAATGACAATAATATTGTACTATATGATCATTTGTCCTTGTTTTTTAGAAAAAGAGTAGACAAATGATTTTTGTTGTGATAGGCTCTACTTCGTGAGCTTATTTTGCAGAACAAACAAAGGGTTAAGTCCTAGAATTAAAATACCCCAAGACTTAACAACTTATAAAAGCTTTCGCAGGGCTTTATAAGTTTATTAGTATATTTTTTTATAAAAAAGTCAAGGATTTCAGGTACTTAGCTCCATAAAAGGAGCATAAAATGCAATTATTTTATCCACTTGGATTACCAAGTTATAATATTGGTATACATGGGTTCCATGATACCACTAAGAATCAATCACAATCATACATCCCAATAACTGGATATGTCTTATTCTCATATATTATCATGCTCTAGGTTATCTACTCTTGAGAAGATGTATTATATCTTAGCTGATTCTCTTATCTGTATTAACTCTTCTAAAGGACGTAATAGATCTGTATCTCTTTCCGCTAAAAGCTGGGCAGAGCGACTTGCTTGTTCTAAATTTGAAGTATTTATATTGCAGAAATCCCTAGAGGATAAGGGATATTTCATTATCTACAAAGAGAAAAATGACAAAGGACAAAATAATCGTAATACTATTACTGCTACTATTCCTAATGATGTTTTTAATGATCTTAAATATGAACCTGATAGATTCAATTTAAGGTGTGATGATAATATAGAGACTAAAGGTACTGATCATTCTCAGTCAGATAATATTGATTCTATAGATAAAACATTTATACCTACCTTAGAAGGTAAGAGACAACATCTTGCAAAAACTAAGATGTTTATTAGAGTACCTTATCAGTTCTTAAAAGAATTAAATTCTAATTGTAACATTTCTGCAACAGCTAAGATTGTGTTATTATATTTTTTTACGAAGATTTATAAATCTTCTGTTAGTAAATATGATCATGGCTGTTCTGGTAGTAGATACGATTATGACAACGCTGTTGATTATTTAACACAAAATTCAAATTCTATTGTAATTTCTTATCAAGAATTACAACAAGAACTTAAATTACATAGGAATAGTCTTACTAAGGCATTAAAGACTCTAGAAGCAGCTAATCTTATCAATAGAGATCAGATAGTTATAAAAAGTGATGATTATTATAACAGCAGAGCTGATAAATCATTATGGAGAATATCACTGCTTAATGTTCCCTTCATAACTAATCCTAATGATCAGCATGTACAAGAAGGGCAGGAAGAATGCACTGATCTAAAAGCTGCAGTAATTAGCGATCACACTAAGGTGGAATATAACAATAATCAAGCCTTGTGGAATTCCTTTGCAGAAAAGAGATGCACTAAATATGACCCTCCTTGCACTGATTCTGGTCAATTATATAATAAAGACTTTATATTAAATTTAGTCTTTAATGATATTGCGTCTTTGATAAATTATATAGAATATAATGCTGACACTATGATAAAGGAGTCTGCACCATTTTTAGCTCAAATTGGCAGCAGAGCAAAAACCGAATTAAAAGAAATATGGGAAGAGAAAGTAAAAAGTAATCCTACCAATATTGTAGAATATAAATTTTCACAAATAGAAAATAATTTATCTGAATTTAATCTCTTTTGGGTATATTCCCCGCCGCTTGCGGCGTAATATGGCGGAATGAGCAAATATATACATAAAAGTCATAATGTTATGGTACTGCTGTATCACATGGTATTTCCAGCAAAATATCGCCGAGCAGTGTTTGACGTATCAGTTGATCAAGTATTACGAGAAATATGTTTAGAGATAGAAAAGAGATATCAAATAAAATTTTTAGAAATAGGGGTTGATGAAGATCATGTCCATTTTTTGGTACAATCTGTACCAACCTATAGCGTAACAAAAATAGTAACAACAATTAAAAGTGTTACAGCTCGTCAAATATTTAGACAGTGTCCACAGGTAAAGAAACAATTATGGGGTGGAGAATTTTGGACTGATGGATATTTTACGAGTACGGTAGGTAAGCATGGAAATGAGAATATGATAGGAAAATACGTAAAAAACCAAGGCAAGGAATATCAGAAACTGCATGAGGATCATCAGCTAGCTTTCTTCTAAAATACCCCGCTGCTTGCGGCGGGGATTACTTTTATTACTATAATTCAAAAAATGAAGCTAGGGCAATGGGCTAGTATTCTATTATCTTATATTTCAATTAATCCTTGGTCTTTATATTTTTAAAAGCTTTCTTGGTCAGGTGAACAAAGAGGAATTAATCATTTTTGTAATAAGGAATATTATAAAAAAGAATGTGAGAAAAAAAATATTCCTTGTGAAGAACAAGATTTAAATCATTTTATGTTATTGCTATTATATAAAATGTGTAAGCTTAATGATAAAAATATCCGTACTTTAAAAAAGGAAATTAATGATAAGAGAGAGAAACATGGAAGTATGGAAATAGTCATAGATGAACTGGTTGAATCTCAATCGCCTTATGAAAAAAATATTCGTAATTTTGCAAAAAAGAATAAAGATATAATTGAACTAGCAAGAACTGAGGCTCCTCAATTATTTGTTACAGAGCATAATATTGATTTATGTATTAAAGATGAAGAGCGTAGAAAGGATGCAAAAGAAATATTAAAATTAAAATCTTCAGAACAGTTTGTTGAAAATTGCTTAAAAAGAGTATGCCCTAAGTTAGATGAGTATAGAAAGGCTCAAGCTGAAAAAGCTAAACTTAATATAAAATATGAACCAATAGGTATTGATTTGATGACTTTTGAGATACTTAAGCATACTGATGAGCATAATGATGTCTTATTAGGTGCTGCAAAAGGATGAGTACTATATACCATATTCTTGATCATGTTCCTGCTATTTATAAAGAGGATATAGAAATAGAGTATGAGAACTTAGCAATGCAGATAATTAAGTCGGGAAAGCTAAGAATAGATACCGATGATTGTTGCAATTTTGCAAGATTTAGTGACCCTGCTTTTAATATTAGTATGATGGTTAGCAAAGAAGAGCTAACAGAACCACATTTAATCCCTGAAACTACAAAACTTTTCCAAAATCTATATAGAAATTCTGCTACCGATCAAAAAATAAAATCTGTCTTTGATAATCTAAAAAAACAAATCCATAAACTACAGCCAGTCAAAAAAGAAGTAATGGAAATGTTAGCCCGTATTTTTGTACAATCTACTCACCCGATCGTCATAAAATGGCTACTTCTTGATAAAACAGAGATATTTATAACCTACTCCCATAATATCGGCGATATGATGGATATGGTTAACTGGCAGAAAGTAGGCGGTAATAGTGGAATGCAAAGCACTAATGGCAAAGATGTAGCTATTTTTGTTTCATGCGGCGGTAATCCTTTCGCCGAAAATAGTAAGGATCACCCTATGTATGGTGGTGGTTTTGCTGCTGTTGCAAGACTTCAGATTATAGCAGCTCAAGAACTTGGGCATTTTGCTGATATAAAAAGGGACAATAAAGGCAGGCAAATCACCCGCCATTCAGCTAATTTTTCTGGCACTAAAGCAACAGATAAAGCACGTATTGCTCGTAAAAAAGATATAGAACATTGCCGTAATTTACTGCATAAATTGCTTAAAGCAGGAATGAAAAAGCAGCTAGATTATGAGACAAAGCTTAAATTTTATCATGCTAATAAAGTAAGAGGTTTAAAAATTCTAGCAATAAATTTCATGATTTTTATATATAAATTTAAGCTTTTAAGATATAGCAATAAACATGGTTTAGTTTTTGTCAGGAAATTTAAATCAGATAAATATATGGCATTAATGATTGATGCTATGTTTAAAGATATGCAAGCTAATTTATCACCATCAGCTGATGTATATAAAAATAAAAATCCTGAAATTGAAGAGGCAGTAGCCTGCATTGAAGCACTAGCACGAGTACCTCAGCAGGCAATAAAGTGGGGGTATCTCACAACAAAGGAAACTATGCATGAGCTTTATAAAATATATTATAATGAAGTTATCCCGTCATTAATCACTAGCTATGATGCAGTAACAGGTGAAAACTATAAACGTAGTTTGAAAAAAGCTAAAATTAGCTTATTAGCTAAAATAAATATTTTTAACAAGAAAAAATTAGTACTAAAACCAGTCAGAGAATTATAATTTGTTGTAATAAAAAATTTAATCTTTAATTGAAATAATTGTAATAATGGTATATTTATAGTGCAACATATCATTATTACTTATGTCCCAGAAACCTAAACACGACGAAATTATCCGAAGTGCATTTGAAAATCCAATAGTTGCCAAAGAATTTTTTCAAATGCCCTTACCTCCCCATATACAAAATTTGATTTCCTTTGAAAAGCTGAAAATGGAAAAAGATAGTTTTGTAGATAAAAAACTTAAGAAATCTATAGTAGATATTCTATTTTCTGCTAAGTTTGGAGATAGAAAAGGTTACTTGTTTCTGTTGCTCGAACATCAAAGCACATCTAAATATAATATGGCTTTGCGGCTATTTAAATATATGTTTAAAATTGCTGAATACCATAAGAAAGCAACAAAAAGTAAAAAGTTCCCTTTCATATATCCTTTGATATTTTATAACGGAGTGCAAAAATATAATGCTCCACGAAATCTATGGGAATTATTTGAAAACAGTGAATTAGTAAAAGCTACATGGACTAATGACTATCAATTAATTAATGTACATGATATTCCTGATATAGAACTAAAAAAACAAGCTTGGTCAGGAATTTTACAGTTTTTCATGAAGCATATTCATGAACGTGATTTATTAAAAAGGTGGGAAGAAGTAGCTGATCTTTTACCTAAATTCGCTAAAATAGATATTGGTGTTGATTATATAGAACTAATTTTATGCTACACTTTGACCAAGATTAAGCAAGATGATATAGCATAAATCATTAAGATACTGACAATTTAATAGTATTAAAAACAGCATCATAAAATGTTTCAAAATCTCCTACAACTTTCCTAATTTCATTTTTTATCTTAAACCAGTAATGCTCTATAGGATTTAAATCAGGAGAGTAAGTTGGTAAATACAATATGGTACAACCAACGGATTCAATGAACTCTTTAACTTTAGAATTTTTATGAAAATTAATGTTATCCATAATAACGGTTTGCCCAGGTTGTAATTCTGTAATTAATACATCCCTAATATAAGTTTTAAAGACCTCTGTATTACAATTACCTTCAAATACAGGAGCAATAAGATTACCATTACAAAGACCAGCTATCATACTTATTCTAAATTTATGTTGATACACCTTTTCTCCATAACACCTTTGTCCTATAATGCTCCATCCATACTCTTTGCAAGCATTATCCTCTATTCCAGATTCATCAAGATATACTAATTTGTCTTTTGTGATGGTTTGTATCTTTGCTATAAATTCATTTCTTAATTTAATATCTCTTTTCGGATGAAAATGAGTTTTGTTTATAGCTATAGCCAAGTTTTCTGATTTGTCTTAAAATAGTTACAGATGCAATATTACCCCATTGCTTTGCTAACTCCTTTGATGTTTTATTCATATTAGCTTTAAAAAATTCTTTAAAAGATTCTGAATCTTTTATCTTATGACTATGTCCTTTCTGATAACCAGTTGCTGCTTCTAAAGTACCTTGCTTATCTTTTAATTTTTTCCATTTATATATAGTATCACGACTTACATTAAATAATTTACTTACCTTACTTATTCGTATCCCTGCTTCTACAGCTTTTATAACTCTTAGTCTTAGTTCTATTGCATATGCTCGTGCCATATCTCTTTACATGCTTGTTAATATTTGCTTACTATAACATGATACTCTCGCTCTGTCAGTACCTTAATGACTTATGCTATATAAAAATGTCAAATAAATTTAAATCTCTTTTGGGTATATTCCCCGCCGCTTGCGGCGTAATATGGCGGAATGAGCAAATATATACATAAAAGTCATAATGTTACGGTACTGCTGTATCACATGGTATTTCCAGCAAAATATCGCCGAGCAGTGTTTGACGTATCAGTTGATCAAGTATTACGAGAAATATGTTTAGAGATAGAAAAGAGATATCAAATAAAATTTTTTAGAAATAGGGGTTGATGAAGATCATGTCCATTTTTTGGTACAATCTGTACCAACCTATAGCGTAACAAAAATAGTAACAACAATTAAAAGTGTTACAGCTCGTCAAATATTTAGACAGTGTCCACAGGTAAAGAAACAATTATGGGGTGGAGAATTTTGGACTGATGGATATTTTACGAGTACGGTAGGTAAGCATGGAAATGAGAATATGATAGGAAAATACGTAAAAAACCAAGGCAAGGAATATCAGAAACTGCATGAGGATCATCAGCTAGCTTTCTTCTAAAATACCCCGCTGCTTGCGGCGGGGATTACTTTTATTTGAGGGTTGACTAATTAATAATTTTATCTATAGTTTACTTATCTAATAGTATTTGAACTCTACTATTAATATAAACTAACTCCAAGTATACGCTTTATGCTGGGAATCTGCTATTATAATTATTTTTAAAATAAGAAGTATAGCGGAAGTCGTTATATTAATGGCTGAGCTTAATTCCCAGCACCTTATTCCTATTGTTTATTCAATTACATTTTGCTTGAATTTTTAAGTAAAGCCTACAAAGATATTAGTGTTAAGTTCAATTTATTAGAAGTATAGTGACCCTAAGTGGTAAATTAATATAGTGTCCTTATGAAGATTTTAAGGTTTTTAGTTTTTCTAAAAGATAGCACACATTTGGAAAGATTGTTATTCCAATAATTTTAATTCTTTAGCTTTAATAATAGAGCTATTATTTTTTCGAGCATTTGCTTTTATCTTTTTTATTTTCTTTTCCCAATTAATATAATAATAAGTTTTAAAACAATAAGCAGAAAATTCTAAGAATCTGTTTTCATCTTTTGTTAATTCAATTAATTTTATCAAAACTTACGCTATGTTTGATATAATGCCCATGAATTAAGGGATATTATGAAGTGCTTCACTATAAAACATTGCTGTGTAATAAGAGTTTTTAGCATATTTGCTATAACATAGCGTAAGTTTTGTTTATATAAGCCAAGTTGGCAATTATGCAATAATTGGCAACTTGAGTTAGCGTAGGTCATTTTTTTTATCAGCTTTTAATTTTGTTGATTAATATAGAGGTTCTTAAAAATAATATTAACAAAAAATATAATATAAAACTTACAAACATTATAATTAAAGGTTTTAGCATTGATGAGTGGATGGTTGGTGATCCTAATCTTAAAACGCTAGCTGGCTGGTGCAGGCTATACCAGAGATTTACCGAAAATTTTATTATTGGTATGTTAATAAGCCCAATAAGAGCAATAATAGAAGCAGGATTTTGTGCTTTTCTTATATCTTCTGCACTATTAACTATTATAATGTAGCTTAAATATAGCAAGAATAATATTAACATTGAAGTAAGCCGTGCATCCCATACCCACCATACTCCCCATATAGGTTTTCCCCATATACTGCCCGTTACTAAGCTAATTAGAGTGAAAGTAGCCCCGATATAGCTAGCAGCTACTGCAAGCAAATATGACATAGTAGTTTTCCATACTAAATAGCTGAAGCTACAGGCTGCCATAAATACATAAATAGCGAGTGCCATCCAAGAGGCAGGCACATGAACATACATAATACGTACGAATTCGCCTTGTTGATAGTCAGGCGGGGAAACTACCAGCCCTAAATAAAGACCAATAGCCGATGTTAAAAAAGTCAATATTGCCAATATAGGAATTACTATTTTTGACAATTTATCAAAATAATGAGGATTTAGTAATTTAAACATAATGCATTTCTGCTAAAAAGTAATTATACAGAATATAGCAGAGATTAAAAAAAAGAGGAGTAAAATTCTTAAATTGAAATCACTGTTTTAATTCATTATTATATTATAATTTATCTTTAATCCTCGTACAAAATGACCAAGAAAAATACTTTACTATTAATAGACGGGTATGGATTTGTTTTCAGAGCGTATTATGCCCAACAGCCTTTAACCTCACCAAAAGGTGAGCCTGTAGGGGCTCTTTACGGCTTTACCTCAATGCTGCTAAAGCTACTTAATGACTTTAAGCCGAAGCATGCAGCAGTAGTATTTGACAGTGGCGGTAAAAATTTCCGTCATGAAATTTATCCTGAATATAAAGCTAATCGTCCACCACCGCCTGAAGATTTGATTGCACAACTGCCATTAGTGCGTGATGTTGCAAGAAATTTAAACTTCCCAATTTTAGAAAAAAATGGCTTTGAAGCTGATGATATCATAGCAACTTTTGCTGCTAAAACTGCTTCTATTGGGGAAGAAGTAGTAGTCATATCTTCTGATAAAGATTTACTGCAATTAATGAATGACAATATAAAAATATATGACCCGCTAAAAGCCAAATATATTACAGAAGATAATGTTGTTGAAAAATTCGGCGTTACTTCTGATAAATTACGTGAGGTGATGGCTTTAATCGGCGATAAGTCGGATAATATCCCTGGTGTGCCGTCAATAGGACCGAAAACCGCAAGCAGCCTTATTACACAATTTGGTACAGTTGAGAATATCTTTAATTCCCTAGAGCAAGTTTCAAGCATAAAACAACGTGAGACGCTACAAAACTCAAAAGAAGCTGCTCTAATTTCATGGCAGTTAATTGGGTTGGATTATAATGTTGACATGGATTTCAAGCTAGATGCCTTGGAATGGTCGCCACCTGATCATAATAAATTAACAGAATTTCTACATGAATATGGCTTTAAATCTTTATATAAAAGAGCAGAGAATTTATTTGACATTAAAATTAG
This sequence comes from Rickettsia endosymbiont of Gonocerus acuteangulatus, assembly GCF_964026435.1. Lineage (NCBI taxonomy): Bacteria > Pseudomonadati > Pseudomonadota > Alphaproteobacteria > Rickettsiales > Rickettsiaceae > Rickettsia > Rickettsia endosymbiont of Gonocerus acuteangulatus. Next base: position 115,565 of record NZ_OZ032147.1, read on the forward strand.
TGAACATAAAGAAGTAATAGAAGAAAAAACCATAGAGATAAAAGAGATTAGTAATAAAGCCGAGCTTGAAGCTTTCGCTGGAAAGGCTAAAAAAGCAGGGATATTTGGCATATATATATTGCAGAATAAAGGAGCTAATATTGCGTTTATTATATCCCTAAGGAGTCAAGCTTATATTATTAAAATCTCAAATGAGGCTAATAATCTTTTTTCTTACAATTCTAAGGCTGATAATGAATGGTTTACAGATATTATTTTTAATTTACTAACTGACCAGTCAATAAAGAAAATAACTTATTTACTAAAACCTCTGCTGAAATTTTATGCTAGTAGGGCAGAGCAAATTAAAGCAATTGAAGATTTAGAGCTAATGAATTATGCACTGTCTGCAGGCTTACCGCAAAAGAATTTATTTGAAGCTGTAGAAAAAGAAGCAACAATAGAAGAAGCGGCAAAAATAGTAGCTAATTTTACCGATCTTTATCAGCAAACTATATTAGAGCTTAAGGATAACAAGGCTTTTAGAATTTATAAAGAAATCGATTTGCCTGTTTGCTTTGTAATAGATAAAATGGAAAAAGCCGGCATAAAGGTAGATGCGAATTATTTGAATCAATTATCTAGCGAATTTGGAGCAGAAATATTAAAGCTTGAGGAAGAAATTTTTGCTTTAAGCGGTGCGAAGTTTAATATTGGTTCACCAAAACAATTAGGCGAAATTTTATTTGAAAAGATGCAATTACCTTTCGGTAAAACTTCTGCTAAAGCAAGCTCCTATTCAACGGGTGCTGAGATACTCGAAAAGCTTAGCGAGCAAGGTTATCCTATCGCTGATTTATTGCTAAGATGGCGTCAGCTTACTAAACTAAAAAATACCTATACTGATAGTCTGCCAAAGCAAATAGATAATATAACTCGCCGGATTCATACAACTTTCTTGCAAACTTCCACCACTACAGGCAGGCTTAGCTCGCAAGAGCCTAATTTGCAAAATGTACCGATTAGGTCAGAGGAGGGGAATAAAATCAGGCAAGTTTTTATTGCAGAGCAAGGCTATAAATTAATATCAGCGGATTACTCGCAAATAGAGCTTAGAATATTAAGCCATATTGCGGATATAAAGGCTTTAAAACAAGCATTTATTAATAAAGATGATATACATACCCAAACTGCTTGCCAGATCTTCAATTTACAAAAAGAGGAGTTAACTAGTGAACATAGACGTAAAGCAAAAGCTATAAATTTTGGCATTATTTACGGGATAAGTGCTTTTGGGCTTGCAAAGCAGCTAAATGTTAGTAATAGCGAAGCTGCTGAATATATCAAAAAATATTTTGCTGAATATAAGGGCGTACAGGAATATATGGAAGCGACTAAGAGCTTTGCTCAAGCAAACGGATATGTTACTGATTTCTTCGGACGTAAATGTTTTGTGCCGCTAATTAATGATAAAAGGCTCAAGCAATTTGCTGAGCGTGCCGCTATTAATGCACCGATTCAAGGAACTAATGCCGATATAATCAAAATAGCGATGACCCTACTTGATAGAGAAATAGAGAAGCGTAAACTTAAAACTAGATTAGTGTTGCAAATTCACGATGAGTTACTATTTGAAACACCAATAGATGAAGTAGAAACGATAATGCCGATTATCAAGCAAATTATGGAGAATTCTACCAATATGGATGTACCAATTATTACTGAAATTAGAGCAGGTAATAATTGGATGGAAATACATTAGGTATAGTACAGGACAATCTCAGGAATGTTGTATTACCTCAGGTTGCCACGCTCTTTACAGTCTAGTAGCTCATGACAATAAACTATAAATCTCTTTCAATTATATCTACACTCTCTTCATGATTATGATCGTTCACAACTAAATCAGTGAAAGAAGAGACTTCAAAATTTTTAGAAATTTCTATTTTATGATTATCAGCTATTTTTATTTTTTCTAAACTTGCTTTAAAATCTTCGAATTTAAAATCCTTACGTTTATAGTTAATGTAAGCTTTTTTACTTGTTAAGGTGTGTATTATTTCTAAGCTTAAATCCTTAAGATCGTTAAATGTAAAATACTTAATCCTATAGCACATAAGTGCCGAATTCGATGTTAGAGCTTTCATTTTGTTTTCATCTATGTTTTTAAGATCATCAAATGTACCAAAACTTACGCTATGTTTGATATAATGCCCATGAATTAAGGGATATTATGAAGTGCTTCACTATAAAACATTGCTGTGTAATAAGAGTTTTTAGCATATTTGCTATAACATAGCGTAAGTTTTGTCGATAATCTATTACCCAAAACTTATTAATATCAGGGTTATAATATACCAGACTCACTACTCCTATACCTTTAGTAACTCTACCTGTAGCTCCACTGTACTGCGATCTTGCAATTTCTATTTGCTTCGTATTCCTCAAAACTTACGCTATGAGTAAAAAAGTGATAAATTATTGTAAAAATAATTAAACATGTCAAAGAGGATAAAGTTGCAAGCAATACCAATTAATAGGACAGATTATTGTCAATTTTTAATAATTAGCCAAAAGAATTATAGTTTAACCTACTACGCTGAACATGCAAAGAAATGTAGTCATGATGTTATTAATAGATTTTTAAGGAATGAAAAATATACACCTTCTTTGTTATGGGAACACATCAAGAATGATGTTATTTTTTCATCTAATGGATATACAATATTTGATGATACGGTTTTAAATAAAAGGAATACGAAGCAAATAGAAATTGTAAGATCGCAGTACAGTAGAACTACAGGTAGAGTTACTAAAGGTATAGGAGTAGTGAGTCTGGTATATTATAACCCTGATATTAATAAGTTTTGGGTAATAGATTATCGAATTTTTGCACCTGATCATGATGGAGCAACAAAACTAGAACACCTATTAAACATGTTAAATAATGCTGTTTATAGCAAGAAGATTCCTTTTCAAACAGTACTTTTTGACACATGGTATTCTACACACAAAATTATGCAACATGTTGACTCTCTGGGGAAATATTATTATGCCCCTATTAAAGCCAATAGAAACGTTAGTAAAACGCACGATTCTAAACCTTATAAAGCTGTAAAAGAGTTGACATTTTCAGATGAAGAGATCAGGCATGGAGTAGAGATTCATATAAAAGGCTTTGCTAAAAATAAGCATGTTAATTTGTTTAAATTTACTGTTTCTACCAACAGAGTTGAGTATGTTGTTACCAATAACAAAACTCACAAATCTTCTAAAGCTGCACAAGATGAGTGTGGCTTTCGATGGGTAATTGAGAGCATGCACAGAGAAATTAAGCAACTTACTGGGATAGAACGTTGTCAATGCAGGAAACAGCGTATTCAACGTAATCATATTAGTTGGGCATTTTTAGTTTGGGCATTTCTCAAAAGGACTGCAAATACAATCGGTAAAACGGTTTACCAAATAAAGTTAGGGCTTTTAGATGACTATATGCAACAACAGCTGCGTTCTCCATCTTTACGATATTTAGAACCAAACATAGCGTAAGTTTTGTCTCTTTATTTTTTATAATGTGATCACTGTTTGTTAAGTTTAGCTCTTCACCGCTAGCTAACTTGATTTGAAAACAATAGACAAAATTCTCTAGCTTCGTAATTTTAACTCTTTAAATAAAAGTAATCCCCGCCGCAAGCAGCGGGGTATTTTAGAAGAAAGCTAGCTGATGATCCTCATGCAGTTTCTGATATTCCTTGCCTTGGTTTTTACGTATTTTCCTATCATATTCTCATTTCCATGCTTACCTACCGTACTCGTAAAATATCCATCAGTCCAAAATTCTCCACCCCATAATTGTTTCTTTACCTGTGGACACTGTCTAAATATTTGACGAGCTGTAACACTTTTAATTGTTGTTACTATTTTTGTTACGCTATAGGTTGGTACAGATTGTACCAAAAAATGGACATGATCTTCATCAACCCCTATTTCTAAAAATTTTATTTGATATCTCTTTTCTATCTCTAAACATATTTCTCGTAATACTTGATCAACTGATACGTCAAACACTGCTCGGCGATATTTTGCTGGAAATACCATGTGATACAGCAGTACCGTAACATTATGACTTTTATGTATATATTTGCTCATTCCGCCATATTACGCCGCAAGCGGCGGGGAATATACCCAAAAGAGATTAAAATACTCATAATGCTACCTATGTTATGAATTTTAGTGCATCTTTAAATATCAATCTTGGATTTGAGAAGGGTTGGTATATAAGTAAATAGTTTTTGGTACATCTACGCTATATTCAGTACTATAATAAGAATACTTTTTAATTAGCTTAACATTTTCATTAAAATTGAAAGGTTCTTTTGTAATATCTACTGGTCTAAAATTCCCTAACTGTATATCTCTAGTAAATTCTTCTTGTATTGCATCATTAGTTATTAAAGCGTATTTAAAATTTGGCAAAACTGTGTCTAAGAATTTTTGAATTTTAGCATTTGGCCAATGTATAAACACATCTTTAACTATTAATAAATCTCCTGACAATAAACTCAGGTCTTCAACTTTATCAAAATCATCTACTTTATAAAATCTTACATTATCCTTAGCAAATAACTTTTTGTTATTTTCTATAACACTTTTTACTACATCAAGACCTATATAAACTTTATCGTTTGGAATATCTATTAATTCCATTATTTGAAAGTCTCCACAACCGTAATCAACAATAGTATGAAATTTTGGATCATAGAAATATTCTTGTAAAATTTTCCTATATTCCTCTGTATATTCTTTATAAGAACCAGTTCCAGAACCTTTTTTCCATATCTGATTATCATATATATGCGTAAAAATTTTTTCATCATTTTTGTCTAATTCTAAATCTGCTCCTTGTACTTCTTTTGGATTTTGTAAAATAACTAACAAATAACTAACATAAAAATATAAATAATATTGAATCTCTTTTGGGTATATTCCCCGCCGCTTGCGGCGTAATATGGCGGAATGAGCAAATATATACATAAAAGTCATAATGTTACGGTACTGCTGTATCACATGGTATTTCCAGCAAAATATCGCCGAGCAGTGTTTGACGTATCAGTTGATCAAGTATTACGAGAAATATGTTTAGAGATAGAAAAGAGATATCAAATAAAATTTTTAGAAATAGGGGTTGATGAAGATCATGTCCATTTTTTGGTACAATCTGTACCAACCTATAGCGTAACAAAAATAGTAACAACAATTAAAAGTGTTACAGCTCGTCAAATATTTAGACAGTGTTCACAGGTAAAGAAACAATTATGGGGTGGAGAATTTTGGACTGATGGATATTTTACGAGTACGGTAGGTAAGCATGGAAATGAGAATATGATAGGAAAATACGTAAAAAACCAAGGCAAGGAATATCAGAAACTGCATGAGGATCATCAGCTAGCTTTCTTCTAAAATACCCCGCTGCTTGCGGCGGGGATTACTTTTATTATATCAAGAGCGTTTGTAGAAATTGTTTCAATTGAAGCAAGTTGCCTCATAGGCGATCTGGCATTTACTTCTATAATAATACTAATGATACAGGGTTTGTAATATTAAAAATCCGCCTGCTTCAGCACCGCTATTTAAAGATGATTTTTGGGTAAAGCTATTTTCCTCACCTTTACGTACATAATTAATAATTAATAAAAGCTGTTTTTTGTTCTTGGTCTTCGATATTTATATTATTTGGTCTTTCTAAAATATTTTGGATATTATGGACTTTTTCTTGTAATTCAGTGATTTGATTCGAATATTCTGCACTAATCTCAACTTCTTGTCCTTTAGTGATATATAAAATCTTAGCACTTTGATTAGCAGGAAAAGTAACAATACTTATTTCTAACAGATCAGCTTCGGTAATTACTCTTTGTTTTGCATCATTAAAAACCGAGTTTTTTATATAAAATCTGATAGATAAACCATCTATTGCACCCTGTTTTATTAACTCTATCGCTTCACGACCAGCTTTAACCTTATTATTTATCACTGCCTCCATTTTTAAACCGTGATCATCTTCCACAAGATGACTAATAATTCCGATTGGTTTTTTACTATCATGCTGCCAAAGGAATTTTATATTTTGATGAACGACATTTGCAAAAGCCCCTTTAACTATTAAATCATTATGATGATCAGCGATATTATAGACACTTGCATAGCCATTAATTACTACTTCACTATTAGTTAAGGATTTTATTTCTATATTGTCAAAAGTTTGATTGCTGTAGATTATTTTTTTCATATATTTTTACCTATTCTTTATTGTCACCCTATGGCTTGTATCTGCTAGGTCTATTAAAAGTTGTAGTTCTGAAGCTAAAAATACTATAACTGAAAAAATGTTAGCACTAAGAGCTGATATAAAAATAAAATAATTTTTGACTATTCAATAAACCTTCTTTATTATTTCCCACAAGTAAACTTTCAAATAAATGCCGGTTATGAACAAAAATATAAAACTATTTTTTGCAGCAATCTTTATCGTATTCAGTGTAGGAAATAATATTATTTTGGCTGACGATTATCCCAAAAGCAAACAAGAGCAGAAATGGGATGAAGTAGGTTCAATAGCTGGGGAAGAAGAACTAGTTTTTAGGCCAGGTAGAATTAAAAATGAATCTACTAAAGCAGTGGGTTGCTCAATTAATAAATATCTATGGCAAGCATCAATAAACACTCTAAGTTTTATTCCTCTTGCATCAGCTGACTCAAATGGTGGTGTGATCATTACAGAATGGTATAGCCCTCCCGCTACACCCAATTTCCGTTTTAAAATAAATATATTTATTAAGGATGATGTGATACATCCTGACGCAATTGAAGTAAAAGTATTTGAAGAAGTGTTGAAGAATAAACAATGGGTAATGAATGAAAATACTTCAAATCTCGCTATCACACTTGAAGACAAAATTCTAAGAAGAGCAAGGGAAATATATATTAATAGTGCGAAATGATATGTCATTCCCACACCTGTCATCCCGTGATTTATGAACTAGAGCCAGTTAAAAATACTAATAAAATTAGTATTTTTTATTATTTTCTGGATCTAGTTCCCAAGCAACTAGATGACACCGAGGCGTTTTTCGATCCACACAGAATGACATACATACCAAAAGAAATAAAAAAACATGAATATCGAACAGAAATGGCAACAGATTTGGCAAAAAGAAAAAGCCTTTGAAGTATCAAACGAAAGTAGCAAACCTAAATATTACGTTTTAGAGATGCTACCTTATCCATCCGGTAAAATTCACGTAGGTCACGTACGTAATTACTCTATAGGTGATGTAGTTGCTAGATTCATGACTATGCAAGGCTTTAACGTACTTCATCCTATGGGCTGGGACTCTTTCGGCTTACCGGCAGAAAATGCAGCAATAAAAAACAATTCTCACCCAAAAGAGTGGACTTATTCGAATATCGAGAATATGAAAAAGCAGCTGAAATCGATGGGCTTTTCCTATGATTGGTCTAGAGAGATAAATAGTTGCGATCCTGATTATTATAAACATGAGCAAAAATTCTTCCTAGAGCTTTATGAAAGAAATCTTGCTTATCAAAAAGATTCTCTTGTTAACTGGGATCCAGTTGATAATACTGTACTTGCAAACGAACAGGTTGTTGATGGGCGTGGTTGGCGTTCAGGTGCGATAGTTGAAAAGCGTTATTTAAAGCAATGGTTCTTAAAAATCATGAATTATGCTGAAGAGTTATTGAATGAGATTTCAAATTTAATGGAGTGGCCTGAAGCAGTACGCTCTATGCAAGAAAAATGGATCGGTAAATCTGTAGGTGCTAACTTTCGTTTTAAAATTAAAGATAATGAAGATTCTATAGAGGTTTTCTCAACTAAGCCTGAAACTATCTTTGGAGCTAGCTTTATAGGTATTGCTTTTAACCATCCAATAATAGAAAAATTAGTTTCTAAAACTCCTGCAATAGAAAATTTTATCGCTAAATGCTCTAATATAACCGGCTCTGCTGAACTTGACAAAGCTGAGAAAGAGGGAATATTTACAGGGTTGTATGTTATTCATCCTTTTGACTCAAATATAACTTTACCTGTTGTTATTACTAATTTCGTGTTGATGGATTACGGCACAGGTGCAGTTTTTGGCTGCCCTGCTCATGATCAGCGTGACCATGAGTTAGCTGTTAAAATGAATTTACCTATAAAGCAGGTAATTGAAGCAGATACTGATGTGCAGAAAGCTGCTTATACTGAAGATGGAATAATTATTAATTCTGGTTTTCTAAACGGCTTATCTACTAATGAAGCTAAGCAAAGAGTCATAGAAGAATTTGAGAAATTAAGCATAGGCAAACGCACAATAAATTATCGCCTGAAAGATTGGGGGATCTCAAGACAACGTTTTTGGGGCTGTCCTATCCCTATAATTCATTGTGATTCTTGCGGTTTAGTACCTGTACCTGACTCGGATTTACCGGTTACGCTACCTGATTACGTGAAATTTGATGGTCACGGCAACCCTTTAGACAATCACCCAACTTGGAAGCATGTTCACTGCCCGAAATGTAGCAAGCCTGCTATTCGTGAAACTGATACTTTTGATACATTCTTTGAATCTTCTTGGTATTTCACAAGATATTGTAATAGCCAAGCTCTAGAAATAAGCGATAAAAAAGCTTGCGATTATTGGTTGCCGGTTGATAAATATATTGGTGGCATTGAACACGCCGTAATGCATTTATTATATGCAAGATTCTTTACCAAAGTAATGAACGAGCAAAATTATGTTAGCGTCCGTGAACCTTTTAAAGGATTATTCACGCAAGGTATGGTACTGCACGCTACTTATAAAGACGAGCATAATAATTGGCTATATCCTGAGGAAGTAATTAAAAAAGGTAATGAATTTTTCCATAAAGAAAATGGCAGTTTGGTTACACAAGGTCGCATCGAGAAAATGAGTAAATCCAAAAAGAACCTCATTGATCTTGAAACTATGCAACAGCAATATGGTGCAGATGCAATAAGATTTTTCGTATTATCTGACAGCCCACCGGAAAAAGATTTAGAATGGTCAGCAAGCGGTATTGAGGGGAGTGCACGTTTTATCAATAAGCTTGAACAGATGCAAGAAGCGATAATAAAGCTTTCAGATAATGACAATACTAATAAAGAATTAAAGAGGTTAATTCATTTTACCATCAAACATGTTACTGAGGATATAAAACATTTTGCTTTAAATAGAGCAATAGCACGTATGCGTGAGCTTTTTAATGCTATATCGAGCGAGATAAATAAAGAAGAAATTGACGTGCAGAACGCAAAACACGGCTTTAATGTACTAATTCAGCTATTATATCCCTTCATCCCGCATATTACAGAAGAAATTTGGCAAAAGCTTGGTCACAAAACATTTTTATATAATGTGGCATTTCCTACTTTTAATGAATCGATGCTAGAGCTAGATACATATGTTATGGCAGTTCAGGTTAATGGTAAGCTTCGTGATACTTATGAGTTTAATACATCCGCAAGTGAAGATGAAATAAAGCAAATTGCTATTAACTTACCGAAAGTTCAAAAATTTTTAGAAGGCAAAGAGCCTAAAAAAATTATCCTTGTTCCTAAAAAGATCATAAATATTATTTGTTGAAGATTCTCATCACGCAACTCCTGTCATCCCGTGACTTGATCACGGGATCTTATATTACATTATGTGTCCTGAGATCCCGTGGACAAACCATGAGATGACATCTTATAATAACCTAACAAATTGTCATATTTTACCTAAATATTAAACTATCCATAAACATTGTGACAAAAATGTTATAAAAAAATGTTGCTTTCTTTTAAATTCGGCATTAACGTATATATTTATATCAATATTTTAGGGTAAGTCATAATGTCATCGATAGATGTTTTAATAGTAGACGATGAAGACGATATAAGGGATCTATGTGCTGCAATTTTGAAAGATGAGGGTTTCAGTCCTAAAGTTGCAGCTAATAGTACACAAGCTCTTAAAATACTTTCTGAAAAACCGGTATCTGCGGTAGTACTTGATATTTGGCTTCAAGGGAGCGAGATGGATGGTCTTGGTATCTTAGAGGTAATTAAAAAACACTATCCTTTAATGCCGGTAATAATTATTAGTGGTCATGGTACAATAGAGACAGCAGTAAATGCTATAAAAATGGGAGCTTACGACTATTTAGAAAAACCCTTTAATAATAATAAATTAGTTATTTTACTCAAAAGAGCTTGTGAAGTTACAAAGCTAAAACGTGAGAATATAGATTTAAAATCAAAAGTTATAGATAAAACTGAATTAGTAGGCAACTCTACTATTACTTTAAAATATAAAGCAGAAATAGATAAAGCGGCAAGCTCCAGCAGCCGTATTATGATTCATGGTAAAGTAGGTAGTGGTAAAGAGTTAACAGCAAGGTTAATTCATAAAAAATCAAAGAGGGTTAATAACCCATTCATTATTTTCAGCCCTACATGCATGACTTTAGAAAAAATTAATCAAGAGTTATTCGGTGAAGCAGAAAAACAAGAAAGCAATAATAACAGTAACAAACGACCTACTATTTTAGAATTTGCTAATAACGGCACCTTATATATAGATGAAGTTAGCAATATCCCAGTTCCAATTCAAATAAAGTTATTAAAGTTTTTAAAAGATCATACTATTAAAAAACCTTGCGGGAAAATTGTCAAAGTTGACATAAAAATCATTACTGGCACTTCTAAAAATATTCAAGAAGAAGTTAATAATGGTAGGTTTTTAGAAGATTTATATTATCGCCTAAATGTATCGTCATTAAAAGTACCATCATTATTTGACAGAAAAGAAGATATATCACTATTAGTTAAATATTTCGTTAAACAACTTTCAAAATTTTCAGGTTTAAAAGAACGTGTTTTTGCTGATGAAACTATAGCTGCATTACAATCTTACGAGTGGCCAGGTAATATTAGACAGTTACGCAACGTTGTTGAGTGGACTTTAATTATGAATCCTATCACTCCAGGAAATAACGAAGTAATTAAACCCTATATGATACCCTCAGAGATTCTAGCAAATAGCGTTAATCTTACTAAACTTGAAGATAGCTTTGACATGCTATCTATGCCCCTTAGAGAAGCTAGAGAAGTTTTTGAACGCCAATATCTATCAGCACAAATGAGTCGTTTTAACAATAATATCTCGAAAACATCTTCATTTGTTGGCATGGAGCGATCAGCATTGCATCGTAAATTAAAACTATTAAGCTTACATATACCTCCAACTGGTAGAATCAACAAGGAGGAATATGAAGAAGCAAACGCCTAACCTACTTCTAGTATTTACTTTTTCGCTATTCCTAACTAACTGTTCTGAACCTACACGTGATGCAAATGGTTTATTAACTGATAACCAAAGTACTGTGATTAGGAATTATATAATATCACAGAATGCTAAAAATATTAAAGTTAACCTTAAAGGACAATTTGGCTCAAATCTAAGAGGAGTAAAACTAATTGGAGTAAAATTAATAGACGAAGATTTATCAGAGGTAGACTTAACTTCCTGCGAAATATTACGTGTTGATTTTACTGGGGCTAATTTACAAAAAGCTATCTTAACAAATGCTATCATACAAGAAAGTAATTTTGCAAATGGAACAATACAAAATGTTTCAGGATATAACTCTGATTTCCAAGGTTCAATTTTTGATAATATTACTCTGCAAGATATAAATTTTGTTCAGGCAAATTTTAGTAATACTGCTTTTAGCAAGGCTATTATTAAAAATGTAAATTTTGAAAATGCTAAGCTTGAAAATATATTATGGAATAATGATACTCTTGATGGGGTTAATTTTCAAAAAGCCGTTCTTAAAAGCAATAGTTTTAAAAATACTAATATAGAAAATTCAATATTTTATGGTGCAGATTTAGAAGGAAACATCATAAATAATACTAATTTTACTAATAATTATTTTGAATCTAGCGACTTGAGTAGAGCGAAATTAACTGCCGTAATAATTAAGGATTCTAATTTTACACAAAGTATATTTAATGAGATAAATTTTAATAATGTGCAGGCTAATAACTCTATTTTTTCTTATACTACTTTTCAAGGTTCAACTCTGCAAAATATCAATATAGTTAAATGTGATTTACAAAGTAGTGTAATTAGTGGCTCTACTTTAAATCAGTTTAAAGTAGATACTAGCTTATTAAATAATGTAAGCCTAAATGATATTAAATTTAATAATTTATCGATAAAAAATAGTAACGCTAATTTTGCAAGACTTAATAAAATGGCTGGGGTAAATATTATTTTCAACAATTTAAGTTGGGCTAATAACATCTTTAGCAATAATGATGTTAAGCAGTTCACAGTAATTAATACCGACTTAAATAATAGTGAATTATCAAACTCGAATATAAGCAATAGTCAATTTAGTAATGTAAATTTTTCTAAAACATTAATGCAAAATATAAATTTCTCGGATATAAAAATTACCTCGGGAAATTTAAATCAGATAGCTTTAATAGGATCTAATTTAACAAACATTACATTTAACAATTCTTCTTTTTATAATTCACAAATAACTAACAGCCACTATACAAATTCGACCTTTGTTAATACCAACTTTGCAAGCAATATCATTTTAAATAGTGAAGATTTTAATAAATTTCCTTCAAATATATTAATTACTTCTGTAAAAGATTTACAAAAAACTGCTAATCTAGCAAATATGAATTTAGCAAATTTTGATTTAAGTAATTTAATATTTAACGCAGTTAATTTTTCTGGTGCTATTTTCAAAAACGCTAATTTAACAAATACAGCGATTCAAAACTCTACTATAGAGAAAGCCGATTTTTCTAATGCAATAGTTAATAAAACAGATTTTTCAAACTCTACGTTAACGGATAGTATATTCAAATCGGCTAAAATTGATCAAGCTAATTTCACTGGTAGTAACTTAACTAATGCTGACTTTACTGAGGCAGAAATTAAAAATACTCAGCTTGATAAGGCTACAACTACCGGAGTAAAGGGGTAGATAATTCTAATTGATATAATGAGGAATTAGAATTTTATCTGTACAAATAGGTAAATTAAAATTGTATCTAAAGATTTAACAATCGGGTAAAAATCCGAATAGTATCGGACAGTTTTAAAAAAAATATTATATTTTATTCAGGTGTAGGTGACCTTATATGTCATTCCTGCGTAGGCGGGAATCCAGAAAAATAAACATAAAAGCAGCAAGTTTTTAAAACTAAAAGCTCGATATTATCTCGCTTTACACTGGATTCCCGCCTACGCGGGAATGACATAGAATAAATCACGGGATGACAGGGGGAAACGATCCACGCAGGCAAACCTTAAGCAGGAATGACATCGAATAAAAACTATCTGGTATAGCTTAATGCGATAAGGTAGTGACTTTTTTAAGAGCATAGTAAACAGCATCAAAAAAGTGCTCAAAATTAGAAATAGTTTTTCTTATTTCATTCTTGATTTTAAACCAGTAATGCTCAATAGGATTTAAGTCAGGAGAGTAAGTTGGTAAAAATAAAATACTGCAACCAACAGATTCAATTAACGTTTTCACTTTTGTACTTTTATGAAAATTAATATTATCCATTACTACTATCTGACCAGCCTTTAATTCCTTGATCAATATCTCTTGTACATAAGTTTCAAAAATGTCCTTATTACATGTCCCATCAAATATTATTGGGGCAATAATATCTTTGACACACAGCCCAGCAATCATACTAATCCGTGATTTATGTTGATAGACCTTTTCACCATAACATCTTTGACCGATAATGCTCCACCCGTGTTCTCTACAGCTATTATCTTCTATCCCAGACTCATCGATAAATACTAAATCTTGTTTATCTATAGTTTTTAGTTTCAATATGAAAATACTATAAGTAAGTAGAACAAAACTTATTTAAAATAATAAGATTTTAAATGAAAATGCAAGGACTAAGTAGAACAAAACCTATAAATTTTCTGCCCAAATTTCATTGGGGGTTTTATAACCAAAAATCTTTCTTGGCATGTTATTTAAAATCTCAGCAACATTGTCAAGACCTCTTTGTGTAACGGTAGTAATATCTGTATTTTTAGGTAAAATTCTATGAATCATAGAATTCATTTTTCCACTAATGCTTTTTGTCTAGGGCGGTATGGATCACAAAAGAAAGTTTGAAACCCAGATAGTCTATAGGCAACATGCCCCACAAACTCTTTGCCATTATCCATAGTAATAGTCTTTCTCACACTATTTGGAAGAGTTTTTATCTTTCTTAAAAAACAAAACTTACGCTATGTTATAGCAAATATGCTAAAAACTCTTATTACACAGCAATGTTTTATAGTGAAGCACTTCATAATATCCCTTAATTCATGGGCATTATATCAAACATAGCGTAAGTTTTGAAAACCATTGGTAACTGTTGTAGCTCTCTTGGAGTTATTCAGCACTAAAATAATCTTTTGACTCTTTTTATCCACCAGTGCACCAATATTCATACTTTGATTACCTTTATGAAATGTAAGATCTGCCTCAAAATTCCCTACTTCTACCTTTTTCGTAGCTATTGCATCACGCTGATGTATTGAGATCCTTTGTGGTATAATGATCCTTTGACGCCTCTTCCCTCTTTCTTGCCTTTTATATCTTTTAGAAGGTAAATAGCTATATAACTTTAATTTAGCTGCTACTGCAGAAGTGTAAACAAATCTATATATACTTTCTGTACTGATACACAAAGCTGTATTTTTGTCTAGTTTTAACTTTCCGGCTATAGCATCCGGCGACCATTTCTTGCGAATCATAGCATTTTTAATATAATCTAACAACATAGGGTTCTTTTCTATTTTTAATAACTCTTGCTGATACATCCTGTTTTCATATTTTTCCTGAGTGTCATTGTCAATTAAAAAGGGACCAGTAAATTGCACGAAAAAGGAACCACTATATTTAAAAATTTTTATGCCATATTACCTCCAGATTTATAGTTATTAATACGATAACTTTTACCTTTTATGTTTAGTATATGAGCATGATGTACCACTCGATCAATAATTGCATGAGTTAATACTTCATCAGCAAATATTTCATTCCATTTTTCAAAATCCTTGTTTGTGGTAATAATGGTAGATTTATTTTCATATCGTTTAGCAATAATATTAAAAAAGTCTTCTACTGAATGTTTTGGCAATTGCTTAAACCCGAGCTCATCAAGAATTAATAAATCAAACGATAGGAGTAATTTAACCTTTTTGTGATAACTATTATCTGCTCTTGCAATATGTAAATTATAAAGCATATCCGATACCGTAGTAAAATATACAGAGTATTCTCGTGTTAAAGCTTTTAATGCTAGCCCAATGGCAAGATGAGTTTTCCCAGTTCCTGAATCACCTATGAATATTACATTTCCCTTAGTATTAATATAATCACAAGTTGATAAATCACTTATTACTTTGGCATCAACACTTGGTTGGAAATTAAAATCAAAGTCTTCTAAATTTTTAGTTACCGGCAATTTAGCAGCACTTTTACGGCGACGGTAATTATTATCCTTACGGTTAGATTTTTCATCTTCACATAATAGTGATAGAAATTCTTTAAATCCTAGTTTATTATTTTGAGCATAAATAATCCTTTCATTTAAACTATTGACTATACCTGATAATCTAAAGCTTCGTAGGTCATTAAATAAGTTCTGCATTATTACCTCCAAACTCTGGTAATGGTAAGTTTACTGCATTACTATTTAAAATATTCTTAATTTTAGAGTAAGAACTTATACCATAATGTAGTGCTCTATGACAGGCTTTATCTATTAAGTCATCATTGTAAACCTTACGTAAAGAAATGATACCTCGTGCACAACGTTGCCAATCATTCACTCTTGTTTGTTGTAATGATTCTAATAATAAACTGCAATTATTCCCTATCTGCTGCATTTGTTGTTGATAATGTTCACTATATTCTATAAAACCTGGGCATAGACGTTTGTATTTAGCATAATGAGACGGATTAGTGGTAAATATCCCCTTGCCCTCTGTTCTAACGTGTCTTGCTATTAAATCATTTTGTATAGAAAATATTTGAACAAGTTTTGGGGACAATTGTACCATTACCTCACTGTATATATATTTTGCTGGTACAGAGTAATAATTATTATCTATGGTAATATGACAATCTTTTGCTACTTTTCGATTATGCCAAGATGACAAATCAAAAGTTTCTAATGGTAAAGGAATCAAACTACTTCTTTCCTCTTGCTCAAACAGTTCTCTAGGTATTCTCTTAGTAGTACCATGTATTCGGCTATTGGCCTTATTTAACCAATTTGCAAGACCATTTGTTAATTCTTCATATCTATCAAATTTACGACCAGCAAAAAAATTATTTTTAACGTATTTTATTCCCGACTCAACTTTGCCTTTTTCTTGCGGTTGATACACTCGACAAGGAGAAAGTAAAATTCCATAATGATCGGCTAAGCACTTATATTCCTTCTGATATACTGGCTCATAAAAATTGGCATCTACTACTCCAGCTTTAAGATTATCAAGTTTTATTACTTTTGGACTACCAGCAAAATAATTAAATGCATTGATATGACATTGAATCCATGTTTGACAACTTTGATCAAACACTACTTCATAATAATCAAGGCGACTATAGCTTAAACGCATATTAAATACATATGCTTTAACTCTACGCCCTTTAGAATTATACTGTAAGCCTATGTCACCAAAATCTACTTGTGCTTCCTCTCCTGCTAAAGTATGAAAACGAATGCAACTGTTATCCTTAATTTTATATTTTTTGATATAACGGGTCAAAGAAGTATAACTGCTTGTATAACCTTGATTTTTTAACTCCTCAAAAATTCTTATGTAACTCAGATTTTTTTCTAATAACTCAATTATTTTTTCGTGCCAAAAATCCAAAACTGAAGATCGTTCATAGATTGCTGGGGATTCTGTACCAGCCTCTACATAGCGGTTTATTATTTTTCGTACTGTTTTGCGGTCTGTTCTTGTTAGTTTGGCAATATTCCTTTGACTATTGCCTTGTTTATAAAGGGTGATAATTGTTGTATACATATTTATTCTTATCATTGTATCACTAGATATTTACTTGCTTAATTATCTAGTGAATATTGCACATTAACCTTATTAGGTCACACCAACTTCTCTGGTCCCTTTTTCGTGCAATTTACTGGTCCCTTTTATTTTAGCAATGACACCTGAGCAACACAAGGCATATACTTATCTTTTACCTTATTTCTTTTAGCTCCATACTAATAGTGCTTTTAGACCTCGTAAGATGTTGTGCTATCTTATTAATACTGACTCCTAGGTCATACATTCTTTTTATCTCATATCTCTCTTCTCGAGATAAGTGTCTATATTTTCTGTTCATCATTACCTATTTAAAATCTTATTATTTTAAATAGGTTCTGTTCTACTTACTTATAGTATTTTCAGACCAATATCCCTTTTGGGATGAAGAAAAGTTTTTTTTATAACTATAACCTAATTTATTAAGCAATCTTGATATCGTACTTGCAGATACTTTTTGACTCCAGTTATTAGCTAGCTCCATGGTGGTTTTATCAAAATTTAATTCTATAAATTTTTTAAATCCCTCTATGTCTCTTATTATTCTACGATGTCCTGTATGATAACCACTTTTTGCTTTGACATCCCCAGTTTGTTTCTTTAATTTTTTCCACTCTATTATAGTCTTCCTACTAATAGAGTATATCTCTGAAGTCTCTTTTATTGTTTTACCATCTGTTAAACTTTTTATTACTCGTATTCTTAAATCGTATGAATATGCCTTTGCCATAAGTTTTTCATTTAGTATAATCCAACTCATACTATAAGTCACTACCTTATCGCATTAAGCTATACTATTAAAAATCCGTTAGAATTAGTAGAAAGAACTATTTAACTGTTAAAAAACCTCTTGATTTTCAGCTTAACTTCTTTTGATAGATTAGGCTTAAACCTGTATATGTCCTTTTTATTTAGGCTTTCGGGTCTATATTTAAATTCACCTTTAGTGGTTTTAACTGTAGCTATTTGATCTGAATAATCGAAACCTTTAGGCAAAGCTAACCTCAATGAGTTTATCGCCATTTCTAAGCCCTGTTTACTATATTTCACCTATATTTTGTACTTCATTATCTAAGCTATTAGAAGAATCTAAATCACTAGAATAATCTGATTCGATAAAATCATTAAGCTTATCTCTTAATTCCATATCCAAATATTTATTATATGTTAATTCATCAATGATTTTTTCTAGATTTGTATTGCTTCTTATTATTTCTTTTAAACGTTGTTTTTCAGGGTTCTCAATCATACTCTTTAAATAATTTTGAAAATCATAATTGCTATCTTCAAAAAGATTTCTTGTAAATTCTATAGTAGACTGTTTTGCTTTATTCAAATGTTGAAGTTCTAGCTCTGTAATAACTTTTAATCTCTTTTGGGTATATTCCCCGCCGCTTGCGGCGTAATATGGCGGAATGAGCAAATATATACATAAAAGTCATAATGTTACGGTACTGCTGTATCACATGGTATTTCCAGCAAAATATCGCCGAGCAGTGTTTGACGTATCAGTTGATCAAGTATTACGAGAAATATGTTTAGAGATAGAAAAGAGATATCAAATAAAATTTTTAGAAATAGGGGTTGATGAAGATCATGTCCATTTTTTGGTACAATCTGTACCAACCTATAGCGTAACAAAAATAGTAACAACAATTAAAAGTGTTACAGCTCGTCAAATATTTAGACAGTGTCCACAGGTAAAGAAACAATTATGGGGTGGAGAATTTTGGACTGATGGATATTTTACGAGTACGGTAGGTAAGCATGGAAATGAGAATATGATAGGAAAATACGTAAAAAACCAAGGCAAGGAATATCAGAAACTGCATGAGGATCATCAGCTAGCTTTCTTCTAAAATACCCCGCTGCTTGCGGCGGGGATTACTTTTATTTATCCATTAAAGATTCTTCAAATTTATTTTGATAAATATTTTTTATATTATCACAATATGCAGATAAATTACTACTTACTTTTGAATAATCAGGACTTGGTATATATTCTGAATGAGATATATCATTTTTGAAAGTAGTTATTAATATTTCAAATAAAGATCATTTTTAATTGTTTCTAAATTTTGTATATCCTTAATATCTAGATCCTTTAAACTAAAAATTTTATGTGCTAATTGAGATGATTTAATCATCTTTTCAAAATAACTACCATATTTATTTTCTGGAAAATTACATCTTTCTCCATATTCCAATAATAATTTGGCAATTGCTAAATTATTATTTTTACCAGCCAAATCCAGTGGGGCTTGAGCTGGAGGATTTTCTCTATGTTCTATGCTTCCAACTAAATTATTTTCTTTTGCTTTTAATAAAAATCTTACCATTTATAAATGTTCTTTGAGCGTGGCAATACCGATAGCAGTACAATTTGTTTCCGGATCAACCAAATTTATATCAATTAAAACTTCAGGTTTAATAGCGATTAGGTTATTTATAGCTTCTATATCTCCATTATTTGCTAAAATAAATAAAGGTCTTGATAGCTCAGTACTTGTTACGATTGTATTTCCCATAATTTTAACCTCATATAGTTAATTTAATAATATTTTTATTACAAATTTTACTAATTGCAAGTATAAATTGATTTTTAACCTAAATAATCACCCTTTGCTATAAATTTATAAGCTTCTGCGTCTTCAAGCCATTGAGCATTTTCTATCAAATATTGCTCTTGAAACTGGGCAAGTTTTGGATCAGGTTCACCTAGTAAATTCTTAAGTCCGTCAAACAAAATACCTAGAAAGCCGATATTATTCTTTTCGCAATAATCCTTAACATCTTCTATATGCTTTTTTCGATCATCAACAAACACAATAAAACTAGCTTGTAACTCTTTAGAAAATTTGGCTAAAGTACCACTTTTCGAATGGTTGCCTGTTATAAATATCCCTTTATAAAAAACAGCATCATCTTTTTTTGCCGTATTATAAATTACTAATTCTTTATTATCGGAGAATTCTATACCTAGATTCCTTAGTTCTTTATATCGCCATTCTTGCATTGACGGAATATTACCGAACTCTCCGGTATTCATTTGGGTAAGAGCATAAACAAGATAATCTTTTTTAAGGTTGTTTAAAACCTGTTTCCAATCTTCACCAATAAGCATCACTTTTCGTTGCAAACGCCAGTTGCTGACAATTTCTTCAAAATTATCATAATTATTTTTGTTTTCCTTGATTCTATCAAGCATTTGATTATATGGCGATTTTCTAAAAGTAACAGATTCTGGTGTTATAATAGTATCATCCACATCTAAAAAAATTAATGCATTGGTATGTACGTTCTTTATCCAATCAAGAATTTCTGAAGCTGAAGAAACTATTGGAAATGAGGAGTTATTGTTATGCATGTTTTTATTTAGTGACATTTTTAATATTTTATACTGTGTCATCCCATGGCTTGTCCACGGGTTCCAGTAATAAAAAAGTATAGATACGGTAAATTTTTAAAACTAAAAGCTCGGTTTATCTCGCTTTTTTCTGGATCTAGTTCCCAAGCCACGGGATGACACCGATGATGTTTTTCGAACCACGCAACAAAGCCGATAAAGTTAGCTAGGGTGACACATTTCTCACTCCCCTTGGACTAAGCTATATCCAGCTGCTCCATCAAACTCAAAAAGGTTTTCTACTTTGATAAAGTCGATATTTGCTTTGCTTAAGGTCTCAAGTAATTTTGTTATATCTAAATGCTTTAATTCTTTTCCGTCTTTAGTCATAAAACGACAACACCAATGATCGGATATGGTCTCGAATCTTGTATCACGAGGCCATAATTTCAATCCTTTAGAAGAGATTGTTTTCAGCTCAAAATTACCGAGATCAAGCTTATTTACCTTATCAGCTATATCATGAGCAGAAGCAACGTTCATATTTACAAATATATCTGTGCCGACTAATTTTTTCACCTCTTTAGTGTTGATTCTATATGTGGTATTACTTTCTTGCTTTTTAGTAACTAACGGATAATCTGCTTTAGCTAATTTCTCTGGCTTCTGACCTAGCCTTTTTACTACTTCTTCAGCAAATTCTTTTGTACCAACTTTCTTAGTAGAATGGTCTTTATTATATATATCTGCTGTATGCATGCCATCTTCTATAGTCTTCTTCCAAGCATTTTCGATTAGAGTAGCAATATCACCCTGCCCTATATGCACTAACATCATTATAGCAGCATTTAATAGCCCTGACGGATTTGCGATGTCTTGACCTGCAATATCAGGAGCACTACCATGCACTGCTTCAAACATTGCATAATGCTCTCCGATATTGGCAGAACCAGCTAAGCCTACCGAGCCTGAAATTTCGGCGGCTACATCAGAAATGATATCGCCGTATAAGTTAGAAGTTACAATAACGTCAAATATTTCCGGTTTAGTCGCAAGCCTTGCCGTACCGATATCGATAATATAATGTTCGTTGTTAATTTGCGGATATTCTTTGGCGATTTCATTAAATACTTTATGAAAAATCCCATCAGAAAATTTCATGATATTATCCTTACTTAAGCAAGTAACTTTTTTACGATTATTTTTTACTGCATACTCAAAGGCATATCTGATAATTGTCTCACAACCCGTACGACTAATAAGCTTAACCGACTCATACATATTATGCGTCTGGCGGTATTCTATACCAGCATATAAATCTTCTTCATTTTCACGTATGATAGTCAGGTTTAAATTTGGATGTAGAGTTTTGGTAAACGGATAGAACGAAACAGACGGGCGAATATTGGCAAAAAGCTGTAATGTTTTACGAATCGTAACATTTAGGCTTTTATACCCTCCTCCTTGCGGCGTAGTAATCGGAGCTTTAAGTATAATTCCCGTGCGTTCTATCGACTCCCAACTTTGTTCACTTATACCTGAACTATAGTGCTTTATATAGAGTTTTTCCCCTACCTCTATAGTCTCTAAGCGAATTCGTGCTTCAGCTTTCCGTAATATATAAAGCACGGCTTCCATTATTTCAGGACCTATACCATCCCCGTATGCAATTGTAATCGGTGTAAATTCTGCCATATTGATACTTATTAATAATTATAATTGATTTGGACTTCTTTCAATCTCTCATTCAATATAAAAGTTACTTCAGAAGTTATATTTAAATTATCTTTCGCATATAAAATTTGAGCACTTGGAATGACTAAATTAACGCTATATTTTTCTGCAAGCTCACTAATTATTGTAATCGTTAATTCATGAATTTTGCTCATAGCTTCAGCATGAACTTGCTCAAGTCTTGCTTTTTTACTCTGAATTTCTTTTTTTACTTCAGTAACTTTTTCATAAAATTCGCTTACTTTCTTTTCAAACTCATCTTCACTTAAAGAAGAACGTTCTTTCATCACGCTCTCTTCCATAGGTTTAAATTCTGCTTCTTTTGCGTTAATATCTTCTTGAATTTTTTGATTAATTTTTTCAACTTTATTACGCAAATTTTTTATAGCCATTGACCCTTCTAAAATCGATTGAACATCAACAATAGCCACTCTAACTTTAAAATTATCTTCTTTATTTGGCAACTCTGCTTGAGCAAAATATGAAAAACTTATTATTAAAAGCAACCCTAATAATCTATACTGCACGATATAACTCTGTTTGTTTTTGTTAGTTAGGAGATTGGGTACTTGTCATCCCGTGGCTTCTATGTCATTCCTGCGAAAGCAGGAATCCAGTATAAAGCGAGACAAATTGAGCTTTTAATTTTAAAAATTTCCTGTATTTATGGTTTTTTTCCTGGATTCCTGCTTTCGCAGGAATGACATATAGGACATTTTTCAATCCACGCAACAATACCACCACGGGATGACACTACTGTATATAAAACTCCACTAATCAAGAATAAATAACATAATATGATTTGTCTAGTCTGAATGTTCTCCTAACATTAGCACATCTTGCTGCCATTCTTGATCATCACCCATACTAACATCCTTATTACTATCACTACCCTCAAGCTGTGGTTCTGTCAAAGGTTCTTCTAGATTAACATTATCAACCATATGAATTTTATTAAGCTCCATTAAAGTATCAAAAGCAATCTTAAAACTTATATCTTGCGACTCTATTAATACAGCTTTCATTCCAGCTTTTTTGCAGCCTCTACATTATATAATGTATCTGCAATTAATAATACATTTGCTGGATTTGTTACTCCTGCTTTTTTCATAGCTTCTTCTATATGCTTCTGTTTGTCACAAACAGGATGAACCATATAATATTGCTTTAGAGCTTCTGGCAAATAAGACACTATATATAGCTTTTCCACATCTTCTTTAAGTATTTTTGTCATAGCATATTCTACGGCTTGCGGATAATCGTTAATGATACTAAAGCCACTTCATACTCAGATAACCAGGCCTTTTTTATTAAAGTTACTAGTCTTTTTTCATTCCTCCAACCTAAAGACGGATTTCTCAAAAACTCATCTGTATACTGTATTTTTAGTTTTTCGGTGATAGATATTCCAAATTTATGATCTATAGTTAGTTTCTCACCAAGGTAATTATGCAAACTCTTGAAAAATATTGTTCCGTCAACATCAAGACATAATAATTTTTTTGCTTCATAAATGAAATTGTAAAAGTTAATATATATTGTTCTTTAAATTGAATTCATGAGTTTTACAAGAAGTTTATTCCAATTTTTGCTATTTTGGTATATAATGCAGAAAACTATTGTAAACTTGTGAGAATTTTTAAAGATGACATCTATTCGTAATATAGCAATTATTGCCCACGTTGATCACGGGAAAACCACGCTTGTTGACAACATGCTTAAACAAAGCGGTACTTTTAGAGCTAACCAACAAGTAGCAGAGCGTGCTATGGACTCTAACGATCTTGAACGTGAACGTGGGATTACCATACTTGCCAAATGTACTGCCCTTATGTGGGGTGATGTACGTATCAATATAGTAGACACACCAGGACACGCTGACTTTGGCGGTGAAGTAGAACGCATACTTAGCATGGTTGATGGCGTCGTGCTACTTGTTGATGCATCAGAAGGACCAATGCCACAAACAAAATTTGTGCTTTCTAAAGCCTTAAAGCTTGGTTTAAAACCTATCGTTGTTATCAATAAGATCGATAGAGACGATCAAAGAATAAATAAAGTTATTGATGAAGTATATGAGCTATTTGTAGCGTTAGAAGCAAATGATGATCAGCTTAATTTCATAGATAAAATAGTTTATGCTTCAGGTAGAGCAGGAAGAGCTTCATTAAATTTTGATGAAACGATAAATCCTTTAGACAATTTAGCAGATGATCTAGCACCTTTATTTGACCTGATAGTAAAGCATGTACATGCTCCTATAGCTGATGCTAAAGCACCATTTTCTATGCTTGTTACTACTAGAGAATTCAATCCTTTCTTCGGTAGAATTTTAACCGGTAGAGTACAAAGCGGTAGCGTTAAAGTTAACCAAAATATTAAAGTACTAAACCGTGAAAATAAAGTACTTGAAAATGGGCGAATCACTAAAATATTAGCCTTTAGAGGACTCGAGAGAATTGCTATAGATGAGGCTACAGCCGGTGATATTATCGCCATTGCTGGTGCTGAAAATGCTAACGTTGCTAATACGATATGTGCACCTGAAGTAACTGAAGCACTACCATCACTACCAATTGATCCACCAACCCTATCCATGACCTTTAGCGTTAATGATTCACCACTTGCAGGAGAGGGTACGAAAGTCACATCAAGCTTAATCGGTAGCAGATTGATGCGTGAGCTTGAGAGTAACGTCGCCCTTAAAGTGACCGAAGCAGCTGGATCAAATGCTTTCCAAGTTGCAGGACGTGGAGAATTACAGCTTGGTATCTTAATCGAGACTATGCGTCGTGAGGGCTTTGAATTATCCATCAGTAGACCGGAAGTATTATTCCAAACAGGTGAAAATGGCAATAAACAAGAACCTATGGAAGAAATTCAAGTTGACGTTGATGATGATTATGTTGGTGTGGTCGTAAGCTCCTTGTCACTTAGAAAATGTGAAATGACCGACATGAGGCCATCAGGCGGGGGTAAAAGCCGTGTTACCTTTATCGGTCCATCAAGAGGTTTGATCGGTTATCATAGTCAGTTTTTAACCGAAACTCGTGGTACTGGTATCATGAACCGTATTTTCCATGGCTATGCTGATTATAAAGGCACTATCGAAGGGAGGACTAAGGGCGTGCTTATCTCTAACGGCGATGGTGAGGCAGTTGCTTACGCTTTATGGAATCTGGAAGATAGAGGAAAAATGTTTATCAATCCAGGTGACAAAGTATATAGAGGTATGATTATCGGTGAACATAGCCGTGATAACGATTTAGAAGTAAATCCGCTTAAGGCTAAACAGCTAAGCAACGTTAGAGCATCCGGTAAAGATGAGGCTATTAAATTAACCCCGCCAATGCTTTTGACCTTAGAGCAAGCAATTAGCTATATACAAGATGATGAGCGAGTTGAGGTAACCCCAAAATCTATCCGCTTACGTAAGGCTCTACTCGACCCTAACGACCGTAAGAGAGCTGGGAAGTAAAGAATTATTATTGCATAAATCGAAAAACGTTCTTGGTGTCATCCCGTGGCTTGTCCACGGGATCCAGAAAAAAGCTTGCATTTCATCCCCGTGCAGACATTGCCAGCGTGGATCGAAAAACGCCCTAAGGTAGCCACGTTACGCAAGAGGTCTAATAAGTGCTGGATAAGTAAATAGCAATATGTGAAATAGATTTAAAGCAAAATGAACTATCATAGTACATAATATTCTATTCGTTTTGTAATATGTATAACCATTAAAAAAACCGCCTATGCTACTTAACACTATATATGTTAAACCACCGCGGTAATGCATAGCTCCAAATATTAAAGTTTATAATAACTGCTAACATTTGTTGTTTCGGCAAAAGGTTTTGTAGCGTTCTTTGTATAAATCCCCTAAAAAATACTTCTTCACTAAAACAGATAAAAAAGAAATTATTAATCATCCATATCAGTAATATATCGGGGAGTTTAGGCTCAAATAAAACATAACCGCTTACTAATACTAGAGTTATAATTATTGCTATACATGAGAATAGCGAAAATAATTGTATATTTAACAGCCCCTTCACTTTTCAAGCGTTCTAAAATAGATAAATCACTCATAATAAAAATTATTAATGCCGGCATTATAGCATAAATCATTAAGATACTGACAATTTAATAGTATTAAAAACAGCATCATAAAATGTTTCAAAATCTCCTACAACTTTCCTAATTTCATTTTTTATCTTAAACCAGTAATGCTCTATAGGATTTAAATCAGGAGAGTAAGTTGGTAAATACAATATGGTACAACCAACGGATTCAATGAACTCTTTAACTTTAGAATTTTTATGAAAATTAATGTTATCCATAATAACGGTTTGCCCAGGTTGTAATTCTGTAATTAATACATCCCTAATATAAGTTTTAAAGACCTCTGTATTACAATTACCTTCAAATATTACAGGAGCAATAAGATTACCATTACAAAGACCAGCTATCATACTTATTCTAAATTTATGTTGATACACCTTTTCTCCATAACACCTTTGTCCTATAATGCTCCATCCATACTCTTTGCAAGCATTATCCTCTATTCCAGATTCATCAAGATATACTAATTTGTCTTTTGTGATGGTTTGTATCTTTGCTATAAATTCATTTCTTAATTTAATATCTCTTTTCGGATGAAAATGAGTTTTGTTTATAGCTATAGCCAAGTTTTCTGATTTGTCTTAAAATAGTTACAGATGCAATATTACCCCATTGCTTTGCTAACTCCTTTGATGTTTTATTCATATTAACTTTAAAAAATTCTTTAAAAGATTCTGAATCTTTTATCTTATGACTATGTCCTTTCTGATAACCAGTTGCTGCTTCTAAAGTACCTTGCTTATCTTTTAATTTTTTCCATTTATATATAGTATCACGACTTACATTAAATCTCTTTTGGGTATATTCCCCGCCGCTTGCGGCGTAATATGGCGGAATGAGCAAATATATACATAAAAGTCATAATGTTACGGTACTGCTGTATCACATGGTATTTCCAGCAAAATATCGCCGAGCAGTGTTTGACGTATCAGTTGATCAAGTATTACGAGAAATATGTTTAGAGATAGAAAAGAGATATCAAATAAAATTTTTAGAAATAGGGGTTGATGAAGATCATGTCCATTTTTTGGTACAATCTGTACCAACCTATAGCGTAACAAAAATAGTAACAACAATTAAAAGTGTTACAGCTCGTCAAATATTTAGACAGTGTCCACAGGTAAAGAAACAATTATGGGGTGGAGAATTTTGGACTGATGGATATTTTACGAGTACGGTAGGTAAGCATGGAAATGAGAATATGATAGGAAAATACGTAAAAAACCAAGGCAAGGAATATCAGAAACTGCATGAGGATCATCAGCTAGCTTTCTTCTAAAATACCCCGCTGCTTGCGGCGGGGATTACTTTTTATACAAAACTTACGCTATGAGTAAAAAAGTGATAAATTATTGTAAAAATAATTAAACATGTCAAAGAGGATAAAGTTGCAAGCAATACCAATTAATAGGACAGATTATTGTCAATTTTTAATAGTTAGCCAAAAGAATTATAGTTTAACCTACTACGCTGAACATGCAAAGAAATGTAGTCATGATGTTATTAATAGATTTTTAAGGAATGAAAAATATACACCTTCTTTGTTATGGGAACACATCAAGAATGATGTCAAAACTTACGCTATGTTTGATATAATTCCTATAAATTAAAGGATATTATAAAGTGATGCACTGTAAAAACATAGCTTTGTAGTAAGGGTTTTTAGCATATTTGCTATAACATAGCGTAAGTTTTGATGTTATTTTTTCATCTAATGGATATACAATATTTGATGATACGGTTTTAAATAAAAGGAATACGAAGCAAATAGAAATTGCAAGATCGCAGTACAGTGGAGCTACAGGTAGAGTTACTAAAGGTATAGGAGTAGTGAGTCTGGTATATTATAACCCTGATATTAATAAGTTTTGGGTAATAGATTATCGAATTTTTGCACCTGATCATGATGGAGCAACAAAACTAGAACACCTATTAAACATGTTAAATAATGCTGTTTATAGCAAGAAGATTCCTTTTCAAACAGTACTTTTTGACACATGGTATTCTACACACAAAATTATGCAACATGTTGACTCTCTGGGGAAATATTATTATGCCCCTATTAAAGCCAATAGAAACGTTAGTAAAACACACGATTCTAAACCTTATAAAGCTGTAAAAGAGTTGACATTTTCAGATGAAGAGATCAGGCATGGAGTAGAGATTCATATAAAAGGCTTTGCTAAAAATAAGCATGTTAATTTGTTTAAATTTACTGTTTCTACCAACAGAGTTGAGTATGTTGTTACCAATAACAAAACTCACAAATCTTCTAAAGCTGCACAAGATGAGTGTGGCTTTCGATGGGTAATTGAGAGCATGCACAGAGAAATTAAGCAACTTACTGGGATAGAACGTTGTCAATGCAGGAAACAGCGTATTCAACGTAATCATATTAGTTGGGCATTTTTAGTTTGGGCATTTCTCAAAAGGACTGCAAATACAATCGGTAAAACGGTTTACCAAATAAAGTTAGGGCTTTTAGATGACTATATGCAACAACAGCTGCGTTCTCCATCTTTACGATATTTAGAACCAAACATAGCGTAAGTTTTGACTATTTTAAGACAAATCAGAAAACTTGGCTATAGCTATAAACAAAACTCATTTTCATCCGAAAAGAGATATTAAATTAAGAAATGAATTTATAGCAAAGATACAAACCATCACAAAAGACAAATTAGTATATCTTGATGAATCTGGAATAGAGGATAATGCTTGCAAAGAGTATGGATGGAGCATTATAGGACAAAGGTGTTATGGAGAAAAGGTGTATCAACATAAATTTAGAATAAGTATGATAGCTGGTCTTTGTAATGGTAATCTTATTGCTCCTGTAATATTTGAAGGTAATTGTAATACAGAGGTCTTTAAAACTTATATTAGGGATGTATTAATTACAGAATTACAACCTGGGCAAACCGTTATTATGGATAACATTAATTTTCATAAAAATTCTAAAGTTAAAGAGTTCATTGAATCCGTTGGTTGTACCATATTGTATTTACCAACTTACTCTCCTGATTTAAATCCTATAGAGCATTACTGGTTTAAGATAAAAAATGAAATTAGGAAAGTTGTAGGAGATTTTGAAACATTTTATGATGCTGTTTTTAATACTATTAAATTGTCAGTATCTTAATGATTTATGCTATACCTTAATGACTTATGCTATACCTTATCAAAATTCAAATACATTGAAAATGTCATGGAAGCTTTAGATAATTGTAAATTACTAATCGCAATTACGTTAAAAATCCAGGAACTTTATGGAAAGCAAACGCAGCAAAACAAACCGAGATAGATACAAATAATAAGGTTCTTATTACTTTATTCAGCTGCAGGAAATTGAAATAAGCATAAGTAATAGCAGAAAAAACAGCTAACGCACCAAGCCCGATAATATTTATTATGCCTTGATAAAAAGCTAATAAGATCGTAATGCCCATAACCGAGTACATGACTCGTTTATTAGAGCAGAATAAGGAAATCATTATTGTTGTGATAAGTAAAATATAAGTTGTATTTAGAGCTAAAATATGTTTTTAATAAATTAAGAATTATATGTCATTGTTGCGTAGCTCAAAAAATACCCTCGATGTCATTCCCGCGTAGGCGGGAATCCAGCATAAAGCGAGATACCTAAGCTTTTAATTTTAAAAACTTGCTGCTTTTATGTTTATTTTTCTGGATTCCCGCTTCCGCGGGAATGACATCGAGGACGTTTTTCGATCTACGTAACAAAGCCTTTAGTCGCGTAGCTCAGACGACTAAGATTATTTATTTAATCTTCGATAACCTAACGCTATGTCTCCCGCCTTCAAATTTAGTGGCTAGAAATTTATCTATAATATTAAATACCTCTACTTGATCTAGGATTTTTGCACCCAATACCAAAATATTAGCATCGTTATGAGCTTTAGCACTCTCAGCTGTTGACACATTAACACATAGAGCCGCTCTTATTTCTGAACTACGATTAGCAGCAATCGACATACCAATGCCCGTATCACCGATTAAAATACCAAGGCGAGTGAGCTTTTCAATAATATTATTTACTACTTTTTTGGCATAATCGGGATAGTCAACGGATTGCGTATTATGTGTTCCGCAATCGTAAACACTCAAAGATTTTTTTTGTAGATAATCGATAATTTTGGATTTAAGTTCATAACCGGAGTGATCACTTGCTATAACAATATCGTAAGTTTTCATAATTAATTTTTTTAATGGAAAATGAATGATAAGAATTATATAATAAGTATAATTTATTGACTAACACAATATAATAATCTTATTAAATATATGAAATACCCTGTTGCACTAAGTAGTCTAATATTCTTTTGTTTAGCTGCTTGCGTTGATCAACCTCCTGCCCCAATCGAGTATAAAGAAAGAGGAATTACCATTAGTAATTCTGGTAATGTTATTGATAATGATGAGGGGATAATAACTAGTAGCACTATAGAAGAAGCTCCTAAATTAGAAGTAAGCGGCTCTTTAGAAGAGCCTGCAATAGAAACTACTGAAAACGATAATGATGTTGTAGTGATTCCTACCACAAAACATGATGAAGAAATAACAAAGCTAATTTTTGAGAAACCTCTAGATGGCGAGATTGTTACCGAGTTTAAAGAGGGGAAGAATAAAGGCATAGATATTGCTGTTTTAGAAGAAAGCAGCGTTAATTCTATAGGCTCAGGAACTGTTATATTTTCAGGAAATAATGCACAATTCGGTAATTTAGTAATCGTTAAATTAGATAAAGATGATCTAGAAGTAGCTTATGCCGGATTAAAAGATTTATCAGTTAAAAAAGGTGATAAAGTTACTAAAACTAGTATAATCGGGCATGTGGAAGATAAGCTGTATCTAGCTATGCGTAAAGGCAAAGTAGCAGTTGACCCAACTAAATATATCGCATTCTAAAATGGAACTTATTACTTTAACTAAATATGGTGATCCTCAGAATGTAGCAGTTAGAAGAAGCAATCAGGCTAAGAATATAACTATCCAAATTACACATAAAGGAGCTGAGCTTGTATTACCCCTTAAGGTAAAAGCTGAAAGGGGTTATAATTTTTTGCTAAGTAAAGAACATTGGGTTAGGCAAAAATTACGCCGTAACGTAACTAAACCTATCAATGAAGAAAATAAGATTTCCATTTTAGGCAAAGATTATCAAATAACGCATATTGATTCGCCTGAAAATCAGGTAAAATTACAAAATGACGCATTGGAAGTATATTGCAGCAAGGTACTTAAAAAAATTAGCATTGAAGTATTTTTGAAAAAAAAATTACTATCAGAAATAAAAGCTATAGTAGAAACCATTTCCAAAAAGCATAATTTAATTTATTCTAATATTAGAATAATGAAAAATGTAACTACGAAATGGGGCAGCTGTTCTAGCTGCAGCAATCTTTTTTTTAACTGGCGAATAGTTTTTGCTCCTTACGAAGTTCTAAAATATTTAGTAGCTCATGAAATGGCACATTTAAAGGAAATGAACCATAGCAAAAATTTTTGGCAGCTAGTTGAAGATATTTATCCCGAATACCAACCGGCTAAATTATGGCTAAAAAGAAACGGCAGAAATTTACAAAACTTACGCTATGAGTAAAAAAGTGATAAATTATTGTAAAAATAATTAAACATGTCAAAGAGGATAAAGTTGCAAGCAATACCAATTAATAGGACAGATTATTGTCAATTTTTAATAGTTAGCCAAAAGAATTATAGTTTAACCTACTACGCTGAACATGCAAAGAAATGTAGTCATGATGTTATTAATAGATTTTTAAGGAATGAAAAATATACACCTTCTTTGTTATGGGAACACATCAAGAATGATGTTATTTTTTCATCTAATGGATATACAATATTTGATGATACGGTTTTAAATAAAAGGAATACGAAGCAAATAGAAATTGCAAGATCGCAGTACAGTGGAGCTACAGGTAGAGTTACTAAAGGTATAGGAGTAGTGAGTCTGGTATATTATAACCCTGATATTAATAAGTTTTGGGTAATAGATTATCGAATTTTTGCACCTGATCATGATGGAGCAACAAAACTAGAACACCTATTAAACATGTTAAATAATGCTGTGTATAGCAAGAAGATTCCTTTTCAAACAGTACTTTTTGACACATGGTATTCTACACACAAAATTATGCAACATGTTGACTCTCTGGGGAAATATTATTATGCCCCTATTAAAGCCAATAGAAACGTTAGTAAAACACACGATTCTAAACCTTATAAAGCTGTAAAAGAGTTGACATTTTCAGATGAAGAGATCAGGGCATGGAGTAGAGATTCATATAAAAGGCTTTGCTAAAAATAAGCATGTTAATTTGTTTAAATTTACTGTTTCTACCAACAGAGTTGAGTATGTTGTTACCAATAACAAAACTCACAAATCTTCTAAAGCTGCACAAGATGAGTGTGGCTTTCGATGGGTAATTGAGAGCATGCACAGAGAAATTAAGCAACTTACTGGGATAGAACGTTGTCAATGCAGGAAACAGCGTATTCAACGTAATCATATTAGTTGGGCATTTTTAGTTTGGGCATTTCTCAAAAGGACTGCAAATACAATCGGTAAAACGGTTTACCAAATAAAGTTAGGGCTTTTAGATGACTATATGCAACAACAGCTGCGTTCTCCATCTTTACGATATTTAGAACCAAACATAGCGTAAGTTTTGTTTATATAGTTATTTATTATAACTTGTCATCCCGTGGCGGCATAGTTGCATGGATCGAAAAGCACCTTCGGTGTCATCCCGTGGCTTGTCCACGGGATCCAGTAAAAAATACGTAGTATTTTTAATTATTTTTCTGGACCCCGTGGACAAGCCACGGGGTAACAACTATACACTTGTAAAACAAAAACACAGAGGAATAAATGAATAACGCAACAAAAAGAGTAGTAGTTCCAGCACTTGAAGCGATTCTATATGAGCCTATAAAAGTATTAGATCACGGTTTTATTAGAGTAATCGACTATATGGGTGATGATAGTGCTATAGTACAAGCTGCTCGTGTTTCTTACGGCAAAGGCACAAAACAGCTAAACCAAGATAAAGGGTTGATCAATTATTTACTACGTCACTATCATACTACGCCTTTTGAGATGTGTGATATTAAGTTTCACATTAAATTACCGATCTTTATTGCAAGACAGTGGATTAGGCATAGAACAGCAAGCGTTAACGAATATTCTGCTAGATACTCAATATTAGGTAATGAGTTTTATTTACCTGAACCACAAAATATTGCCCCGCAATCTAGTACTAATAAACAATGCCGAGAAAGCGATAGCCTACCAAAAGAAGTAGCCGAAAAGGTCCTTAACATATTAGAAGAAGATGCCCGCAATTGTTATAAGCACTATACGGAATTAATGAATACCGACGAAGAAGGTAATGTCATAGACGAAAATACTACCGGTATAGCTAGGGAGCTTGCTCGCATGAATTTGACCTTAAACTATTATACGGAATGGTATTGGAAAATTAATTTACATAATTTGCTTCACTTCTTAAGGCTACGTGCTGATCCGCACGCTCAATATGAAATTAGAGTTTATGCCGAGAAGATGCTTGATATAGTTAAAGCTTGGTTACCTTTTACTTATGAAGCTTTTGAAGAATACCGTATGCAGGGAGCAAATATTTCCCGCAAAGGTTTGGAAGTAATTAAGAAGATGATAAACGGTGAAAAAGTTACCCATGAAACTAGCGGAATGACTAAACGAGAATGGGAAGAACTAATGAAAATTCTCAAATAGTAAATATTTATTAACTAATTCTTGATAGATAGTTAATTTTTCTTTATAATGCCTCTTTTATTAAATAGGAGAGGTTTATAATGAGAAAGAAATTAATTTTAACTTTAAGCATTTGTTCTATTATTTCTTTTAATAGCTATGCTTTTAATGAGTCACCTACTACGGATAAGGTTCAAAGTATAAGCACACAAACAAATAAAATCTCTCCTATTAATATGCAAAATCTTCACAAGCTAGCAATATCATTAAAAGACGAGAATTTTTCGAATAAACTATTAGCATATTCTACAAAACTTACGCTATGAGTAAAAAAGTGATAAATTATTGTAAAAATAATTAAACATGTCAAAGAGGATAAAGTTGCAAGCAA
This sequence comes from Rickettsia endosymbiont of Gonocerus acuteangulatus, assembly GCF_964026435.1. NCBI lineage: Bacteria > Pseudomonadati > Pseudomonadota > Alphaproteobacteria > Rickettsiales > Rickettsiaceae > Rickettsia > Rickettsia endosymbiont of Gonocerus acuteangulatus. The sequence goes on from NZ_OZ032147.1 coordinate 150,094, forward strand.
TACCAATTAATAGGACAGATTATTGTCAATTTTTAATAGTTAGCCAAAAGAATTATAGTTTAACCTACTACGCTGAACATGCAAAGAAATGTAGTCATGATGTTATTAATAGATTTTTAAGGAATGAAAAATATACACCTTCTTTGTTATGGGAACACATCAAGAATGATGTTATTTTTTCATCTAATGGATATACAATATTTGATGATACGGTTTTAAATCTCTTTTGGGTATATTCCCCGCCGCTTGCGGCGTAATATGGCGGAATGAGCAAATATATACATAAAAGTCATAATGTTACGGTACTGCTGTATCACATGGTATTTCCAGCAAAATATCGCCGAGCAGTGTTTGACGTATCAGTTGATCAAGTATTACGAGAAATATGTTTAGAGATAGAAAAGAGATATCAAATAAAATTTTTAGAAATAGGGGTTGATGAAGATCATGTCCATTTTTTGGTACAATCTGTACCAACCTATAGCGTAACAAAAATAGTAACAACAATTAAAAGTGTTACAGCTCGTCAAATATTTAGACAGTGTCCACAGGTAAAGAAACAATTATGGGGTGGAGAATTTTGGACTGATGGATATTTTACGAGTACGGTAGGTAAGCATGGAAATGAGAATATGATAGGAAAATACGTAAAAAACCAAGGCAAGGAATATCAGAAACTGCATGAGGATCATCAGCTAGCTTTCTTCTAAAATACCCCGCTGCTTGCGGCGGGGATTACTTTTATTAAAAGGAATACGAAGCAAATAGAAATTGCAAGATCGCAGTACAGTGGAGCTACAGGTAGAGTTACTAAAGGTATAGGAGTAGTGAGTCTGGTATATTATAACCCTGATATTAATAAGTTTTGGGTAATAGATTATCGAATTTTTGCACCTGATCATGATGGAGCAACAAAACTAGAACACCTATTAAACATGTTAAATAATGCTGTTTATAGCAAGAAGATTCCTTTTCAAACAGTACTTTTTGACACATGGTATTCTACTACACACAAAATTATGCAACATGTTGACTCTCTGGGGAAATATTATTATGCCCCTATTAAAGCCAATAGAAACGTTAGTAAAACACACGATTCTAAACCTTATAAAGCTGTAAAAGAGTTGACATTTTCAGATGAAGAGATCAGGCATGGAGTAGAGATTCATATAAAAGGCTTTGCTAAAAATAAGCATGTTAATTTGTTTAAATTTACTGTTTCTACCAACAGAGTTGAGTATGTTGTTACCAATAACAAAACTCACAAATCTTCTAAAGCTGCACAAGATGAGTGTGGCTTTCGATGGGTAATTGAGAGCATGCACAGAGAAATTAAGCAACTTACTGGGATAGAACGTTGTCAATGCAGGAAACAGCGTATTCAACGTAATCATATTAGTTGGGCATTTTTAGTTTGGGCATTTCTCAAAAGGACTGCAAATACAATCGGTAAAACGGTTTACCAAATAAAGTTAGGGCTTTTAGATGACTATATGCAACAACAGCTGCGTTCTCCATCTTTACGATATTTAGAACCAAACATAGCGTAAGTTTTGATATCTTAAATAGTAATGCAGTAAACTTACCATTGCCAGAGTTTGGAGGTCAGAATGCAGAACTTGCTTAATGACCTACGTAGTTTTAGATTATCAGGTATAGTCAATAGCTTAAATGAAAGGATTATTTATGCTCAAAATAATAAACTAGGATTTAAAGAATTTCTCTCACTATTATGTGAAGATGAAAAATCTCACCGTAAGGATAATAATTACCGTCGTTGTAAAAGTGCTGCTAAATTACCAGTCACTAAAAATTTAGAAGACTTTGATTTTCAGTTCCAACCAAGTATTGATACCAAAGTAATAAGTGATTTATCTACTTGTGATTATATTAATACTAAGGGCAATGTCATATTCATAGGTCATTCTGGAACTGGCAAAACTCATCTTGCTATTGGATTAGCATTAAAAGCTTTAACACGAGAATACTCTGTATATTTTACAATGGAAGATGTATTTGCAAATCTTCCATATGCTAAAGTTAAAACTGCGATGATTAATAAAGCAGGTTTACTTGAAACACAAATCAATAATTACATTAAAGATAATGTATCTAAAGACGAATGTTTTTCATTTGGCGAAAAATATAATCAGATAAAATCCATCAAACCTTTTAAATCTGATATTAGTTATATAAGCTTTACCGATTTCTTAGATCATGAGCAAGAACTGACAAAGCAACTAACAGGAAAGACATATCTTGCGATTATAACAATGGACAACCCAAAATTATTAGAGCTAACAAAATCAGAACATAATATAGCTCACGTTGGGTTTGTATTTACTAAAAACGATAAGCTTTATTTTAGACACGCAACTTCCTTAGAACCTAAAGAAATTGTCGAAGTAACTTTAGAAGAATATGCAACTAGTAAAAAAGAAAGTAAAATCTTTACAGGCTTTACTTTATTTAGTTTAGAGCAGAAAGATAACCCTCTTAATAAATAAAAATCAACTTAAGAAAAGCAAGAAGCATATAAATTTTTGACCTCAGCATACGTTTTAATACTTGAGGATCAAAAATAAGAAATATTATTGCCAATTTTTCAAATAAAACGACAATAAAATTTTTATAACCAATCGATATAACTTTAAAAGAGATTAACATTATGAAAATTTTAAGAATAATTATATTAGGTTACTTATTAACTATCGTAAGTACATCATATGGATCATTACCAAATACTCGTACCATTTATATAACATCCGATGATGGACCGCTACCAGGCACAAAGGGTTTGATTAATGTTATGTTGAAAACCAAAACACCTATTACGTTGTTTATGGTAGGGTTACATTATGATAATGCAAAACAAGATGTAAGAAATTTTATAAATAATGCTAGAAAATCTCCTCTTATTGACGTAGGAAATCATAGCTATACTCATGTACACAATCATTATAGGTATTTTTATCATCATTGCTCGGATGTAATTCAAGATTTAAAGAAAAATAATATTACTTTAGGTTTAAAGGGTGACCATATTATCACAAGGTTACCAGGAAGAGATGTATTCCGTACCCCTAACCTCAAAAAAGATGATCCATATATTACAAAAGCAGAAGATATGGTGGAGACAATAGATGACGATGCGATATATAAAAATGGTTTTTATATCTTCGGGTGGGATTTAGAATGGGCTCATAATACACATGGTAAACCAATCCAGTCAGTTACGCATTTAGTACAAGAAATTGAAGATAAATTTAATGCCGGAAACACGATTTTACCTAATAAGTTAATATTGCTTATGCATGATGAAATGTTTCAAGAGCAATTCAATGGTCCAGAACAATTACAACAGTTGAGTCTTTCTAATTAAGTGTGTAAATTTTTCATAGGGCTTAAATCTCTTTTGGGTATATTCCCCGCCGCTTGCGGCGTAATATGGCGGAATGAGCAAATATATACATAAAAGTCATAATGTTACGGTACTGCTGTATCACATGGTATTTCCAGCAAAATATCGCCGAGCAGTGTTTGACGTATCAGTTGATCAAGTATTACGAGAAATATGTTTAGAGATAGAAAAGAGATATCAAATAAAATTTTTAGAAATAGGGGTTGATGAAGATCATGTCCATTTTTTGGTACAATCTGTACCAACCTATAGCGTAACAAAAATAGTAACAACAATTAAAAGTGTTACAGCTCGTCAAATATTTAGACAGTGTCCACAGGTAAAGAAACAATTATGGGGTGGAGAATTTTGGACTGATGGATATTTTACGAGTACGGTAGGTAAGCATGGAAATGAGAATATGATAGGAAAATACGTAAAAAACCAAGGCAAGGAATATCAGAAACTGCATGAGGATCATCAGCTAGCTTTCTTCTAAAATACCCCGCTGCTTGCGGCGGGGATTACTTTTATTTCTACCTTCAAATTTTATCAAAAAGTGAGCCCATAGCTGCGTTCCAGTTTGGAATCGGCATAGCCCATTTCTTGGTCATATAATCAATTGCCAAATATAAGGTCTTAAAAACGGCATTATCATTTGGAAAAACCCGTTTATTCTTGGTAACCTTACGTAATTGGCTATTGACAGATTCTACACTATTCGTTGTGTATATTACTTTCCTTATCGCCTCAGGGTATCCTAGAAAAACCATTAAATTTTCCCAATGAACATACCAAGATTTAGCAATTTGTGGATACTGTTTACTCCATTTAGCTTCAAAAGATTCTAAAGCAAGATGCACTTCTTCCTCTGTGCTAGCAGTATAAATAGGCTTTAAATCAGCCGCTAATTCTTTTCGGTCTTTATATGATACATATTTTAAACTATTTCTAATCTGATGTATAGCATAAGTCATTAAGGTACTGACAGAGCGAGAGTATCATGTTATAGTAAGCAAATATTAACAAGCATGTAAAGAGATATGGCACGAGCATATGCAATAGAACTAAGACTAAGAGTTATAAAAGCTGTAGAAGCAGGGATACGAATAAGTAAGGTAAGTAAATTATTTAATGTAAGTCGTGATACTATATATAAATGGAAAAAATTAAAAGATAAGCAAGGTATTTTAGAAGCAGCAACTGGTTATCAGAAAGGACATAGTCATAAGATAAAAGATTCAGAATCTTTTAAAGAATTTTTTAAAGCTAATATGAATAAAACATCAAAGGAGTTAGCAAAGCAATGGGGTAATATTGCATCTGTAACTATTTTAAGACAAATCAGAAAACTTGGCTATAGCTATAAAAAAACTCATTTTCATCCGAAAAGAGATATTAAATTAAGAAATGAATTTATAGCAAAGATACAAACCATCACAAAAGACAAATTAGTATATCTTGATGAATCTGGAATAGAGGATAATGCTTGCAAAGAGTATGGATGGAGCATTATAGGACAAAGGTGTTATGGAGAAAAGGTGTATCAACATAAATTTAGAATAAGTATGATAGCTGGTCTTTGTAATGGTAATCTTATTGCTCCTGTAATATTTGAAGGTAATTGTAATACAGAGGTCTTTAAAACTTATATTAGGGATGTATTAATTACAGAATTACAACCTGGGCAAACCGTTATTATGGATAACATTAATTTTCATAAAAATTCTAAAGTTAAAGAGTTAATTGAATCCGTTGGTTGTACCATATTGTATTTACCAACTTACTCTCCTGATTTAAATCCTATAGAGCATTACTGGTTTAAGATAAAAAATGAAATTAGGAAAGTTGTAGGAGATTTTGAAACATTTTATGATGCTGTTTTTAATACTATTAAATTATCAGTATCTTAATGATTTATGCTATATTTCTGCGATAGAATATGAAGAGCATATGCAAGTAATTGGGGAGGTTGGGGATAATATTACTCACGCTAGTTTTGGATAAACTTCTTATCCTAACTTCACATTACTCCGCATTACATAACTCTAACTGATGACCAAGGATGAATTTTTTTACTTCCTCATGATTACCATATTCATCAAAACTTATTAATATTCCTTGGTCACTAAAATATAATTTATTAGTAAATAGACGTTTTTCACAACTCCATTTAGCTTCAAAAACATTTTTTCCAATGATCTTAACTCCGTTTACTCCAAATTTATGATGTATTATCCTTTTTTAAAGCGAAAACAAAAGGGGTAATTTCATTTTTAAATATACCATAAATTTTTTTAGAAATAGTACCATAGCAATCTAATGCTCGATATTTACCTAATAATATAGCTTTACCTTCCTCTACTTTATTATCAATTTCAATTTTACCTTCTGTAGGTATATTCCAAGAATTTTTATTAAAATTAGTAATTTTTGAACAATTAAATTATTGAAGTTCATATTGCTTTTTTATTTGATAATATTGATGAATTTTCTTTGCATCATGCCCATTAATTAATTGTTCTAAATTTTCTGTTTGTTTATTATCGTTAGAATAATTTGTAATAATCTCTTTTTGTTTTTCTTGACTTAATTTATCTGCATATTTTTGTAATTTTTCTTTATTAGTATTTAGTAAAGCAGTGACAACTCCCATCTCTAAAGTATCTTCGTTATGAGAATCATTTTGTAAAGCATTATCAATATTCTGGAAAATCTTTTCGACTTTTTCAGGTACTAACTCTTTATTATCTGCTATTAAACTAGTATTAATTGCATTAAGGACTTCCACCTTTTCAGCCGGATTAAGAGTATTATTCTCAGGTAATATATAATTTGGATCTATGTAACTATGAAGCTTTAACAGAGCCTTATCATATAAATTTATTGTATGTTGAGATATATCATGTAAGAGTTTAGAAGATATTTTATATTGCTTAGTAGATATAGCAAGCGAGAATGCTAATAATGTATTATTCGAAGAATCAAGAATTTCTTGCAATTTCTTGGTTAATTCAGATTGTTTTTTGTTAGTAATTGCCTGTTTATTTGGAATTTGATTATAAAAAGCCATATATTCACAGCCATTGTAAAGAGTTTTATAGAAAGAAGATAAGCCATCTACTTTAATTGAGATAAATTTTTCACTTTTATAAGAAATTTCATATGGATTAGCTAACATTTCCAGTATGGATTTTACATCTGATACTGAAATTTGTTCTAATAAATTCTGGGCTTTGTTAAATTTACCTTGGATTCTATAATTAGACCATAAACTAAAAATTATTGATTCATGGTTTGATAAAAGCTTGGAAGCATATTTATAACATTTTGTTGATATTTTATAGTCTCCGGTTTCTTTATAAATACGACCTACTCTATAATACCATTGAGCTAAAGTTTGATCTTTAGTATTAGTATCTAATGACCAAATAGATGCTTCAAGTAAATCCTTAGCAGCTGCAAAATTTCTATTTTCTGTTAGTAAATCAACAAATTGGTCTGATAAATCCAAGTTAGATTGTATATATGGTACTAATACGTGTATAATTAAAAGTTGAGATTTCGGTTCAATAAGTTTTATTACAGGCAATAAATATTTGGCACATTCTATATAGTTTCCATTAGGGTTTTTAAAATATAAACTTATTGCTGTGATTATATATTTAAATATTTCTTCTGTTACTTTTTCGTCGCTTCTAATAAAAGTAATCCCCGCCGCAAGCAACGGGGTATTTTAGAAGAAAGCTAGCTGATGATCCTCATGCAGTTTCTGATATTCCTTGCCTTGGTTTTTTACGTATTTTCCTATCATATTCTCATTTCCATGCTTACCTACCGTACTCGTAAAATATCCATCAGTCCAAAATTCTCCACCCCATAATTGTTTCTTTACCTGTGGACACTGTCTAAATATTTGACGAGCTGTAACACTTTTAATTGTTGTTACTATTTTTGTTACGCTATAGGTTGGTACAGATTGTACCAAAAAATGGACATGATCTTCATCAACCCCTATTTCTAAAAATTTTATTTGATATCTCTTTTCTATCTCTAAACATATTTCTCGTAATACTTGATCAACTGATACGTCAAACACTGCTCGGCGATATTTTGCTGGAAATACCATGTGATACAGCAGTACCGTAACATTATGACTTTTATGTATATATTTGCTCATTCCGCCATATTACGCCGCAAGCGGCGGGGAATATACCCAAAAGAGATTTAAAATACTACATTGAAAAGCAAAGCTCATTAGCTGAATCTTAGTTATTAGCGTTTCAGTTTTTTGCTAACCACTTTATGTGGTGTCCCTATTACATATTCACGGTTTAATGTATATTCAACAAAATTAGATTTTTCTATTATTTTATAATTAGCTAATAATTTATGATCTTTATAACTTTCATATGGATAATTATAAATTAATTGCTGTATTAGTGAGTGCTTCAATTCTATAGCGTTTTTACTATTTAACTGCTTGAATATATAAGCCATTATTTCTATGGCTGCACTTACAGTTGGTATAGATGAAAATTTATTATTTATTTCATCTATATTAAACTTAAGAAAACTTTTCCTGAAATTCTTTATATTATTTTGTGAAAGTATATTTTTAGTATTATAAATTTCTTTAATATCAAGCAAAAATTCATTACCCATAAATTTAGGTTATCAACCCTTTCACTTGTGAATTCCATAATTTTTGGTAAAGCTTACTATTTTTCAGCAGCTCTGCGTGGCTACCATCTTCAGTAATACTACCCTTATCAAAAACTAAAATTCTATCCATATTAAGCAAAGTCAATAACCTATGAGCAATAACTATCACAGTTTTATTTTGCATTAAATATTCCATTGATTCTTGGATTAAGCTTTCTGTTTCACTATCTAGGCTACTTGTTGCTTCATCAAAAATTAGGATAGGTGCATTTTTTAAGATAGCCCTTGCTATAATAACTCTCTGACGCTGACCGCCTGAAAGGTTATTGCCACGCTCGCCGCACATAGTATCGTACCCTTCTGGTAACTTACTAATCACCTCATGTATATGAGCGGCTTTTGCTGCTTCAACTACCTCTTCAAACGATGCCTCTTTACGACCATATCTAATATTTTCTAAAATAGTACGATGGAAAAGTATTGGCTCTTGCGGGATAAGGCTAATAGCTTTTCTTAAAGAATCCTGCGTTACATTTTTGATATTTTGACCATCAATCAAGATCATCCCATCTTCGATATCGTGTAATCTGGTAATTAAGCTAATGAAAGTTGTTTTACCTGAGCCGGAAAATCCAACTAACCCTACTTTCTGCTTACTTGGAATTAATACTGATTTATTACGGAATAAGTTATTATTATGATGGTAATTAAATGTAACATTTCTAAATTCAATAATGCCATCTTTTATATCTAAAGGAGAAGCGTTTTCTATATCGGTTATAATATGTGGTCCCATTAGCGATAGACCTTGATTAAATGCTCCCACCTGTTCAAACATATCACCGATTTCTTGGGTTAAATCCCAAATATTATCTGACACATTTATGCATAATGTTAACACCAGCACACAATCACCTATGGTTATAGCGAGTTCACTACGAAGTGTTGAGAGGTAGTAAATCATGACAAAAATCATTATCGAGCAAGAAGTACCAAGAGCGTAGCGCAGTTTGAACATAAAAAACTGCATAGTTTGTTCATCAGCTACGGCATTTTCTACTCTTGTTTCTAAATGTTGACGCTCAAATTTATGAGAGGTGAACATTCTAACCGCATTAATATTACTAATTGCATCAACAATGCTACCAGCAACAAACGATTGGCTTCTTGCATAATTTAACGAATATTTATTAATGTTACCTGAAAATAAAACGCTAAGCCCTAAGAAAACTGTAATCCATATAATAAATATCGTGGCAAAAACATAATGTACTGAATATAAAGCAACTAATGCAAAAGCAATAATTGCTAGCTTACGGAGAATTTTCTCGCCAAATATCGAAATTATCATTTCAAATGATCTAGCAGTCTCAGTAATTCTATTGCTAATATGCCCTGCTAGATTATCTTGAAAGAATTTATGACTATGATACTGAGTATAATTATAAAGTTCATTTAATATCTTTCCTTTAATAACCGGCATGGTTTTTAGATATAAATAATCGTATAAGCGGTAAGCGATATTAATTCCCTCCCACCAAAGAGCATAAAATACTGCCCAATAAATCATTGAAGATAAAAGATTATGTGCATTATCGTCACTGAATGACTCAATTAAATCGATAATTTTTTGTAGTAATATGCTATCAACCGCTGGAATCATACCAAATATAATACAACTAGCAGTTAATAAAAGAATTTTAACTTTATCAAATTTTAAAAAATAAATACCTAAACTAAGCGTCGATTTGGATAAAGTAGGATATTTTATCACTATAATGTTACCTCATATTTTAAAAAAGCAGTGTATTTAACTTAACAAAACTTACGCTATGTTTGGTTCTAAATATCGTAAAGATGGAGAACGCAGCTGTTGTTGCATATAGTCATCTAAAAGCCCTAACTTTATTTGGTAAACCGTTTTACCGATTGTATTTGCAGTCCTTTTGAGAAATGCCCAAACTAAAAATGCCCAACTAATATGATTACGTTGAATACGCTGTTTCCTGCATTGACAACGTTCTATCCCAGTAAGTTGCTTAATTTCTCTGTGCATGCTCTCAATTACCCATCGAAAGCCACACTCATCTTGTGCAGCTTTAGAAGATTTGTGAGTTTTGTTATTGGTAACAACATACTCAACTCTGTTGGTAGAAACAGTAAATTTAAACAAATTAACATGCTTATTTTTAGCAAAGCCTTTTATATGAATCTCTACTCCATGCCTGATCTCTTCATCTGAAAATGTCAACTCTTTTACAGCTTTATAAGGTTTAGAATCGTGTGTTTTACTAACGTTTCTATTGGCTTTAATAGGGGCATAATAATATTTCCCCAGAGAGTCAACATGTTGCATAATTTTGTGTGTAGAATACCATGTGTCAAAAAGTACTGTTTGAAAAGGAATCTTCTTGCTATAAACAGCATTATTTAACATGTTTAATAGGTGTTCTAGTTTTGTTGCTCCATCATGATCAGGTGCAAAAATTCGATAATCTATTACCCAAAACTTATTAATATCAGGGTTATAATATACCAGACTCACTACTCCTATACCTTTAGTAACTCTACCTGTAGCTCCACTGTACTGCGATCTTGCAATTTCTATTTGCTTCGTATTCCTTTTATTTAAAACCGTATCATCAAATATTGTATATCCATTAGATGAAAAAATAACATCATTCTTGATGTGTTCCCATAACAAAGAAGGTGTATATTTTTCATTCCTTAAAAATCTATTAATAACATCATGACTACATTTCTTTGCATGTTCAGCGTAGTAGGTTAAACTATAATTCTTTTGGCTAACTATTAAAAATTGACAATAATCTGTCCTATTAATTGGTATTGCTTGCAACTTTATCCTCTTTGACATGTTTAATTATTTTTACAATAATTTATCACTTTTTTACTCATAGCGTAAGTTTTGTTAATTTTTTTGTAAAAATATATCTAAAACTATTAAATGATATTGAAAAGTCTTGCTTCTTGCTTTAAATAGTGTTACAATAATCAGAAAATAAACTCAAAATCATTAGAAATGCAAGAGAAAGAATTATCTAATAATTTTTTAGAAGAACAAGAAGACCTGAAAGATGATAATTCTCCATTCTTCGATGTAAAATATATTTGCCAAGCAAGCCTGTTAATTACTGATTCTATCCGTAAAGGATATGATGTTACGCAATTGCCAAACGGTGATGTTAATGTTACAGAAGTAAGAATAGTAAATGTTTATTATAATTGGAACTCCGAAAAAGGAAAATTTGTTAAAACTAATCAGATAGAATTTGATAATAGCAAAGGCGGATAATTAAATCAAATACAGAAATTTATTAGTTATGGTTTCGTAATATATGTTTGATCAAGTATTATTATCAAGAATTCAGTTTGCTTTTACCATAAGCTTTCATATCATATTTCCGGCATTTACTATAGGTCTTGCAAGCTTTCTGACAATCATTGAGGGGTTATGGTTAAAAACAGGAAAAACTGTTTACCAAGAAATATATAAATTCTGGGTAAAGATTTTTGCAGTTACTTTTGGTATGGGCGTAGTTTCTGGCGTTGTAATGTCCTATCAATTTGGTACTAATTGGTCAAATTTTTCTGATAAGGTCGGCAACGTGCTTGGTCCATTACTCGGCTTTGAGGTTTTCACCGCTTTCTTTTTAGAGTCTTCCTTTCTTGGTATCATGTTGTTTGGCTTTAATAAAGTCAGCAAAAAAGTACATTTTATTTCTACTTTAATAGTTGCTATTGGTACTGTTATTTCAGCTTTTTGGATACTTTCAGCTATTAGCTGGATGCACACACCTACTGGCTTTGAAGTTAGGGATGATGGGCTTTTTTATCCTTTAAATTGGCTTGAAATTATCTTCAACCCCTCTTTCCCATATCGTTTTCTTCATATGCTTACGGCAGCTTACTTAACTACTTCATTTGTTGTTGGCGGCGTAGGGAGCTTTTATTTGCTAAATAATCGCTATAAAGAACATGCTAAAATTATGCTTTTTATGGCAGTATTAATGGCACTATTTGTTGCTCCTGTTCAAGTATTTATTGGTGATCAGCATGGCTTAAATACTCTTAAATATCAGCCTGTTAAAGTTTTGGCTATGGAAGGAATTTGGGACACAGAAAAAGGGGTAGCTTTAAATATTATTGGCTTTCCAGACAAAGAAGAGGAAAGAACAAAATATGCCATACAAATACCATATGCTAGTAGCTTAATCTTAACTCATAGTTTAGATGGTGAAATAAAAGGACTAAAAGAATGGTCAAAAGATGAACGCCCACCTGTTGCTACAGTATTTTATAGTTTCCGTATTATGGTCGGGATTGGTTTTTTAATGGTATTTACTGGCATCGCCGGATTATATCTTTATTTAAAGAAAAGATTATATAATGCTAAATGGTTTCAATATTGGTATATGTTAATGTCACCTTCAGGCTTTATTGCAGTACTTGCCGGTTGGTTTGTTACTGAAGTAGGCAGACAACCTTATATTGTCTATAATATTTTAAGAACTGCTGACATGGCATCACCAGTGCTAGGTAAATATGTGTTTATTTCTTTGATGGCGTTTATAGTAGTATATACGATTGTTTTCGGGGCAGGAATGTATTATATATTACGCCTAATCAAGCAAGGAATAAAAGTCATAGATAATTCAGAAACATACGGAAAACTTGGTTTAAATAATCCTTTCTAAATTTCTGCTTTCAGCTTTTTTCATTTCTGCCTTTTTTAAGGTATTAGCTTCGATCATAAGCCATTTTAAGCGGTCTTCATAAGCGTTTCGCTCTTCCTCGTTAAAATTCATAACTTCAAGTACAGTTAAGGCTTTCTTTAAAACTTTATTATCTAGTTTTTTTGGCAACTTATCTTTATTTAATAAATCATGGCGAGTTAAAAAAGCTAGTCATATATCAAGAGAATCTTTAACCTTTTTTACTATATCTGTTAGCTCTTCTTTAGCATTAGTAAATTTATTTAGTTCTATTGTATGTAACTCTATATCTTCAAAATATACTAAGCCGGTTACTCTATCTCTTAACTCAAAGGCACTATGATAGTTTGCAGTATTCGGAATACTAGTAAAATTTAGTATATGAATACCTATTGTTTTATTTAATTTTGAATAGTCATCACTGGTTTTTAATTGTTCTGCATATAATTTAGACCAATAATATAAGGCTCTTTTATCATAGTCAGCTTCATCGGTCACTTGTATTTCGATATTGAACATTTTACCGGCTTCACTTTTAGCCTTTACATCGAGAATAGATAATTTATCTGCTGCAAAATTTTTCGGATTATATGGATTAAGTAGCGTTACTTCTTTTACTTGATCTTTTTCACTAACTATTGAATTAATAAGTGATATCAATAAATCCTTATTCTCTTCTACCCCAAAGATTTTTTTAAATGCTAAATCTACTCTTGGATTAACTTTGTACATATCTCTTTTATTATTCTATTTAATATTCAAAACTTACGCTATGTTTGATATAATTCCTATAAATTAAAGGATATTATAAAGTGATGCACTGTAAAAACATAGCTTTGTAGTAAGGGTTTTTAGCATATTTGCTATATAACATAGCGTAAGTTTTGTATTTTTATTATATAGCTTAATGCGATAAGGTAATGACTTATAGTATGAGTTGGATTATACTAAATGAAAAACTTATGGCAAAGGCATATTCATACGATTTAAGAATACGAGTAATAAAAAGTTTAACAGATGGTAAAACAATAAAAGAGACTTCAGAGATATACTCTATTAGTAGGAAGACTATAATAGAGTGGAAAAAATTAAAGAAACAAACTGGGGATGTCAAAGCAAAAAGTGGTTATCATACAGGACATCGTAGAATAATAAGAGACATAGAGGGATTTAAAAAATTTATAGAATTAAATTTTGTTAGCAACGGAAGTAAAATGATACAGAGCAACGGATAAAAATTGATACAGTATTAAAGTAATATCTTCTGAATAAGGAGGTAATGAATAATGATAATACTGGAGCAAATAATGGAAATAAAAATATTGAATAAACATGGTAAAAGCTTAAGAAGTATAGCAAGAGAAGTAGGTGCATCAGTAAATACAGTACGTAAATATTTAAAATATGATGGTTCCCCTAAATATAAGGATAGGCCAAAGTTGGTAACAAAGCTTGCCCCATATAAAGACTACTTGAGTGACAGAATAAAATCAGCCCATCCTGTATCACTATCTGGTACTGTTTCAAGAGATAAAGGAGTTGGGTTACACAGGCGGGATGACCCAACTCAGGGATTATTTAAGGAGTATAAAGCCTGCAGCTAAACAGGAGGATATGATAAGATTTGAGACTGCTTCTGGCAAACAGATGCAAGTTGACTGGATAGAATTTCGTAAGGGGAAAAGTCCTCTATCAGCTTTTGTGGCTACATTAGGATTTAGTCGAGCAAGCTATGTAGAATTTGTTACTAATGAGAAGCTTGTAACATTAATAGAATGCCATAAGCGGGCATTTGAATATTTTGGCGGAGTGCCAGAAGAAGTACTGTATGACAACATGAAGACAGTAATACTGGATAGGGATACATATGGTCCTGGCATACACCGCTTTAATAAAGGTATGCTGGATTTTGCCAAACATTACAGTTTCCGATTAAAAGTGTGTAGGCCTTATAGAGCAAAAACTAAGGGCACGGTTGAGCGATTTAACAGATATATAAGAGAAAGCTTTTATAATCCATTAGCAACAAAATTAAAAACTGCAGAGTTAGTGTTGGATGTGGATACTGCAAATTCAGAGGTGCTAAAATGGTTGCGTGATACTGCGAATCGGCGTGTGCATGGAACAACAGGCGAAATATAGCATAAATCATTAAGATACTGACAATTTAATCTCTTTTGGGTATATTCCCCGCCGCTTGCGGCGTAATATGGCGGAATGAGCAAATATATACATAAAAGTCATAATGTTACGGTACTGCTGTATCACATGGTATTTCCAGCAAAATATCGCCGAGCAGTGTTTGACGTATCAGTTGATCAAGTATTACGAGAAATATGTTTAGAGATAGAAAAGAGATATCAAATAAAATTTTTAGAAATAGGGGTTGATGAAGATCATGTCCATTTTTTGGTACAATCTGTACCAACCTATAGCGTAACAAAAATAGTAACAACAATTAAAAGTGTTACAGCTCGTCAAATATTTAGACAGTGTCCACAGGTAAAGAAACAATTATGGGGTGGAGAATTTTGGACTGATGGATATTTTACGAGTACGGTAGGTAAGCATGGAAATGAGAATATGATAGGAAAATACGTAAAAAACCAAGGCAAGGAATATCAGAAACTGCATGAGGATCATCAGCTAGCTTTCTTCTAAAATACCCCGCTGCTTGCGGCGGGGATTACTTTTATTAGTATTAAAAACAGCATCATAAAATGTTTCAAAATCTCCTACAACTTTCCTAATTTCATTTTTTATCTTAAACCAGTAATGCTCTATAGGATTTAAATCAGGAGAGTAAGTTGGTAAATACAATATGGTACAACCAACGGATTCAATGAACTCTTTAACTTTAGAATTTTTATGAAAATTAATGTTATCCATAATAACGGTTTGCCCAGGTTGTAATTCTGTAATTAATACATCCCTAATATAAGTTTTAAAGACCTCTGTATTACAATTACCTTCAAATATTACAGGAGCAATAAGATTACCATTACAAAGACCAGCTATCATACTTATTCTAAATTTATGTTGATACACCTTTTCTCCATAACACCTTTGTCCTATAATGCTCCATCCATACTCTTTGCAAGCATTATCCTCTATTCCAGATTCATCAAGATATACTAATTTGTCTTTTGTGATGGTTTGTATCTTTGCTATAAATTCATTTCTTAATTTAATATCTCTTTTCGGATGAAAATGAGTTTTGTTTATAGCTATAGCCAAGTTTTCTGATTTGTCTTAAAATAGTTACAGATGCAATATTACCCCATTGCTTTGCTAACTCTTTTGATGTTTTATTCATATTAGCTTTAAAAAATTCTTTAAAAGATTCAGAATCTTTTATCTTATGACTATGTCCTTTCTGATAACCAGTTGCTGCTTCTAAAGTACCTTGCTTATCTTTTAATTTTTTCCATTTATATATAGTATCACGACTTACATTAAATAATTTACTTACCTTACTTATTCGTATCCCTGCTTCTACAGCTTTTATAACTCTTAGTCTTAGTTCTATTGCATATGCTCGTGCCATATCTCTTTACATGCTTGTTAATATTTGCTTACTATAACATGATACTCTCGCTCTGTCAGTACCTTAATGACTTATGCTATACCTGCAGAAAGATTAAAGTTTGAAAGGAGCAATCTTCCGCCACTACCATTGGATTATAGTGGTAGTCATCCTGCAGCACTAGAGATTATGGAAGATAAAAGGGAACGATTTTCTACAGTTTCCTTAAAACATTCCCTCTGCATATACCAAAGTATACTGGAGGCATTATGAACCTACAGCACCAACGTATAGAAGAGCTATGCCGCTCTTTAAACCTTATTCAGATAGCTGAAAATTATTTTGATATTGCACAATCTTCTAGTAAAGAAGACTCAAGTTATACGGATTTCCTTGAGTCAATATTAAACAAAACTTACGCTATGTTATAGCAAATATGCTAAAAACCCTTACTACAAAGCTATGTTTTTACAGTGCATCACTTTATAATATCCTTTAATTTATAGGAATTATATCAAACATAGCGTAAGTTTTGTAAAAACAGAGCTGTTGGCACGACAGAATAGAAGTAAATCAATACTAACCAGAATGGCAGGTTTTCCTGCTATTAAAACGCTGGATAATTTTGATTATGATTTTGCTACAGGAATAAAACGCAAGATTCTGGAAGGCCTAAGATCTCTATCTTTTGTAGAAAGACAGGAAAATATTATTCTGCTTGGTCCTTCTGGAGTAGGAAAAACCCATATAGCTATTGCCCTTGGTTATGCAGCTATAGCATAAGTCATTAAGGTACTGACAGAGCGAGAGTATCATGTTATAGTAAGCAAATATTAACAAGCATGTAAAGAGATATGGCACGAGCATATGCAATAGAACTAAGACTAAGAGTTATAAAAGCTGTAGAAGCAGGGATACGAATAAGTAAGGTAAGTAAATTATTTAATGTAAGTCGTGATACTATATATAAATGGAAAAAATTAAAAGATAAGCAAGGTACTTTAGAAGCAGCAACTGGTTATCAGAAAGGACATAGTCATAAGATAAAAGATTCAGAATCTTTTAATGTCATTGCTAAAATAAAAGGGACCAGTAAATTGCACGAAAAAGGGACCAGAGAAGTTGGTGTGACCTAATAAGGTTAATGTGCAATATTCACTAGATAATTAAGCAAGTAAATATCTAGTGATACAATGATAAGAATAAATATGTATACAACAATTATCACCCTTTATAAACAAGGCAATAGTCAAAGGAATATTGCCAAACTAACAAGAACAGACCGCAAAACAGTACGAAAAATAATAAACCGCTATGTAGAGGCTGGTACAGAATCCCCAGCAATCTATGAACGATCTTCAGTTTTGGATTTTTGGCACGAAAAAATAATTGAGTTATTAGAAAAAAATCTGAGTTACATAAGAATTTTTGAGGAGTTAAAAAATCAAGGTTATACAAGCAGTTATACTTCTTTGACCCGTTATATCAAAAAATATAAAATTAAGGATAACAGTTGCATTCGTTTTCATACTTTAGCAGGAGAGGAAGCACAAGTAGATTTTGGTGACATAGGCTTACAGTATAATTCTAAAGGGCGTAGAGTTAAAGCATATGTATTTAATATGCGTTTAAGCTATAGTCGCCTTGATTATTATGAAGTAGTGTTTGATCAAAGTTGTCAAACATGGATTCAATGTCATATCAATGCATTTAATTATTTTGCTGGTAGTCCAAAAGTAATAAAACTTGATAATCTTAAAGCTGGAGTAGTAGATGCCAATTTTTATGAGCCAGTATATCAGAAGGAATATAAGTGCTTAGCCGATCATTATGGAATTTTACTTTCTCCTTGTCGAGTGTATCAACCGCAAGAAAAAGGCAAAGTTGAGTCGGGAATAAAATACGTTAAAAATAATTTTTTTGCTGGTCGTAAATTTGATAGATATGAAGAATTAACAAATGGTCTTGCAAATTGGTTAAATAAGGCCAATAGCCGAATACATGGTACTACTAAGAGAATACCTAGAGAACTGTTTGAGCAAGAGGAAAGAAGTAGTTTGATTCCTTTACCATTAGAAACTTTTGATTTGTCATCTTGGCATAATCGAAAAGTAGCAAAAGATTGTCATATTACCATAGATAATAATTATTACTCTGTACCAGCAAAATATATATACAGTGAGGTAATGGTACAATTGTCCCCAAAACTTGTTCAAATATTTTCTATACAAAATGATTTAATAGCAAGACACGTTAGAACAGAGGGCAAGGGGATATTTACCACTAATCCGTCTCATTATGCTAAATACAAACGTCTATGCCCAGGTTTTATAGAATATAGTGAACATTATCAACAACAAATGCAGCAGATAGGGAATAATTGCAGTTTATTATTAGAATCATTACAACAAACAAGAGTGAATGATTGGCAATGTTGTGCACGAGGTATCATTTCTTTACGTAAGGTTTACAATGATGACTTAATAGATAAAGCCTGTCATAGAGCACTACATTATGGTATAAGTTCTTACTCTAAAATTAAGAATATTTTAAATAGTAATGCAGTAAACTTACCATTACCAGAGTTTGGAGGTAATAATGCAGAACTTATTTAATGACCTATGAAGCTTTAGATTATCAGGTATAGTCAATAGTTTAAATGAAAGGATTATTTATGCTCAAAATAATAAACTAGGATTTAAAGAATTTCTATCACTATTATGTGAAGATGAAAAATCTAACCGTAAGGATAATAATTACCGTCGCCGTAAAAGTGCTGCTAAATTGCCGGTAACTAAAAATTTAGAAGACTTTGATTTTAATTTCCAACCAAGTGTTGATGCCAAAGTAATAAGTGATTTATCAACTTGTGATTATATTAATACTAAGGGAAATGTAATATTCATAGGTGATTCAGGAACTGGGAAAACTCATCTTGCCATTGGGCTAGCATTAAAAGCTTTAACACGAGAATACTCTGTATATTTTACTACGGTATCGGATATGCTTTATAATTTACATATTGCAAGAGCAGATAATAGTTATCACAAAAAGGTTAAATTACTCCTATCGTTTGATTTATTAATTCTTGATGAGCTCGGGTTTAAGCAATTGCCAAAACATTCAGTAGAAGACTTTTTTAATATTATTGCTAAACGATATGAAAATAAATCTACCATTATTACCACAAACAAGGATTTTGAAAAATGGAATGAAATATTTGCTGATGAAGTATTAACTCATGCAATTATTGATCGAGTGGTACATCATGCTCATATACTAAACATAAAAGGTAAAAGTTATCGTATTAATAACTATAAATCTGGAGGTAATATGGCATAAAAATTTTTAAATATAGTGGTTCCTTTTTCGTGCAATTTACTGGTCCCTTTTTAATTGACAATGACATTAAAGAATTTTTTAAAGCTAATATGAATAAAACATCAAAGGAGTTAGCAAAGCAATGGGGTAATATTGCATCTGTAACTATTTTAAGACAAATCAGAAAACTTGGCTATAGCTATAAACAAAACTCATTTTCATCCGAAAAGAGATATTAAATTAAGAAATGAATTTATAGCAAAGATACAAACCATCACAAAAGACAAATTAGTATATCTTGATGAATCTGGAATAGAGGATAATGCTTGCAAAGAGTATGGATGGAGCATTATAGGACAAAGGTGTTATGGAGAAAAGGTGTATCAACATAAATTTAGAATAAGTATGATAGCTGGTCTTTGTAATGGTAATCTTATTGCTCCTGTAATATTTGAAGGTAATTGTAATACAGAGGTCTTTAAAACTTATATTAGGGATGTATTAATTACAGAATTACAACCTGGGCAAACCGTTATTATGGATAACATTAATTTTCATAAAAATTCTAAAGTTAAAGAGTTCATTGAATCCGTTGGTTGTACCATATTGTATTTACCAACTTACTCTCCTGATTTAAATCCTATAGAGCATTGAAAATGCAAGGACTAAGTAGAACAAAACCTATAAATTTTCTGCCCAAATTTCATTGGGGGTTTTATAACCAAAAATCTTTCTTGGCATGTTATTTAAAATCTCAGCAACATTGTCAAGACCTCTTTGTGTAACGGTAGTAATATCTGTATTTTTAGGTAAAATTCTATGAATCATAGAATTCATTTTTTCCACTAATGCTTTTTGTCTAGGGCGGTATGGATCACAAAAGAAAGTTTGAAACCCAGATAGTCTATAGGCAACATGCCCTACAAACTCTTTGCCATTATCCATAGTAATAGTCTTTCTCACACTATTTGGAAGAGTTTTTATCTTTCTTAAAAAACCATTGGTAACTGTTGTAGCTCTCTTGGAGTTATTCAGCACTAAAATAATCTTTTGACTCTTTTTATCCACCAGTGCACCAATATTCATACTTTGATTACCTTTATGAAATGTAAGATCTGCCTCAAAATTCCCTACTTCTACCTTTTTCGTAGCTATTGCATCACGCTGATGTATTGAGATCCTTTGTGGTATAATGATCCTTTGACGCCTCTTCCCTCTTTCTTGCCTTTTATATCTTTTAGAAGGTAAATAGCTATATAACTTTAATTTAGCTGCTACTACAGAAGTGTAAACAAATCTATATATACTTTCTGTACTGATACACAAAGCTGTATTTTTGTCTAGTTTTAACTTTCCGGCTATAGCATCCGGCGACCATTTCTTGCGAATCATAGCATTTTTAATATAATCTAACAACATAGGGTTCTTTTCTATTTTTAATAACTCTTGCTGATACATCCTGTTTTCATATTTTTCCTGAGCAACACAAGGCATATACTTATCTTTTACCTTATTTCTTTAAAACTTACGCTATGTTTGATATAATTCCTATAAATTAAAGGATATTATAAAGTGATGCACTGTAAAAACATAGCTTTGTAGTAAGGGTTTTTAGCATATTTGCTATAACATAGCGTAAGTTTTGTCTTTTTAGCTCCATACTAATAGTGCTTTTAGACCTCGTAAGATGTTGTGCTATCTTATTAATACTGACTCCTAGGTCATACATTCTTTTTATCTCATATCTCTCTTCTCGAGATAAGTGTCTATATTTTCTGTTCATCATTACCTATTTAAAATCTTATTATTTTAAATCTCTTTTGGGTATATTCCCCGCCGCTTGCGGCGTAATATGGCGGAATGAGCAAATATATACATAAAAGTCATAATGTTACGGTACTGCTGTATCACATGGTATTTCCAGCAAAATATCGCCGAGCAGTGTTTGACGTATCAGTTGATCAAGTATTACGAGAAATATGTTTAGAGATAGAAAAGAGATATCAAATAAAATTTTTAGAAATAGGGGTTGATGAAGATCATGTCCATTTTTTGGTACAATCTGTACCAACCTATAGCGTAACAAAAATAGTAACAACAATTAAAAGTGTTACAGCTCGTCAAATATTTAGACAGTGTCCACAGGTAAAGAAACAATTATGGGGTGGAGAATTTTGGACTGATGGATATTTTACGAGTACGGTAGGTAAGCATGGAAATGAGAATATGATAGGAAAATACGTAAAAAACCAAGGCAAGGAATATCAGAAACTGCATGAGGATCATCAGCTAGCTTTCTTCTAAAATACCCCGCTGCTTGCGGCGGGGATTACTTTTATTAGGTTCTGTTCTACTTACTTATAGTATTTTCAATTTATTGGTTTAAGATAAAAAATGAAATTAGGAAAGTTGTAGGAGATTTTGAAACATTTTATGATGCTGTTTTTAATACTATTAAATTGTCAGTATCTTAATGATTTATGCTATATCCTCTATGGGATCAGGTTTTATGATTTTAGGGGGTAAAGCCTTAGGTAATAAAAATATAAAAAAATTTGAAGCTTACAATCAATATAATAAGTTTTTACTTCTTATAGTGTCCGGAATATTAGCTCTTCCTTTATTATTTTTATCCAATAAAGTTTTAAGAATATTGACATCTTTTAATGATATAGCACATTACGCTCATTCTTCAACAATATTGCTTGCTTTTACTTTACCATTATTAGCAATTTATTTTTCTAAAGCTACTTATCTTAGATTGATAGAAAGAGTAAAACTAGATATGGTATGTAATATTTTTTCATTATGGTTTGTACAAATTCCCACAGCTTATTGTTTGATAGTATATTTTCAATTAGGATTGATAAGTTTTTCTATAGCCTTTGTCATACATCAAATATCTTATATAATAATTTCAAGTAAAATACAGCGTCTTAACTCCCTTTATTTAAAATCATTAACATTTTTTTCTAATTTTTCAAAATGACATAACCCTAGGTAATAACATATTGTTACAGGAACCATAATCATTAATATCCCTACATAACCAAAATATTCAGTCAAAACTTACGCTATGTTATAGCAAATATGCTAAAAACTCTTATTACACAGCAATGTTTTATAGTGAAGCACTTCATAATATCCCTTAATTCATGGGCATTATATCAAACATAGCGTAAGTTTTGCAGTTAAATAAACAAAACCAAATGAGGTAATGATATTCATTACAGCACGTGATATAACGAATATAAAGCTTGTATGAGTAAAACGCTTAAATGTTAGGAAATGTTTATAAAAAATTGCTCCAGCAGGACAACAACTTGGAGTAAATACAAGAAAATATACTTGTATTAACATTATATAAGAGGGTGTCAAATTCTGCATTATCACAGGTGAAAAGCAAAAAAATACTATAAGAATGTAAAATGTTGCTCTTAATATTTTTAAAGGATAAATTTTATAACCTAAATATATAAATAATATATCACATGTAAGTTCTATCATGGAAATAAAAAAATTATGGCGGATAACTTTATCAGGACTCCAAAATTTTCTGTTAGGATATTTCCACAATGAATATATGCAAAATAAAACCATACGGGCCATGTACATTGTATTGCAAAATAAGAAATGAAAGTTTTAAAGTTTGTTTTTTCTTTTATAATGCTATTACTCTCAATTTTTTTTGGGTCTATGCCGGTTTTTTCTAAACTTAATTTTATCCGTCTCTTAGCATCAATAAAATCCCGAGTTTCTTTTAATGTTATTCTATCAGACCAGTGACAGCTACAAATGCTCCAAATAGAAAAGCATAACGCCAATTAAAATTTCTTGAAGTTACAATAGTTGCTATAGCAAGTGCTGCTAAACTTCCTAGTGTACTAAAAAATGTGGTTGATGCTACCGCAGGGTATTGTAGGGGAGGTTTTACCATTTCCGTAATATACAATTCAGCTCCAGTAACTTCTGTAGCCGAAGAGATGCCTTGCAAGGCACGAAAAAGGGTAATTAGTACTGTTGCAGTAAATCCTATTTCATCATAAGAAGGAAGTACAGCAATACCTATACAGGTACAAGCCATTAAAAAAGTTGCTATTAAAATTACCGGCTTACGCCCTATATTATCACCTATCCAGCCAAACAATAAAGCACCAAAAGGTCTAAATACAAATGTTGAACAAAACGCAGATGCAGAATATATGAAAGCTACTTTTGGGTCACCTTTTGGGAAAAATAATTCATTTAGTAATACTGCCATATGAACATATAGCATGAGGTCGAAATATTCGAGAAATGTGCCTATAGATAGTAAGCCTATAGCTTCTTTTTGATTGCGAGTTAAACTAACTTGCTCTTTTTGATATCCTAACATAACTTCCTTATAAAAAATAAACTGTAAAAAGAGTTATATTTTTTTATATGGAAGTCAATAAAAAAGTAAAAAATTAGTAAGAAATATTTACAAAACTTAGAGCTTCTTTAACTAATGGAATAGTTATTTTTCTCTTAGAAGTTAACGCAAAGTTATTGATATACTCTAATATTTCTAAAATTTTGTTATATTCTCTAGGCAAATTCACTAATAAAAAATCTATTACTATTTGTGATATTGTTACAGAAGATGTAGCAAAATGTTTAAATATTAAAATTTTAATTAATTCATCGTCAGGAGGATAAAGCAGAACATTTAATATAGAATTAATACGTGATGATAGATCAGGTAAGGTAAAATTTTTACCTTTATTATTAGATGTAAGCAAAAGATATTTTTGCTTTTCATTAATAAGATTAAATAGATGCAACAACGCTGTTTCCTGCCAATTTTCTATATCCTCAATAATGAAAGCATTATGATTTGCTAAAATCTTATCATCAAAAAAAATATCTTTGATTAAATAAGCATTGCTTAAATTTTGCCATATTTTGGTTAGATAAGTTTTGCCTGAGGAAGCTGGAGCTTTTATTAACAAAGTATGTTTATAGGGATTGACTCCAAAGCTATTCTGCCAATTTTGCAAAGCATTATAAGCTAGAGTGTTAGACTCAGAAACAATAAATTCTTCAGGATGATATTTTGAAGAATTATTAAAAGGAAATATATATTGCATTTATAAAATTTTTTAACGTCATTGCGAACGAGCAAAGGCTTGCTTGCGTGGATCAATTCCTCTCTGTCATCCCGTGATTTATTCAATAGTACCGGACAGTTATTATTCTATGTCATTCCTAGCTAGAAACAGGAATCCAGCATAAAGCGAGATAAATCGAGCTTTTATATTCTAAAAAATTGCTGTATTTAGACTTTTTTTTCCTGGATTCCCGCTTTTGCGGGAATGACATACAAGGTCACCTACACCTGAATAAATATAACATTTTTTTAATAACTGTCCGGTACTATTGATTTATTCACGGGATGACACCGATCACATTTTTCGATCCACGCAAGCAAGCCTTATGCGGGAATGACACAATTACCTCTAAATATACTTACTACTCTCTTTCCTAATATATTCTATCAACTGCTCAATCGATAATACTTCCTGCTCGGTAGTTCCGAGTCTTCGAATCGTTATTTGTTTATTTTCTTTTTCTTGCTTCCCGATTACTGCAATCATCGGTACTTTTTGGTTAGAAAACTCACGAATTTTATAGTTAATTTTATCCGGTGATATATTAATATCGACTCGCACGCCACTCTCAATTAAAGCTTTTTGTACTTCTAAAGCGTAATCGTTTAAATCACTTGTAATGGTAGCTATTGCAACCTGTACAGGAGCAAGCCATAAAGGAAAACGCCCTGCATATTCTTCGATTAATATCCCAATAAAACGTTCAAGCGAGCCAAGTATTGCTCTATGTAACATCACAGGTCTTTTTTTCTCACCACTTGCTGCAACATAGCTAGCATCTAAACGCTCAGGCAGAACAAAATCCATTTGCAGAGTTCCACATTGCCATTGACGCCCTATTGCATCAGTTAACACAAATTCAAGCTTAGGACCATAAAAAGCACCTTCGCCCAGGTTTATTGTATAGCTATAACCGGCTTTCTCTACTGCCTCTTTTAAAGCATTCTCAGCCTTATCCCAAGTCTCATCGCTACCAGCTCTAACAGGAGGACGATCAGAGAATTTTACCTTTATATCAGTAAAACCGAAATCTTTATAAACCTCTGTCAGTAACTTACAAAAGCTAACTGTTTCCTCAGTAATTTGTTCCTCACTACAAAATATATGTGCATCATCTTGCACTAAACTCCGTACCCTCATCAAGCCATGTAAAGCACCGGATGCCTCATTACGATGGCATAAGCCAAACTCAGACATACGTAGCGGCAAATCTCGATAGCTTTTAATACCTTGTTTAAAAATCTGTACATGACAAGGGCAATTCATCGGCTTTAAAGCAAGCGTCTTGTCGTCTGTTTCTAAAGCAAACATATCATCACGGAACTTTTCCCAATGTCCAGAAAGTTCCCAAAGACTCTTATC
Organism: Rickettsia endosymbiont of Gonocerus acuteangulatus; assembly: GCF_964026435.1. Lineage (NCBI taxonomy): Bacteria > Pseudomonadati > Pseudomonadota > Alphaproteobacteria > Rickettsiales > Rickettsiaceae > Rickettsia > Rickettsia endosymbiont of Gonocerus acuteangulatus. The sequence continues at coordinate 176,233 of NZ_OZ032147.1, forward strand.
AACTAAAACAGGGGTCTTAACCTCAATATAACCATTTTTGCGAATCTTTCTTCTAATATATTGCTCAATAGTATTATATACACTCCAACCCTTATCATGCCAAAATACCATTCCTTGAGCTTCTTCCTGAAAATGGAATAAATCAAGCTCTTTTCCTAATTTTCTATGATCACGCTTTTCAGCTTCTTCAAGCATGAATAAATAGCTATCTAACTGCTCTTTAGTAGCCCAAGCCGTACCATATATACGCTGCAACACCTCATTTCGGCTATCACCACGCCAATAAGCTCCTGCAACTTTCATTAGCTTAAAATGCTTAACGAAACCGGTAGATGGAGCATGCGGACCTCGGCATAAATCAATAAAATTACCTTGCCTGTATAAGCTTATAGGTTCATTTGACGGGATGGAGGCAATAATTTCAGCTTTATAATGCTCACCTATCGATTTAAAGAAATCTACAGCCTTTTCTCTGTCCCACAATTCTCTTGTTACTTTCTCATTCTTTTTAACAAGCTCATGCATCTTAGCTTCTATAACTGCTAAATCATCAGTAGTAAAAGGTTTATCCCTAGCGAAATCATAGTAATAACCATTTTCGATAGCAGGACCGATTGTTACTTGCGTTTCAGGAAATAATTCTTTTACCGCTTCCGCTGTTAAATGGGCAGCATCGTGCCTTATAACTTCAAGACATTCAGGATCTTTAACAGTCAAAATACGCAATTTACAATCACTATCAATTTGAGTACTTAAATCTTTAAGCTCACCATTAATTTCAGCAATCATTGCTGCTTTAGCAAGCGATATTGAAATAGATGCGGCTATCTCAAACGCTGTAATATTTTTTTCAAACTGTTTTACACTCCCATCAGGGGAAGAAATATTTATCATTTTTTATTCTAACTTATTTTTCTTTTAAACGATCAGCTATTAATTTATATGATTCATAAGCTTTAGCTGGGTCTTTTTCTAGCAATTCAAATCCTAGTCTTTCATTACTATTAATATGCCATAATTTACAAGTATCAGGGCTAATTTCATCAGTTAACATTACAAAAGATTCCTCACCGGTAAATACCCGTCCAAATTCAAGACTGCATTCAACAAGCCGAATACCGATGCCGATGAACAAACCGCTTAGAAAATCATATATACGCAAAGCTTGCTTCTTAACTATATTAATTTCATCTTTAGTTAACCAACCAAAATTTAATATTTGATGTTCATTAACTATCAGATATTTAAACTCACGACTTTTTACTTTAAAGTCAATTATTGGCTTATCAAATACAAAGCCTTCATCCATACCAAATTCTTTTACAAACCTACCGCACGCAACAGAAGATACGACTACTTGCAGAGGAAACATCTCAACATATTGAATTAATTGCTCTCTCATATTTAGCTTTTCAATAAAATGATTTTCAATGCCAATCATTTCAAGCTTATTCATTACAAAGGAAGAGATATTATTATTAAGCACTCCTTTGCCTGATACATCAATAATTTCACCATTTTCTAAAGTAGCTCTATCAGAAAAAGCCATTACAAGTAAAAACTCCTCTTCAGAAGTATATAGGGTTTTACTTGAACCTTCATATAATTTTTTTTTCATATATTATTTTTTAAATTTATTTAGCTTCATTGCGAGGAAAAACTACAAGTTTTGTACGTGCACAATCTCACGAAGCATCATAGAACTTCTGAGATTGCCACGCTCTACTTAAATTTGCATAGCTCATGACTTTACGTAACCTTTCTTTACACAGGAGGCTTTGTTGCGTAGATCATTTTCCTCTGTCATCCCGTGATTTATGAACTAGAGCCAGCTAAAAAATACTAATAAAATTAGTATTTTTTATTATTTTCTGGATTCCCGCCTATGCTAAGAATGATATTGTGGATATTTTTCGACCATGCAACAAAGCCCCTTTGTACAATAATATATAAAAGAAGTCTAAGACTTTTTTAGCAACTCAATTGTTTTCGAAAAGTCCAAAATATACTCTTCTTGCTTTTCTAAATCTTTGATTTTGAGGTTGTTACTTGCTTGTTCTTCGTCACCGATAAAGACAATAAATTTGGCATTATCATTCAAGGCTCTTTGCATTCTTTTTGCCATTTTACCGCTTACTTCTATCAACGCAGGTATATTATGTAAGCGTAATTGATCGGTTATTTTTAAAGAATACGAAATATTATTCTCGCCTATTGGCAATACAAATATTGGAGTTACCGAGTTTATATTATATTCCCGCATCAAGGCTATTCGCTCAATTCCTGCTGCAAAACCTATCGCTGGCACTTCATCGTTATTGCCCATAATGCGACTAAGCCCATCATAACGCCCGCCAGCAAAAATTGTGGATTGGCTTCCTAGCTTTGTAGTCGTGAATTCAAAAGCAGTATGGCAGTAATAATCAAGTCCTCTAACTAGGCGTGCATTTATGGTGTATTTCACGCCTAAAATATTAAGATATTTTAATAACTCTTCGAAATATTCTTTTGACTCATCAGTATAATACTCTGATAAAATAGGGGCATTTGCTATTATTTTTTTATCGATTTCACTTTTAGAATCAAGAATCCGCATCGGATTTTTAGTTAGCCTTATTTTGCTATCTTCTGATAATTCATCCTTAAAGTCATTTAGATATTCTACTAATTTTTGCTGGTAAGTGCTACGGGACTGACTACAACCAAGAGAGTTTAGCTCTAAGGTTGCATCCTGCAAAACCTCTAAACTTTCAAGTATATCTGCCGCTAGCTTTAAAGTTTCAGCATCGGAAATAGCTCCTTTAGCTCCTAGATATTCATAATTTAACTGGTGAAACTGTCTTTGACGTCCTGCTTGTGGTCTGTCATAACGAAAAACAGGACCAGTAGAAAATAATTTGAGAGGTAGTTTATGCTGCAAGCCGTTAGAAATAAAAGCTCTTACAATTCCTGCTGTAAATTCAGGACGTAGTGCTACTGACTCATCGCTTTTATCTAAAAAGCTGTAGATTTCTTTACTAATTACGTCAGAGCTTTCACCCATTGAGCGATTAAAGATTTTGGTATATTCGAGTATTGGCGTACTCATTTGCTTATAGCCATATAATTCTCCAACCTCTTTTGCTTTTTTGATTATATAGTCATGAACTTTATAATCATCCGGCAAAAGATCTTTCATTCCTCGAAGTGGTTGGAGTTTATCAGTCATTTTGATTTATTTAATGCTATTTTATTAATTATATTATATAGCGAAAAGTATTAGGATATAGACTTTAAATTTTAGAGCGAGCTTGCGGAGCGTACATTTAGTACGTGAGCATAAGCGAGTCTCTTAAAATTTGATGTATATATCCTAATAATTGAAGCTATATTTCTTTTTTCATAAAAAATGATCTTACAATATATAAAACAAATATTGTAACAAACCAAATTAATAAAGCACGTCCTGCTGTAAGTAAATTAAACTCACCATCATACATTTGAATGAACAATAAATAAAAGCATGCTATTAAAATAAACGGAGCAATAATATATACTAAAGGACATTTAAATGGTCTTTGAGCATTAGGCAATTTTGTTCTAAATAATAATACTATTATTGCAACTGTTATATAGTCAATAATTGCTCCCATTGAAGTTAATTGAGTTAATAACTCTGTCGAACAAAACCCTCCAAGAACAGCAGCTAAAGATGCAAATATTATAATTGTAATATACGGACTATCATATTTAGGGTGCAATTTTGCAAAACTTTTCGGTAGTAATCCATCACGTGCAATAGCGTAAAAAATACGAGAAGTACCATAAATATTCATCATTAGCACTGTCATCATACCGCAAACAGCACCGGTTGCAACTATAGCTGAACCGATTTTACTGTTATTCATAGTTAAAGCATAAGCAAGCGGTTGATCGTTATTTAACTGATCAAAAGGTGCAATACCAGTAACAAGTCCTGCCATCGTTACATATACGATAGTAGTTAGAACAAGCGAGCCAATAATACCAATCATAATATCACGCTTTGGGTTTTTACACTCTTCAGCAGCAGTTGCAATTGTTCCAAACCCTGTAAAGGCTAAGAATAAAATAGATGCACCAACTAAAACGTTACTAAAACCAAACGGCATAAAATTGCTCCAGTTAGTTGCATCGAAATGTGGAGCAGCAGCAATTATAAAGACGAATATCGCCGCCATTTTAACAAATACTAAAATAGCATTTAATTTCTTACTATCTTTAGTGCCTAAAAATAAAATAAACCCAATAAATACCGAAACTAAAAATGCAGGTAAATTTACTATACCACCATTTGTCGGCACTGTGGTTAAAACTTTCGGCAAGTGGATTCCACCGGCTTCTAATATCCCTTGTACATAACCTGACCAACCGGCTGCAACTATTCCGGCAGCAACACCTAGTTCTAATATTATAACACTACCGATCATCCAAGCAAATACTTCACCGAATGCAACATAGGAATAAGTATAAATACTACCAGATGTTGGAAGCATTGCTGCAAGTTCTGTATAAACAAGGGCTACAAAGATACAGGTAATACCAGCAATCGCATAAGATACCATGACAGCCGGACCGGAAAATTTAGCAGCAATTATTCCGGTAACAACGAATACACCTGTACCGATCATTGCACCAAGTCCAAATAGTATTAGGTCAAATGCACCAAGAGTCTTACTAAGACCGCTTGAGCTACCTATTTCTTTTACTGATTCAAAACTTTTCTTTCTTAAAAAACTCATTAGTTTCTCCTGTTTTTAGTGAGCTTATTTTTTAGAAATCCGTCATTGCGAGGAGCGAAGCGACGTGGCAATCTAGTAATACATCCTGAGATTGCCACGCTCCTTACAGTCGCGTAGCTTATGACAAAATTAATTTACATCCCTAGTAATCCAGCCGCCGCCAAGTACTCTTGTGCCGTCATAAATAACGCATGCTTGTCCAGGGGCAACAGCCTTTTCTTCAGACAAAAACTTTACTTTCATTCTGTCACCCTCAAGCTTACTTATTTCAGCTAAACGAGGCGGTCTGGTTGAGCGGACTTTTACGCTTACTTCCAGCTTTTCGCCATCTTTTAGGCTACCAGCCAGCCAATTCACATCCTTAATTACGAATTCCTGCACATTTAACGCAGATTCTGGACCTACATATACTATATTACTACTAGGATCAATCTTTATCACATATAAAGGCTCGTGGTAAGATATGCCAAGACCACTTCGTTGTCCTATAGTATAGTTAATTATGCCGCTATGAGTTCCTAACTCAAAACCATTTATATGCAGAATCTTACCGCTTTTGCTACTATCCGGACGTATTTTATTTATTACGTTCTTATAATTCCCATCAGGTACAAAGCAAATATCTTGGCTGTCAGGCTTATCTGCCACCTCAAGTCCAAATTTACTAGCAAGTTTTCTTGTTTTGTCTTTAGTAAGATCTCCAAGAGGGAAATCTAAATATTCAAGCTGCTCTTTGGTAGTTGCAAATAAAAAATAACTTTGATCTTTTAAAGGGTCAAGTCCCATATGAAGTTCTGGACCATTATCACCATTTATTTTTCGTACGTAATGACCTGTAACAAGTTTATCAGCTCCAAGTTCTTTAGCAGTTTTGATTAAGTCCCTGAATTTTACTGATTTATTGCATTGTACGCATGGCAGAGGCGTCTCACCTCGCAAATAGCTATCAACAAAATTATCTATTACCGATTCTTTAAATTTACTTTCATAATCAAGCACATAATGAGGCATGCCAAGCTTATTTGCTACCATTTTAGCATCATAAATATCCTGACCTGCACAACAAGCATTTTTTTTCCCCACAGCCATACCATGATCGTATAATTGCAGGGTAATACCTATTACGTTATAGCCTTGCTCGCACAACATCCCAGCAACCACTGAACTATCAACGCCGCCAGACATCGCAACAACTAAAGTAGACTGTCTATCGTTTAAGTTAATCATAAGAACTTCTAAACAAACAGCAAATTATACTAGATTTACGATAAATTACAATCAATTATTTATGAAAAATTTAAATTTTAATGTTATTCTTGATCAGATTGTAAATTACTATCTTTTATTATATTAAAATGCTATAAATATATATTTTTGATAAAATAAGTAATATGTCATTGCAATATAAAAAACCTTTTAAAACTTTATGTAAAACGTTTGCTGCATTAATTTGGTGCTGGTTATTTTAGAATATGCCCGCCAAGGTTTTATAAATGATTTATCAATGCAAAAAGTGGATTTATCAGTTCAAAGCTCAATAACAGAACCTATTTATCTAGTTTCTTATGCTGATGGTGCAGAACATATTTATCGTAACCAGAATGCGACAAGTCATTATGCGATTAATAAAGGTATAGATTTTATACTTAATTATAAGAAAAAACATATTGATCAAACATTTATTGAAAAGCATCAAGAAATTTTTAATGAAAAAGCAGGAGCGGGTCTATGGTTATGGAAGCCCTATATTATACTTGAAACAATGAAAAATGCTCCTGAGGGAGCTATTATAGTATATTTAGATTCAGCTTTTATTATCAAACAACATATTAGCAATCTGACTAATCTGTTAGGCAATAATGATGTATTACTGGTACATGATCGTGATCGTAAAAACGGCAGTTTTGTAAAAGGCGAAAGCTTTGCCTTGATGAATTGCCTTAATGAAGAATGTAGAAATGATGATCATATTTGGAGTGCAGTTATTGTGGTACGGAATACTGAACTTGCCCGCTCTTTTATTGAAAAATGGCTGAAAAATTGTGAGGATATTAGAGTCCTTTCAGGTAAAGATTATAATATTCATCCTAATTATGACGAATATAAATGGCATCACTCAGACCAGTCAGTGCTGAGCCTTGTATATCACCAAAATCCGCAATCGGTTAAAGTAATAGAATATGAAGAGACTATGCCATTTTTAAGTTGGTTTCATCGTAAGAATTCAAATAGTTCGTCGTTAAAAGCTTGGTACAGCACATACGGTATAGATCCAATAATTAACTTTAATACTAATGGTAAAGCATTGCCGTCTACTGCTCTTATAAATACTTCGCCAATAGTTAAATTACGTAAATGGATTATTGAAAACTTTTATTAACGAATCAATTTAATATTAGCATCCTTAATTTTCAGTTCTACCCATATTTTATCAGTAGTGTATATAATCATGTTATGGTACATACCAGTAGCAATACATGCTCTATCACCTAGAGATAAACCATATTGCTTAGTATAACTCGTTAACTTACCTGCTTCTATTGTAATCTCTTTTGAAAAAGTAATAATTGTTGGAACAATATCAGTAATTATTTTATCAATTTCTGCATCGGAATATTGGTTCTTACAAGAACACTAACAAGCTCACTTAAGTTAACGCTTGATATACTACTATTTGCTATAATTTCTTCTATTAATTTATAACCTGTCTCTTTTTTTAAAAGTGTAATTACTGCTGAAGTATCAAGTAAAATATGTTCTGATTTTAATAATGATTTATTCTTTTGCTGCATCTTCTTTTCTCATAAGCTTTAATTCTTTATTTAGATCAATATTTTTATACTTATCTAATATATTTCGGGCTTTTTCTATATTTGAATGAAAAGTTGACACTATTAATTCTGAATCATTATATTTTATTGTTACCTCATCACCTGTTTTGAGTTTTAACTTTTTCCTAACTTTTATAGGAATTGCAAGTCTACCATTATTATCACACTTTTCTGTACTATCATAAAAATAATTGTTTTCTTAGATTTTACTGTTTCTAATAAAATTAATCAATTAATTAAAATCTTATGTTTTGATAATTCCTTATTTTTTAACATCTCGTACTTTAAAGAAGCTATAAGACAAGGTAAGTACTTTTACATCTCTCATTTCAGGATCGTTTTCGAAATCCTTATCTATATAAAACGTGACTGGCATTAAAACTTTCTCACCGGCTTTTAATAATTGTTCTTCGAAACAAAAACAATGAATCTTTACAAAATACTTACCTGCTTTATTAGGAGTAACATTATAAATTGAAGTTCCTATAATATCGTTATTACTTAAATTTTCTGTTTCATAAAAAACTAGAGTATTCTGCCCTGGAACAATTTGGACTCGCTGCTGTCTTGGAATAAAACGCCAAGGTAAATTTTTATCGACATTAGCATCAAACTCAATTATTATAGGTCTAGTTCCTTTGACTTTAGAATATATATTTGTCGTTCCTCTGCTAGTCGTGCCACCATATCCCGTAACTTTACAAAATAAATTATAAAGCGGTACGGCAGCAAAGCTAAGTAGCACCATGCTAATTATTAATCCTAGCAAAGAAAACGCTAAACTTTTATTAGATTTTTTAGACATTATTTGATTTTATTTAAAAATACTCTAGAAATAGTTTATTTTAGAATATATATATGATATTATAAAGAAAATTAATTAGTAAGGTTAGTAATGACTAGTAATATTAATGCATTAGCAATCTCTAGTGAATCTGGCTTTTATAGCTACTTACAGAAAATTAATAAAATTCCTTCGCTAACGCAAGAAGAAGAGTTTTTGCTGGCTAAATCTTATTTAGAACAGAATGATCTGCAAGCGGCACATAAGTTAGTAACTAGCCATCTTAAGTTAGTTGCAAAAATTGCAACTGGTTATAGAACTTATGGTCTTCCTGTTACCGAATTAGTATCGGAAGGTAATATAGGTTTAATGCAAGCAGTGAAAAAATTCAATCCTGAGCTTGGTTTTCGTTTATCAACTTATGCTATGTGGTGGATTAAAGCTGCTATCCAAGAATATATATTAAAATCTTGGTCATTAGTAAAGATGGGTACGACTGCTGCACAGAAAAAATTATTTTTTAGCCTTAGTAAAATTAAAAACAAAATCACTAATTTATATTCAAGAGCTATTACAAGTGATGATTTTGTCCAAATCGCCGATGAATTAGGCGTTTCAGTTAGTGAAGTTTCTGATATGAATATAAGGCTTTCCGGTTCTGATTTATCATTAAATAATACTATAAATAATGATGATGCAAGTTCAGGCGAGTTGATAGAATTACTGCCTGAAACACGCCCAAGCCCTGAAGCTATAGCCATTAGTAAAGAAGATATGACTCATAAGAGAGCTTTATTATCTAGTGCTATGAAAGTTTTAAACGCCAGAGAGCTACGTATTTTAACAGAGCGTAAATTGCAAGATACTCCTAAAACTCTCGATGTTTTAAGTAGTGAATATAATATTTCTAAAGAACGTATTAGACAAATAGAAAACACCGCTTTTGAGAAGATAAAGAAATTTATTTTAAGTAGTGATTCTACTGAGAAGTCTAGTTTTAAAAATAATTAAGCTTTTGTATGTAATTCGTCATTGCGAGGGAATACCCTATATGTTATTCCCGCGAAAGCGGGAATCCAGCATAAAGCGAGACAAAGCGAGCTTTTATCTTTAGAAACTTGCTGTGTTTATGCTTTTTTTTTCTGGATTCCTGCTTTCTCAGGAATGACATAAATGAGCCATGCAACAACGCTGGAAATTATGTCAGCAATTGTACGTACGCAAGAAAGTATAAAAAATGCTAATTTTTAGCATTTTTTTTATTATTATTTTTCTATTTCTACACTCCTTTTTGCTCACAATGACATTATTATGAAATAACCAGTAGTATACATTATTACTAACAAAAGAATATGGTACTCTGTATGTTGGAGTAACTTCTAATCTTACTAAACGTAAATATGAGCATAAAAATGAACTTTTAAAAGGATTCTCTAAAAAGTATGATTGTAAAATACTGGTGTTTTATGAGTTACATGACACTATGATATCAGCAATCATACGAGAAAAGCAAATAAAAGGCGGTTCAAGAAAAAGAAAACTGGAACTTATTGTAGAAATAAATCAAGAATGGAGAGATTTATATGAAGAGATTATTTAACTGGATTGCTTTATCAATTACTGACGTAATTTCCTCGCAATGACGGTGTAAGTATTATGACCAAAATCTCAGCTTTTATCATTACTAAAAATGAAGCTGCAAGGATAGAACGGGCTATAAATAGCGTAAAAAATATTGCTGATGAGGTGATAGTAGTAGATAGTGAAAGTACTGATGAGACGGTAGCAATAGCTGAAAGCTTGGGAGCTAAGATAGTAGTTAAGCCATGGCTTGGTTATGTAGGGCAGAAATCTTTTGCTGAAACTATATGTAAAAATGATTGGATTCTTAATATTGATGCTGATGAAGAACTCTCTAAAGAACTACAAGACGAAATAGAATATATTTTTGCCTCTCAAAATCAAGATCGTTATTTGGCTTATCAAATAAAGCTTTTAATAATGCATCGTAATGATACACGCCCTAGAATTTTTGCTCCTTATAATAAATGCACTAGATTGTATAATAAAAATTTTGCTAGTTTTGCAAATACTATAAATAGCACCACTCATGATTCGGTAGTATTTAATAAGGATGTTGATTTTGCAAATAAAATCTATACATTAAATGAAGCTGCTTATCACTATTCAGGTACTTCGATTGAGCAGTTAGTAGCTAAAGCAAATTTTTATTCCGGTGAGCAAGCAAAAGATTTAATTAAGCAGGGTAAAAAACCATCAAATATTCGGATAGCAACCGAAATGATATGGTGGTTTTTCAAAGCATTTTTTATTAGAAGATATTTTGTATTCGGCTTTGATGGTTTTGTAGATTCAATGATTTTTGCTTTTGCAAGATTCCTGCGACTTGCGAAGTTGAGAGAGTCAAAAAACGTCATTGTGAAGAGCGAAGCTTTGCTGCAATCTAGTAAGACATCCTGAGATTGCCACGCTCATTTTATTCGCTCGCAATGACAATAATAATAAATAACTTATGAAAGAAAATTTTAACGTTAGTAAATTAAAGAATGGTTTAACGATTTTAACATATAATATGCCTTATGTTAATTCGGTGGCAATAAATTTGATAGCCAAAGTTGGTAGCCGTTATGAAAATCCGGAAGAAGAAGGGATATCTCATTTTCTTGAACATATGGCTTTTAAAGGTACTAAAACTAGAACAGCAAAACAAATAGCTGAAGAGTTTGATTCTATAGGGGGGCATTTTAACGCTTATACCGGTCATGAAAAGACAGTATATTATTCAAGAGTGTTATCTGAAAATTGTAATAAAGCACTAGCAATAATTGCTGATATAGTACAAAATTCTGCTTTTGCCGAAGAAGAAATAGCGAAAGAGTATCAGGTAATTTTACAAGAAATAGCACATGCTCAAGATAATCCTGATGATTTAGTATATGAAAAGTTTTATAATAGCGTATTTAAAGATCAGCCGCTTGGTAAACCGGTACTTGGAACAAGTAAAACCCTTGAGACTTTTAATAAGGATCATTTCTTAAACTTTACAGGTAAACATTATAATGCTGAGAACTTTTATTTATCGATTGCAGGTAATGTTGACCATGAAGAAATAGTAAAAGAAGCAGAACGTTTATTTTCTTCTTTAACACGAGGAGAGAAAAGTAATTTTTCACCTGCAAAATATATAGGTGGTCATAGCTTTATAAATAAAGATTTAGAGCAAACTACTTTAATATTAGGATTTGAAGGAACATCTTATATTAATTTAGAAAGGCTTTATCAAACTCAGCTACTTGCTATAATATTTGGCGGCGGGATGTCTTCAAGATTATTCCAGCATATTCGTGAAAAATTAGGGCTTGCATATGCAGTAGGGAGTTATAATAGCCCATATTTTGATAGCGGAGTATTTACTATTTATGCAAGTACGGCACATGATAAATTAGAGCTATTAACCGCAGAGCTGAAGAATGAAATAAAGAGAATGGCAGAGCAAGTAAAACCAGAAGAGATAGAAAGAGCTAAAACACAAATCCGCAGTAATTTAGAAATGGCTCAGGAAAAAGTAGCTTATAAATCAGAAGAGATAGGCAAAAATTATGCTGTTTTCGGTAAATATATCTCTCCTGAAGAGATTATGGAAATTATTATGAATATAAAAGCCGAGGATATTATACAAACAGCAAACCAAATATTTAGTAGCTCTGCTACATCTACTGTTATTGGTCCTAATAACCTAAGCGGTTTTTAGTGATTTTGTTACGTAAATACCAAATACGCCATTGCGAGCAAAATTACAAAGTAATTTGACGAAGCAATCTCAGGAATTTTTGTTGTGTCATAAGATTGCCGCGTCGATGCATGACGAAGATAAAGCGGTCTAAAACGCCAGTTTTGGATAAAATTCTAAAGAATTTTATCCAAATACTGAATGAATATAATACGGAAAAATGATAGCTTAAGACGGCTTTGCACTATCATTTTGAATATTTAATCCTGCTAATTATATTTAATTTTAAATATAATTAGCAATAATTTATTTTATAATTAAGGCTTAGAACCGCTAGGAGTCTTTATTATTCCTTTTTTTATTGAAGTTAGGATAAACTTCTTATCTTCACTTCGCGTGTCTAAATAACTCTCAAGTACAATTAACCCATACAAATAATACTTAGTTTTTCTCTCTAACAATCCTAATAAAAAAATTAAATATCGCCCCTTTATTAAAAAATTAATATAATATTAATTTTAGTAATAGGGGTAATAATGAAAACAGCTCAAGAACAATTAACAGAAGCGTTAGTTTCTATGAAAAATGGTTTATTAGATAATGTATAGCATAAATCATTAAGATACTGACAATTTAATAGTATTAAAAACAGCATCATAAAATGTTTCAAAATCTCCTACAACTTTCCTAATTTCATTTTTTATCTTAAACCAGTAATGCTCTATAGGATTTAAATCAGGAGAGTAAGTTGGTAAATACAATATGGTACAACCAACGGATTCAATGAACTCTTTAACTTTAGAATTTTTATGAAAATTAATGTTATCCATAATAACGGTTTGCCCAGGTGTCATTGTCAATTAAAAAGGGACCAGTAAATTGCACGAAAAAGGAACCACTATATTTAAAAATTTTTATGCCATATTACCTCCAGATTTATAGTTATTAATACGATAACTTTTACCTTTTATGTTTAGTATATGAGCATGATGTACCACTCGATCAATAATTGCATGAGTTAATACTTCATCAGCAAATATTTCATTCCATTTTTCAAAATCCTTGTTTGTGGTAATAATGGTAGATTTATTTTCATATCGTTTAGCAATAATATTAAAAAAGTCTTCTACTGAATGTTTTGGCAATTGCTTAAACCCGAGCTCATCAAGAATTAATAAATCAAACGATAGGAGTAATTTAACCTTTTTGTGATAACTATTATCTGCTCTTGCAATATGTAAATTATAAAGCATATCCGATACCGTAGTAAAATATACAGAGTATTCTCGTGTTAAAGCTTTTAATGCTAGCCCAATGGCAAGATGAGTTTTCCCAGTTCCTGAATCACCTATGAATATTACATTTCCCTTAGTATTAATATAATCACAAGTTGATAAATCACTTATTACTTTGGCATCAACACTTGGTTGGAAATTAAAATCAAAGTCTTCTAAATTTTTAGTTACCGGCAATTTAGCAGCACTTTTACGGCGACGGTAATTATTATCCTTACGGTTAGATTTTTCATCTTCACATAATAGTGATAGAAATTCTTTAAATCCTAGTTTATTATTTTGAGCATAAATAATCCTTTCATTTAAACTATTGACTATACCTGATAATCTAAAGCTTCGTAGGTCATTAAATCTCTTTTGGGTATATTCCCCGCCGCTTGCGGCGTAATATGGCGGAATGAGCAAATATATACATAAAAGTCATAATGTTACGGTACTGCTGTATCACATGGTATTTCCAGCAAAATATCGCCGAGCAGTGTTTGACGTATCAGTTGATCAAGTATTACGAGAAATATGTTTAGAGATAGAAAAGAGATATCAAATAAAATTTTTAGAAATAGGGGTTGATGAAGATCATGTCCATTTTTTGGTACAATCTGTACCAACCTATAGCGTAACAAAAATAGTAACAACAATTAAAAGTGTTACAGCTCGTCAAATATTTAGACAGTGTCCACAGGTAAAGAAACAATTATGGGGTGGAGAATTTTGGACTGATGGATATTTTACGAGTACGGTAGGTAAGCATGGAAATGAGAATATGATAGGAAAATACGTAAAAAACCAAGGCAAGGAATATCAGAAACTGCATGAGGATCATCAGCTAGCTTTCTTCTAAAATACCCCGCTGCTTGCGGCGGGGATTACTTTTATTAAGTTCTGCATTATTACCTCCAAACTCTGGTAATGGTAAGTTTACTGCATTACTATTTAAAATATTCTTAATTTTAGAGTAAGAACTTATACCATAATGTAGTGCTCTATGACAGGCTTTATCTATTAAGTCATCATTGTAAACCTTACGTAAAGAAATGATACCTCGTGCACAACATTGCCAATCATTCACTCTTGTTTGTTGTAATGATTCTAATAATAAACTGCAATTATTCCCTATCTGCTGCATTTGTTGTTGATAATGTTCACTATATTCTATAAAACCTGGGCATAGACGTTTGTATTTAGCATAATGAGACGGATTAGTGGTAAATATCCCCTTGCCCTCTGTTCTAACGTGTCTTGCTATTAAATCATTTTGTATAGAAAATATTTGAACAAGTTTTGGGGACAATTGTACCATTACCTCACTGTATATATATTTTGCTGGTACAGAGTAATAATTATTATCTATGGTAATATGACAATCTTTTGCTACTTTTCGATTATGCCAAGATGACAAATCAAAAGTTTCTAATGGTAAAGGAATCAAACTACTTCTTTCCTCTTGCTCAAACAGTTCTCTAGGTATTCTCTTAGTAGTACCATGTATTCGGCTATTGGCCTTATTTAACCAATTTGCAAGACCATTTGTTAATTCTTCATATCTATCAAATTTACGACCAGCAAAAAAATTATTTTTAACGTATTTTATTCCCGACTCAACTTTGCCTTTTTCTTGCGGTTGATACACTCGACAAGGAGAAAGTAAAATTCCATAATGATCGGCTAAGCACTTATATTCCTTCTGATATACTGGCTCATAAAAATTGGCATCTACTACTCCAGCTTTAAGATTATCAAGTTTTATTACTTTTGGACTACCAGCAAAATAATTAAATGCATTGATATGACATTGAATCCATGTTTGACAACTTTGATCAAACACTACTTCATAATAATCAAGGCGACTATAGCTTAAACGCATATTAAATACATATGCTTTAACTCTACGCCCTTTAGAATTATACTGTAAGCCTATGTCACCAAAATCTACTTGTGCTTCCTCTCCTGCTAAAGTATGAAAACGAATGCAACTGTTATCCTTAATTTTATATTTTTTGATATAACGGGTCAAAGAAGTATAACTGCTTGTATAACCTTGATTTTTTAACTCCTCAAAAATTCTTATGTAACTCAGATTTTTTTCTAATAACTCAATTATTTTTTCGTGCCAAAAATCCAAAACTGAAGATCGTTCATAGATTGCTGGGGATTCTGTACCAGCCTCTACATAGCGGTTTATTATTTTTCGTACTGTTTTGCGGTCTGTTCTTGTTAGTTTGGCAATATTCCTTTGACTATTGCCTTGTTTATAAAGGGTGATAATTGTTGTATACATATTTATTCTTATCATTGTATCACTAGATATTTACTTGCTTAATTATCTAGTGAATATTGCACATTAACCTTATTAGGTCACACCAACTTCTCTGGTCCCTTTTTCGTGCAATTTACTGGTCCCTTTTATTTTAGCAATGACACCCAGGTTGTAATTCTGTAATTAATACATCCCTAATATAAGTTTTAAAGACCTCTGTATTACAATTACCTTCAAATATTACAGGAGCAATAAGATTACCATTACAAAGACCAGCTATCATACTTATTCTAAATTTATGTTGATACACCTTTTCTCCATAACACCTTTGTCCTATAATGCTCCATCCATACTCTTTGCAAGCATTATCCTCTATTCCAGATTCATCAAGATATACTAATTTGTCTTTTGTGATGGTTTGTATAGCATAAATCATTAAGATACTGACAATTTAATAGTATTAAAAATAGCATCATAAAATGTTTCAAAATCTCCTACAACTTTCCTAATTTCATTTTTTATCTTAAACCAGTAATGCTCTATAGGATTTAAATCAGGAGAGTAAGTTGGTAAATACAATATGGTACAACCAACGGATTCAATGAACTCTTTAACTTTAGAATTTTTATGAAAATTAATGTTATCCATAATAACGGTTTGCCCAGGTTGTAATTCTGTAATTAATACATCCCTAATATAAGTTTTAAAGACCTCTGTATTACAATTACCTTCAAATATTACAGGAGCAATAAGATTACCATTACAAAGACCAGCTATCATACTTATTCTAAATTTATGTTGATACACCTTTTCTCCATAACACCTTTGTCCTATAATGCTCCATCCATACTCTTTGCAAGCATTATCCTCTATTCCAGATTCATCAAGATATACTAATTTGTCTTTTGTGATGGTTTGTATCTTTGCTATAAATTCATTTCTTAATTTAATATCTCTTTTCGGATGAAAATGAGTTTTGTTTATAGCTATAGCCAAGTTTTCTGATTTGTCTTAAAATAGTTACAGATGCAATATTACCCCATTGCTTTGCTAACTCCTTTGATGTTTTATTCATATTAGCTTTAAAAAATTCTTTAAAAGATTCTGAATCTTTTATCTTATGACTATGTCCTTTCTGATAACCAGTTGCTGCTTCTAAAGTACCTTGCTTATCTTTTAATTTTTTCCATTTATATATAGTATCACGACTTACATTAAATAATTTACTTACCTTACTTATTCGTATCCCTGCTTCTACAGCTTTTATAACTCTTAGTCTTAGTTCTATTACATATGCTCGTGCCATATCTCTTTACATGCTTGTTAATATTTGCTTACTATAACATGATACTCTCGCTCTGTCAGTACCTTAATGACTTATGCTATATCTTTGCTATAAATTCATTTCTTAATTTAATATCTCTTTTCGGATGAAAATGAGTTTTGTTTATAGCTATAGCCAAGTTTTCTGATTTGTCTTAAAATAGTTACAGATGCAATATTACCCCATTGCTTTGCTAACTCCTTTGATGTTTTATTCATATTAGCTTTAAAAAATTCTTTAAAAGATTCTGAATCTTTTATCTTATGACTATGTCCTTTCTGATAACCAGTTGCTGCTTCTAAAGTACCTTGCTTATCTTTTAATTTTTTCCATTTATATATAGTATCACGACTTACATTAAATATATTTACTTACCTTACTTATTCGTATCCCTGCTTCTACAGCTTTTATAACTCTTAGTCTTAGTTCTATTGCATATGCTCGTGCCATATCTCTTTACATGCTTGTTAATATTTGCTTACTATAACATGATACTCTCGCTCTGTCAGTACCTTAATAACTTATGCTATATTTAGAAGAAATAAGCTTAAATGAAGTTTTTACTTTTCTTCAAAATCCTAATATTTCTGAATACAAAATTACCTCCCTTGATATATTAGGTCATAAAAATTGGGAAGAAGTAGAAAATCTTATTTTAAAACTAAATAATAATTCTTCTTTTAAACTACAATCTATCATAATTAATATATTTCCTGGATATACTAAAAAAGTTTTTAATTTAAAATTAAAAACAGATATAAAGATAGATAACTTAAATAAAAGAAACTATAGAAAAGAAATTCTATTTAAAAAATTTTTAGAAGAATTTAAAAAAAATAATTTTACTACGGAAGAAGAACAAATCACTAAATTTATAAAAACTGCATGTAAAGAAGCGAAAACAGCTGATAATATTGAAATGCAATAAATGCAAGCTTTAAGAATTTTCTCTAACTTTGATTTTGCTAAAGTAGATGAAAAATATTCCAATTTAAGTTCCATTTTTACAAAATTATATAAAGCACAAGAAGTAAAGTCAGAAATTTACCATTATGAACAACAAGATGATTTACATTTTTATATAGCTAAAGTAAATGGAGCAAATAAAAAGGCTTGGAGCGAATTTTTAACAGAACAGTCCAACTTTGCTAATTCTTATAGAGGTAATGACCCCATTATAAAGAATGCAAGAATGGGTCTGGATGCCTTTAGATCTAGCATAGATCTTTGATGAAGATTTAACAGAAGTATATGTAGCTTTTGCAAGCAATAAAATATGGGAACAGAAAAATAATATAGATACTTCATCCATAGAAATGTTTATAACTATGAATACTTCTGAAAATGCTAAATTTATTCGCATATAGGCATATCAAGAGCTCCAATATATCAAACAAATATTAATGCCTCCAAACATACAAATCTTGCAGTAAAACTCCATAGCTTTATTGCTGCCTGTGCTAAAAAATATATCATGATGAAAAAGAATATATGATTACTGTTCCGGTAAACGTAATGACGAATATAATAATTAAAGAATATGAAAAAAAATAACATACTGGATAAAATATATATAGGACACCAAGATACAGAAATATCTCAAGATTCTTTAGAAGATTTACAATTTGATATAGATGTTGCTAAACACAAGAATGCTCCATATGATAAACGCTTCGAGGCATATTTAAATTACATTTTAAAAAACCAACAAGAAATTTTAGCAGGACGAAAAGTTCCCATAAAATTAACTAATGATTCATTTATGTTATACGGAAAAGATGGGGAAATACTTAATGAATTAGCTCCTGATCAAATGAAAGGAGAATTTGCTTGGTTTTGTACTAGCAAATATTTATTAAAAAATTATACAGCAAAACAACCTTTAATTACTTGTGAATTAGATGCTCTAGCACAGCTTGATCCTAAAGATATAGCATAAGTCATTAAGGTACTGACAGAGCGAGAGTATCATGTTATAGTAAGCAAATATTAACAAGCATGTAAAGAGATATGGCACGAGCATATGCAATAGAACTAAGACTAAGAGTTATAAAAGCTGTAGAAGCAGGGATACGAATAAGTAAGGTAAGTAAATTATTTAATGTAAGTCGTGATACTATATATAAATGGAAAAAATTAAAAGATAAGCAAGGTACTTTAGAAGCAGCAACTGGTTATCAGAAAGGACATAGTCATAAGATAAAAGATTCAGAATCTTTTAAAGAATTTTTTAAAGCTAATATGAATAAAACATCAAAGGAGTTAGCAAAGCAATGGGGTAATATTGCATCTGTAACTATTTTAAGACAAATCAGAAAACTTGGCTATAGCTATAAACAAAACTCATTTTCATCCGAAAAGAGATATTAAATTAAGAAATGAATTTATAGCAAAGATACAAACCATCACAAAAGACAAATTAGTATATCTTGATGAATCTGGAATAGAGGATAATGCTTGCAAAGAGTATGGATGGAGCATTATAGGACAAAGGTGTTATGGAGAAAAGGTGTATCAACATAAATTTAGAATAAGTATGATAGCTGGTCTTTGTAATGGTAATCTTATTGCTCCTGTAATATTTGAAGGTAATTGTAATACAGAGGTCTTTAAAACTTATATTAGGGATGTATTAATTATAGAATTACAACCTGGGCAAACCGTTATTATGGATAACATTAATTTTCATAAAAATTCTAAAGTTAAAGAGTTCATTGAATCCGTTGGTTGTACCATATTGTATTTACCAACTTACTCTCCTGATTTAAATCCTATAGAGCATTACTGGTTTAAGATAAAAAATGAAATTAGGAAAGTTGTAGGAGATTTTGAAACATTTTATGATGCTGTTTTTAATACTATTAAATTGTCAGTATCTTAATGATTTATGCTATACAATACATAATTGATGTTCGGTTTTCGGAAAAACTGCCTCTATCGCCTCAGACATACCGGTTAAATTATCACTGCAAGCAATAAGCATGTCTTGCATACCTCTGTTCTTCATCTCAGTAAAATTACCAAGCCAAAATTTTGCTCCTTCATTTTCACTGATCCACAATCCTAAAATATCCTTCCTGCCAGATAAATCAATACCTAATGCTACATATACAGACTTATTGATAATTCGTTTATCTTGACGTACTTTTACTACTAAACAGTCAAAAAATACTATAGCATATACTCGATCCAATGGTCGGCTTTGCCATATCTTGACATCCTCAATTACATCATCAGTAATTTGACTTATCAAACTTTCGCTAACGTCAGCTCCATACAATTCTTGCATTTGAATCTTCAAAACTTACGCTATGAGTAAAAAAGTGATAAATTATTGTAAAAATAATTAAACATGTCAAAGAGGATAAAGTTGCAAGCAATACCAATTAATAGGACAGATTATTGTCAATTTTTAATCTCTTTTGGGTATATTCCCCGCCGCTTGCGGCGTAATATGGCGGAATGAGCAAATATATACATAAAAGTCATAATGTTACGGTACTGCTGTATCACATGGTATTTCCAGCAAAATATCGCCGAGCAGTGTTTGACGTATCAGTTGATCAAGTATTACGAGAAATATGTTTAGAGATAGAAAAGAGATATCAAATAAAATTTTTAGAAATAGGGGTTGATGAAGATCATGTCCATTTTTTGGTACAATCTGTACCAACCTATAGCGTAACAAAAATAGTAACAACAATTAAAAGTGTTACAGCTCGTCAAATATTTAGACAGTGTCCACAGGTAAAGAAACAATTATGGGGTGGAGAATTTTGGACTGATGGATATTTTACGAGTACGGTAGGTAAGCATGGAAATGAGAATATGATAGGAAAATACGTAAAAAACCAAGGCAAGGAATATCAGAAACTGCATGAGGATCATCAGCTAGCTTTCTTCTAAAATACCCCGCTGCTTGCGGCGGGGATTACTTTTATTTTAACACAAATTTAATAAAGTAAATTTATTAATTTATATTAGATTAGGGAATTCATGAGATGTCAATTTAGTAAATTTGACCATTCAGGATCGGATGCATCACCAGGAGTTTTGATTTCTCGCTCGTTATGACCAGTCAAGTCAATTGCATAAATTCTATTTTTGCCAGAAGATTTGCCGTTTGATGGCCAACCTTTAGCAAACATAATAACCCGTCCATTAGGCGACCAACAAGGGCTTTCGACTAAATAACCACTTGCTATTACTCTTTCACTATTTTCATCATCTTGCGGATATGGCTTTATAACACCGATATTAAAAGTTTTACCTTCTGAACCTCTAATAATTTTAGTAAATGCTATATAATCCCCTCGAGGCGACCAGCTGGGAGCCATATAAGAACCACCACCGAAACTAATACGCTGGACATTGCTACCATCAGAATTCATTATATACAATTGAGGAACACCATTTCTATCAGAATTAAAGACAATTCTACGTCCATCCGGTGAATAGCTCGGGGAAGTATTAATGCCAAAACCATCAGTCAGCTTATGAAGCCTTTTTGTTGCAAGGTCAATTTCATAAATATGAGTTGAGCCGTTCTTAGCTATAGACATTACAGCTTTTCTACCATCAGGTGCAAATCTTGGAGCAAAGGATATTCCAGCAAAATCACCAACTATGCTTTCTTTGTCTGTTTTTAAATCCTTTTCATAAACAAGAGTTCGTCTTTTAGTAGCATAGGAAACATAAAAAATCTTATCTGCTGAACCAGAAAATCTTGGAGTTAGAACTAACGATTTACCATCGGTAATATATCGGTTATTAGCACCATCATAATCCATTAAAGCAATTCTTTTTACTTTTTTTAAATCAGGACCGCTTTCAGCTACATATACTATCTTACTATCAAAATAACCAGTATCACCTGTGATTTTTTCATAAATTTTATCAGCAATTTTATGGGCTGCTCTTCGCCATAGATTTTCAGGCAGTTCAAGTACTTCACCGCCAAGCTGTTTTTCAAGTAATGTATCCCATAATATAAAACTGATTCTAAGCTTACCATTTTCAAGCTTTTTTACTGCCCCATTAACTAATAAACTAGCATTGATTTGACGCCATGCAGCAAAAAGCGGTTTATATCCAATACCAGTTTTTTCCTCTATAAAAGAAGCCGAAGAAATAGGACGAAACAACCCACAAAGTTTTAGATCATTAGATATAACTTTCACTATTTCATGACCTACTGTATTATCTGAAGCAGAATCAGCCTTAAAATTATTCACCGCCATCGGAGTTGGGTCAGCCGTTCCATATTCAATATTGATTGTCTCAATAGCATAGCTATTAAAACTAAAAATTAGTAAAACAAAATATATAATGTTTTTCACTAAATTACTCCTATTAATTTTTTTGCGTCACAACGGTGCTACTTTATGTCATTCCCGCGAAAGCAGGAATCCATCATAAAGCGAGATGAATCGAGTTTTTATTTTTAAATTCTTGCTGTATTTATACTTATTTTTACTGGATTCTCGCCTACACGGGAATGACATACTTAATACCTATAACCTACTAGGATCAAAATTAAAGTTAAACTCTTTCCAATGATTAAATCTTGCAGGATCAAGATTTTCGATAGGGCTTGCTTTCCATACTGCTCTGACTGCACTGTCTGCTAATGCTTCACAAACACTGTTTGGAATACCAGGGCAAATTTTTTCCTTCACTTTTGCCTGCTCTACATTCCCTGCTTTATCTAATGTAATACTGATAATTATTTTTACCTTATTATTACCTCTAGCACCTGCTGGAATATTACTCCAATTTCTTTCAATTTGATGCTTTATTGATGAAATTTCATTATCTGAAAGAGGCAATCCTTCTGAATAAACTCCCTTAGCTTCTTTCTTATTATCAACTTTCTCTGACCTTTTATGCTTATTTGATTTTACATTATCACCTTCTGAGGACTCTTCCAAGTTCTTTAATAAAGAATCAAGCTCATCAGTTTTAGGTTCTTGCTTTTTTTTCTCTTTAGGTTTCTCTATCGGCTTTTTTTCTTCTTTCTTTTCTTCAGTTTTTTTTACTTCTTCTACCTGTTTTTTTTCCTCTTCTTTAGGCTTTTCTTCTTTTATTTCCTCTTTTTTCTCAGGTAGTGCTTCCTTTACTTCTTCTGACTTTTTCTCCTCTATAGGCTTTTTTTCTTCTATTTTTGGCTTTTCTTCTACCGGTTTAGTCTCAGGTTCTTTTGCTTTTTCCTCTTTAGGTAAATCTTTAGGCTTCTCTTCTTTAGGTTTAGTCTGCTCTGATTTTTTAGCATCTTCATTCTCTATCGGAGCTTCTTTTTGCTTCGTTTGCGTTATGATATTAGCTTTCTCACTAATAGGCAACATTTCAAAAGTTATGGTTTGCTCTTCTGGTAATTTTTCAAAAAGAGATGGCATACCAAATAGAAAAAAATAGAAAAAAAGTAAGTGCAGTGCAATAGAGCAGCTAAGGAAAACTGTGAAATTATCCTTATTGTTTGTATCGTTACTTTTCATTATTTTTAATATTTGAAATAAGAGCTACACGAGAGAATCCGGCTGCATGAATTTCTGATACTATTTCTACCACTTCACCATAAGAAACGTTTTTATCACCTCTTACAAAAATTCTAGTGTCCTTTTTCTCTTTAGTGATATTTACAAGCTTATCAGTTAAATGCTTTCTTTCAATAGGTGTTTCAAGCAAGAAAACTTCCCCTTTATTATTGATAGTAACAACTAAAGGCTCATCTTGTCCTGAAATTGGGCTTGAATTTGTTTCAGGTAAGTCAACATTTACGCCTGAAACTAACATCGGAGAAGTGATCATAAAAATAATTAGTAACACAAGCATCACATCGACAAGCGGCGTAACGTTGATTTCACTAACTACAGCTCTTTTACTTTTTCTATTACTTCCAGCAAGCTTAATAGCCATTACATTTTCTCCTGATCTATTGCCTTAGAAAGTATGGAGTTTAACTCGCTAATAAAATCTTCCATTTTATTATTGATCAGAGTAATACGGGAAATAAGATAATTATAAAAAATTACTGCTGGAATAGCTGCAAATAAGCCTATTGCGGTTGCAAGTAATGCCTCAGCAATACCAGGGGCTACTACTGCAAGTGAGGTATTTTTAGAAGTAGCAATCGACTGAAAACTATGCATAATTCCCCAAACAGTACCAAATAGCCCAATAAAAGGACTACTAGAGCCGACAGTTGCTAGAAAGCTTAAGTTCTTCTCTAGTTTTTCAATTTCTCTGTTTTGAGCAAGATACATAGAATTTGTAATACGCTCTTTATGATTATTTTTTAATAGCTCAGGAAGTCCCTTAGTATTTATACTTTTACATTCATCCATAGCTGAGACAAATATTAAAGCTAGCGGATTGTTAACTGACCTTTTTATGCTATCATATAGCTGCTCTAAAACACCACCTGACCAAAAAGTATTTTCAAATGCTCGCATTTTTCGTTGCACTTGCATTAGCTTAAATACTTTATCCAGAATGATAGCCCACGACCAAATAGAAGCGATAAGCAGCATTAGCATAACTGACTTACCAATAATATCAGATGAACTTATTAAAGAAAAAATCGATAAATGATCTTGCACAGTGACTTCTAAACTATCGCTAATATTAGTATCTGCACTCATTGAATATATATTATTTAATTATTTTAAAATTAAAATAATATATCGTTATTTTAATTTTGTCATTAGGTATGTAGAAAATTTTGAGTTTCTAGAGGGTTAAGATATAAAAATATTGTACAAATTAGAAATTGGACTTATAATTTGTACAATAAGTAATATTAGCAAATTTATATTATGTTTGATCGTGATATAACCAATTATATAAAATATTCGGCAAAGTATTATCCGGTGGTTACTGTTACGGGTCCACGCCAATCCGGTAAAACTACTTTAGTAAAAATGATTTTTTCAGATAAACCCTATGTCTCGCTTGAGGATATAGATATAAGAGAGTTTGCTCAAAAAGATCCTAGAGGTTTTTTATCTACTTATAGTCAAGGTGCAATCATTGATGAAGTACAATACTGCCCTAATTTATTTTCATATATACAAACAAAAGTAGATAATGACCAAGTTGCCGGACAGTTTATTTTAACAGGTTCACAGAATTTTTTATGGCTTGAAAGTATTTCACAATCCTTAGCGGGTAGAGCAGCTATAGTTTATTTACTTCCTCTTAGTTACAATGAAATAAGTAAAAAACTACCCGTTACAGACAATCCTCTAAATTTTATATTTAAAGGCTTTTATCCTAAGCTTTATACCAGGATTTACTACCTAGTGTGTGGTATAGAAACTACATCCGTACTTACATAGAAAGGGATGTAAGGCAAATTAAAAATATTAGTGATATTTCCACATTTCAGACTTTTTTAAAAATCTGTGCTACTCGTATCGGACAATTAGTAAATTTCTCATCTATAGCTACTGAATGCGGGGTTAGCTATAACACTGTAAAATCATGGCTTTCTTTATTGCAAACAAGCTTTATAATTTATTTAGTTAAACCGCATCATAAAAATTATAATAAACACTTAGTTAAACAAGAAAAATTATATTTTTATGATACTGGTCTTGCTTGTACTTTACTAGGATTAGAATCGATGGAGCAGTTAGAAAAGTATTATGCCAAAGGAAGCTTGTTTGAAAATATGATAATAATTGAGATATAGCTTAATGCGATAAGGTAGTGATTTTTTAAGAGCATAGTAAACAGCATCAAAAAAGTGCTCAAAATTAGAAATAGTTTTTCTTATTTCATTCTTGATTTTAAACCAGTAATGCTCAATAGGATTTAAGTCAGGAGAGTAAGTTGGTAAAAATAAAATACTGCAACCAACAGATTCAATTAACGTTTTCACTTTTGTACTTTTATGAAAATTAATATTATCCATTACTACTATCTGACCAGCCTTTAATTCCTTGATCAATATCTCTTGTACATAAGTTTCAAAAATGTCCTTATTATATGTCCCATCAAATATTATTGGGGCAATAATATCTTTGACACACAGCCCAGCAATCATACTAATCCGTGATTTATGTTGATAGACCTTTTCACCATAACATCTTTGACCGATAATGCTCCACCCGTGTTCTCTACAGCTATTATCTTCTATCCCAGACTCATCGATAAATACTAAATCTTGTTTATCTATAGTTTTTAGTTTCAATATAAACTCATTCCTTAGACCAATATCCCTTTTGGGATGAAGAAAAGTTTTTTTATAACTATAACCTAATTTATTAAGCAATCTTGATATCGTACTTGCAGATACTTTTTGACTCCAGTTATTAGCTAGCTCCATGGTGGTTTTATCAAAATTTAATTCTATAAATTTTTTAAATCCCTCTATGTCTCTTATTATTCTACGATGTCCTGTATGATAACCACTTTTTGCTTTGACATCCCCAGTTTGTTTCTTTAATTTTTTTCACTCTATTATAGTCTTCCTACTAATAGAGTATATCTCTGAAGTTTCTTTTATTGTTTTACCATCTGTTAAACTTTTTATTACTCGTATTCTTAAATCGTATGAATATGCCTTTGCCATAAGTTTTTCATTTAGTATAATCCAACTCATACCATAAGTCACTACCTTATCGCATTAAGCTATACTTAAAAATCGCCTTAATAAAGGCAAAGAAGAGGGGATATATTTTTGGCGAGATAGCCATGGTCATGAACTTGATATATAGCATAAATCATTAAGATACTGACAATTTAATAGTATTAAAAACAGCATCATAAAATGTTTCAAAATCTTCTACAACTTTCCTAATTTCATTTTTTATCTTAAACCAGTAATGCTCTATAGGATTTAAATCAGGAGAGTAAGTTGGTAAATACAATATGGTACAACCAACGGATTCAATGAACTCTTTAACTTTAGAATTTTTATGAAAATTAATGTTATCCATAATAACGGTTTGCCCAGGTTGTAATTCTGTAATTAATACATCCCTAATATAAGTTTTAAAGACCTCTGTATTACAATTACCTTCAAATATTACAGGAGCAATAAGATTACCATTACAAAGACCAGCTATCATACTTATTCTAAATTTATGTTGATACACCTTTTCTCCATAACACCTTTGTCCTATAATGCTCCATCCATACTCTTTGCAAGCATTATCCTCTATTCCAGATTCATCAAGATATACTAATTTGTCTTTTGTGATGGTTTGTATCTTTGCTATAAATTCATTTCTTAATTTAATATCTCTTTTCGGATGAAAATGAGTTTTGTTTATAGCTATAGCCAAGTTTTCTGATTTGTCTTAAAATAGTTACAGATGCAATATTACCCCATTGCTTTGCTAACTCCTTTGATGTTTTATTCATATTAGCTTTAAAAAATTCTTTAAAAGATTCTGAATCTTTTATCTTATGACTATGTCCTTTCTGATAACCAGTTGCTGCTTCTAAAGTACCTTGCTTATCTTTTAATTTTTTCCATTTATATATAGTATCACGACTTACATTAAATAATTTACTTACCTTACTTATTCGTATCCCTGCTTCTACAGCTTTTATAACTCTTAGTCTTAGTTCTATTGCATATGCTCGTGCCATATCTCTTTACATGCTTGTTAATATTTGCTTACTATAACATGATACTCTCGCTCTGTCAGTACCTTAATGACTTATGCTATATTAATTGAAAGTGATAAGCTAACTCCAATTGAAGTCAAGGCAAGTAAAACTATAATTCAAGAATTTTTAAAAGGAATTAACTATTGGAGCAGTTTAGCAAATCAAGAAAAAGGTTATTTAGTATATGCAGGTGATACGGAGCAAATAAGAGGAAATATAGAAGTTTTACCTTGGAATAAAATTAACAAAATCATCACTTAAACTTTATATCAAATTAATTATCCAGATTATTAATTTAACTATAATTATTGTACAAATTAGAAATTGGATTTATAATTTGTACAATAACTTTTAATTAGTTTTACTTAAAGTCATATTAATTTTATTGCCCAAAATATCAATTTAACCAAACAAGATAGCAGGAATGTTGATAGTAATCCCGTAAGCCATAGGACAATAAACCATTGCCATCTATTCAAACGGGAAGTCATTTTTAGATATAAAGTTTTAATACATAGGGTGATGCGAAGATTTGCCACGGAATATATAATAACAATAAAAAGTGTAACCAAGTATAACAGGTAAAAATATCCCTGCCCCAACTAATAGTAAAGATTGCGACTCTGGTGCTGCCGCTGCTTTTGCAAGCGTTACCTTATATGGCACTATAAATGGCCATATGCTTATAGCAAGTCCTAAATATCCTAATAAAAACAAACAAATAGTATATATAAATGGAGCTGCTTCTTTTTTATCTCTCACAGCTTTAATTAACCTAATAAATACTATAGAGGTTAAAATAGGTATAATAGATAAGTAGTAAATATTTGGTATACTAAACCAGCGATGACGTATTTGATCATTTAAGAATGGTACCCAAAGGCTTACAAACCCCATAAAAAGTGCAACATAAAATAAAATATATAGTGTAGATTTATATGCCCAATCTTGCGTTTCTTTTTCGGTTTTCATGATAAGCCACGTACCACCTAAAAGAGCATAACCAAATATCAATTCTATTCCCGTCATCACCGAAAAAGGAGTTAAGAAATCAAAAGCACTCCCTGCAAATTCCCGTCCCTCCACTTCTATACCTTGCACAAACGTACCAAGCATTAAACCTTGACAAAAAGCGGCAAGCATAGAACCAAAATGAAAAGCATAATCCCAAATATAACGATGCCCTATATGTGCTTTAAAACGAAATTCAAAAGCAACTCCGCGGAATATAAGACCGAGTAACATCAGGATAATAGGGATATACAAAGCCGGTAATAGCAAAGAATACGCAAGAGGGAAAGCAGCAAGCAAGCCGCCACCGCCAAGTACTAACCAAGTTTCATTACCATCCCAAAAAGGAGCGATGGAATTGATCATCTTATGACGACAATCATCAGTTGGAGCAAATGGGAATAATATACCTATCCCTAAATCAAAACCATCTAACAAGACATATAAACAAATAGCAGTAGCTATTAACCCACCCCAAACAAGTGGTAAATCTATATAAGCAGAGAAATCAAACATAGGATTTTTATTTTTATAATAGGTTATTTATTTAGATATATCAATATAATGATGAGTCTTAGCAGAGTTAATAAATAAAAATTTACTATTTTTTTATAAAAAACTCTTTTACTTTTCAATTTTTTATTAATATCTAAGCATTATTATATTTTATGAATAACAATGCCAAAAAAATGCACACAAATATTTGATGAGTTTTTGCAACTAATACATAGCAATATAGTTAAAGAAGATAAAGCTATTATAGACCTATTAAATACTTTCGGTATAGAGTAAGCTAATGATCTTATTAGCACTGCTTTCATGAAATATTTTGAATTTATGAAACTGCAAGAATGGCAAAGATATCCTTTAGATAGAATAAGTACTAATATTATTGATGAACAAGGAGAAAATGTTATTCATAAATGTGTTAAGTACGATAAAATTGACTTTCTAAACTATATTAATTCTGTTGGATTTAGCTTTACAATACAAAATAAGGAAGAAGATACACCTCTTCATCTTGCTTATAAAAAATTAATATATGCTAAAAATGAAGCAGCTTTCAAAAAAGCTAAAATTACCCTTCTAAATATAATTAATTACGCAAATACTCAGGATATAACGCCCCAATTTATTGACGCACTAGATAGAATAGAGCATGTCTTTAAATCTCTTTTGGGTATATTCCCCGCCGCTTGCGGCGTAATATGGCGGAATGAGCAAATATATACATAAAAGTCATAATGTTACGGTACTGCTGTATCACATGGTATTTCCAGCAAAATATCGCCGAGCAGTGTTTGACGTATCAGTTGATCAAGTATTACGAGAAATATGTTTAGAGATAGAAAAGAGATATCAAATAAAATTTTTAGAAATAGGGGTTGATGAAGATCATGTCCATTTTTTGGTACAATCTGTACCAACCTATAGCGTAACAAAAATAGTAACAACAATTAAAAGTGTTACAGCTCGTCAAATATTTAGACAGTGTCCACAGGTAAAGAAACAATTATGGGGTGGAGAATTTTGGACTGATGGATATTTTACGAGTACGGTAGGTAAGCATGGAAATGAGAATATGATAGGAAAATACATAAAAAACCAAGGCAAGGAATATCAGAAACTGCATGAGGATCATCAGCTAGCTTTCTTCTAAAATACCCCGCTGCTTGCGGCGGGGATTACTTTTATTATAATGCAGCAGCTCATAACATGTTTATGCACCATAAGCTCCCGCTACTTACTGCTACTTTACCTAATATTATCCATCATCATGAAAATGCAAGGACTAAGTAGAACAAAACCTATAAATTTTCTGCCCAAATTTCATTGGGGGTTTTATAACCAAAAATCTTTCTTGGCATGTTATTTAAAATCTCAGCAACATTGTCAAGACCTCTTTGTGTAACGGTAGTAATATCTGTATTTTTAGGTAAAATTCTATGAATCATAGAATTCATTTTTTCCACTAATGCTTTTTGTCTAGGGCGGTATGGATCACAAAAGAAAGTTTGAAACCCAGATAGTCTATAGGCAACATGCCCCACAAACTCTTTGCCATTATCCATAGTAATAGTCTTTCTCACACTATTTGGAAGAGTTTTTATCTTTCTTAAAAAACCATTGGTAACTGTTGTAGCTCTCTTGGAGTTATTCAGCACTAAAATAATCTTTTGACTCTTTTTATCCACCAGTGCACCAATATTCATACTTTGATTACCTTTATGAAATGTAAGATCTGCCTCAAAATTCCCTACTTCTACCTTTTTCGTAGCTATTGCATCACGCTGATGTATTGAGATCCTTTGTGGTATAATGATCCTTTGACGCCTCTTCCCTCTTTTTTGCCTTTTATATCTTTTAGAAGGTAAATAGCTATATAACTTTAATTTAGCTGCTACTGCAGAAGTGTAAACAAATCTATATATACTTTCTGTACTGATACACAAAGCTGTATTTTTGTCTAGTTTTAACTTTCCGGCTATAGCATCCGGCGACCATTTCTTGCGAATCATAGCATTTTTAATATAATCTAACAACATAGGGTTCTTTTCTATTTTTAATAACTCTTGCTGATACATCCTATTTTCATATTTTTCCTGAGCAACACAAGGCATATACTTATCTTTTACCTTATTTCTTTTTAGCTCCATACTAATAGTGCTTTTAGACCTCGTAAGATGTTGTGCTATCTTATTAATACTGACTCCTAGGTCATACATTCTTTTTATCTCATATCTCTCTTCTCGAGATAAGTGTCTATATTTTCTGTTCATCATTACCTATTTAAAATCTTCAAAACTTACGCTATGTTTGATATAATGCCCATGAATTAAGGGATATTATGAAGTGCTTCACTATAAAACATTGCTGTGTAATAAGAGTTTTTAGCATATTTGCTATAACATAGCGTAAGTTTTGTCTTATTATTTTAAATAGGTTCTGTTCTACTTACTTATAGTATTTTCAATTATCCTTATTGCTAGTTGTAAACATTTCTTTAGAAATAATAAAAGCTTCTGTTGTTAAACTTGGCATCAATTTTACTATCTCAGGCAATTTATCAATAATTTCATAATTGATATCATACTTAGGATTTGTAACTATCTCTTTCCAAAAATCAAATGTTTCTCGTGCTAAACTTGGTGTAGTTTTTAATATTTTTACTATATTTTCCATAGCTTTAGATCTTAAATCTTGCTTAGAATCCATAACTATTTCTTTTAGGAAACTAAAGGCTTCCGGTGCTAAATTTGGTATCGCTTCCACTATCTTTACTATATTTTCTATAGCTTCGGAATTAGAATCATCATTAGGATAATCATCGTTATGATATGTAGCCATCTCTTTCAAAAAAGTAAATGTCTCTTGCCCTAAACTTGGTATTGCTTCTGCCATTTCTGCTATCTTTTTTATAGCGTTAGACTTGATGTTTGTGTTAGTCTTAGAGTTTATAATTTTCTTTCTTAAAAAAATAAATACTTCTTGGGTCAGACTTGAGGGTACTTTTACTGTTTTAGATAATTTTATAATGGCTATATGTTTAACATCGTAATCAAGATTTATAAGTAATTTTTTTAAAAAAAGAGTGGTTTCTTGAGTAGTCATTGTTTCTATCATCTTAGGCAAAATGTTAACAATTATATGCATGATAACATTATAGTTAGAGTTTATGAGCAGTTCTTTCACAAAATTAAACACTTCTAAAACAGGCATTACTTTTACTACTTCATCTAAAATACTATAATTTGCGTAATTTAGTATTATTTTACCTAAAGTAGGTTTAGTACTTACTATTTTAGTAAATACTTGATTTACATATTGTTCTAATTCGTCTGAGAATGCAGGATCCCAACTATTTGACAATTGCACTAAACTGTTTTGGAATACTATTTAATCTATCGTTCCATCTAGTATTTGTGTTAACTTTTGTAATATTAACTTTTTTAATTGCTTATTTTCCATTTTCAGTAAGCCAATTAATCTTTCATAAACTTTAGTTTTACTGCCCCATTCATTTTTATTTGCTAGAGCTGCTATTATCCCTATAGCTGTTTTTAATTCTTGAAATGTAGATTTTATTCGTAATTTTTCATTTACTATTTTAACAATTGTTTCGGATAAATAACCGCTATCTATTATAGGCTGTTCCCAGATTGTAATATCCTTTAATACAATATCATCTATTAAATTTTGGATTTGTGTTAAATGCGGTATTCTATTATTAAATTCACCATTGATTTTGCTTTGAGCTAATAAATGCATTAGTAATGTAATTTTCTTTTCAATGCCTAGCTCTAATATCCCATTAACGTTGCAAGTTGCAGCTTCCCAAAATATTTCTGTTAATTCTTTACTATCATCATTATTTGCTATTCCGGCTAAAAACTTTAGAGTCATTAGATATTTTGGTTCGTTTCTACGCTCACCTATAAAACTTGCTGTTTTTGTAAGATGTTTATTATCCAATAACTGATTTTTTAGATAACGGGCAGCTAAAAATTCTTGAAAGGTTAAGTGAATAAATTGATAGTTATGTCCTTCCCTTTTTAATAATCCTTGCTCTATAACTTCGTCTATATCTAAAATATCTTTTTTGCTTTCGACTAATTTACTTTCTACTAACTTCCCTGTTGTCTTAAGTGATTCATAAGCTATTTTCTCTAAAAACCTCATTATGCTTTTTAAGTTATTATTCGCTTCTGTCTTATTTTTATATTTATGCTGGGTTTTGCTAGATACCTATTATTAAGCCAGTTTGTTATCTCGTCATATAAACGACTTATATTAAAATTTTCATTAATGCTCCCTCGGAACTTATCCCTTATCTTTGAATCACTCCAAATTAAACATATTAGTGCAGTATTGATCGGTGCTTCGCATATCTCTTTTATTTGGCTATGAGTATCTAAAAAACTTTTTAATTGCACTCCAAGCATTTGATCATGTTTAAAACTTATATATATATTTCTCTATCCCTTCATTGTCCCATCCCGTATTTTCTACCTTGCGTTTAAATTTACTACTTATATTTTCCGTGATTGCATTAGGTCTAGAACTCATTATTACGTTTTTATACTGAAATACTGCCTCCATAATATTTCGGTAATCACGATTATCTTGGGATAAAAATGCTACTTCATCGTAACCGTCAAGCAATAATAATACTCTATCTTTGTTGCTTATATTGATTATTTCGTGTGGTTCTATATTTTCTAAATTCAAGTAATAATGAATGAAACAAGCTAGTTTGTTTTGACGTAGCTCCTTAGCTTCGTATTCTCTACTCCAATTTTCATTTAATAATTCCTTTAACTTAATTCTAAAGACATAATCAAATTTATCATTCCATAAATTATCTTTGCCCCATCTATACGAGATATTGTGCAGTAACGTAGTCTTTCCAATACCGGCACTGCCTAGTAATAGTACTTTACCAACATCTGCTTGTATTCTATTTATTGATTCGGCTATGTGCTTTATTTCCGATTCACTTTTGTCAGGTATATTTCCATAAAGTAGATTCAGCTTATTTTCTTCTTCGATTAGTGGCTTAATTATATTGTCGATTATTTCTTTTTGAACTTGATACTCTTTAAGTAGCTTCTTTACCCTATTTTCTGCATCTATAGCTTTAAAGATATTTTCTATTTCTACTGGTTTCTTTTCACCGATAACTTTATCACGTAATGCTGCTTTGGCTGAGTCATTATCTTCGCTAAGTAATATCTGTAATTTTATATCAAAACTTACGCTATGTTATAGCAAATATGCTAAAAACTCTTATTACACAGCAATGTTTTATAGTGAAGCACTTCATAATATCCCTTAATTCATGGGCATTATATCAAACATAGCGTAAGTTTTGATATAATACTCCTCCAAAGATAGGGCTTTAATTTGCTCATCCTCTATTAACTTCGGTAAAGTATCTTGAGAAAGGTATAGAGCTTTTAATGCACTACCAAAAGCTTTGGTTTTTTCTTGCATATTTAGTAAGTTGTTAAAAAAATCTTTAAAATTATATCAGATATAAATTCAAGTTTAAATTGTAAAATCTTAAACTTATTCAAGTTTTGTAAATTATTGAGACGTAATGGTTTGGCAATTCTAATTTCTTAACCTACTTATCTTCGGTTTACAAAAACTATTGCATATTTTGGCTCTATAGTTTATTTTGATTAGCAAACTAATATGCTGAATTATTTATAAATAACGGATTATTACAAATGGCAACTACCATATTAAAAAATGAAGGGCTAGATTTTCATATTAAAATTTCAACTCCTTTAAGTGAAATAGATAATGATATTCAAAAAGAGCTGATCGACTTAACAAAAAAGGTAAAAATAGCAGGCTTTAGAGCTGGTAAAGTACCTATTGCAATTGTTGAGAAAAAATATGGTGCTTCTGTCAGAAATGATATAATAGAAAAAAAAATTAATGATTCAGTAAATCATGTTATTAAGGAGCATAATTTAAATATTATCGGCAGACCAAAAATTGATGATTTGCAAAACGAACCTAATAAGCCTTTAGAATTTACAATAAAAATGGAATTATTGCCTAAAATTGATATTCCAGATCTAAAGAAAATATCTATAAATCGTCCGAAATTAGAAGTAAGTCCTGAGGATGTTGAAGAACAACTCAAAAAGCTTGCGGAAATGATGAAAAGTTATACTAAAGAAAGTAAAGCAAAAGCTAAAGATGGTGATCAAATTACCATGGATGCAGTTGGTTATGTTAAAGATGAAGCTTTTGAGGGTGGCAAACTTACAGATTTTAAAGTAGTTATTGGTAGCAATGCACTTATTCCTGGTTTTGAAAAACAATTAATAGGTTCTAAAGCAGGTAGTGAAGTAGAAGTTAATGTAACTTTCCCTGAAAATTACCATGCTAAAGATTTAGCTGGCAAAGATGCTCGTTTTGTAGTGCAGGTTAAGGCTGTTCATACTGCAGAACCTACAGTCATTGATGATGAGTTTGCTAAAAAATTCCAAAGCAATAGCCTTGAAGAGCTACGTACTCACTTTACCAAAAAAATAGAAAATGAGTCGGAAGAAGCTATTTCTACTATAATGAAAATGAATTTATTTGATCAGCTAGAAAAATTATTAGATTTTGACGTGCCTGAATCTTTATTAGATCAAGAAAAAAATATCTTGAAATCTGAAACTGAC
Organism: Rickettsia endosymbiont of Gonocerus acuteangulatus; assembly: GCF_964026435.1. Taxonomy (NCBI): domain Bacteria; kingdom Pseudomonadati; phylum Pseudomonadota; class Alphaproteobacteria; order Rickettsiales; family Rickettsiaceae; genus Rickettsia; species Rickettsia endosymbiont of Gonocerus acuteangulatus. Next base: position 212,053 of record NZ_OZ032147.1, read on the forward strand.
AAAAGCGAGCAAGATGATTCTGTATTCAAAGATAAATCCCCAGAACAAGTAAAAGAATACTATTATAAATTAGCATTACGTCGTGTTAGAATTGGGTTAATGCTTGCAGAATATACAAAAGATAAAAATTTACAAGTAGAGCCTGATGATCTTCGCAGAATTATTATGCAGCAAGCACGTAGCTTTCCTGGTCAAGAAAATATGTTGTTTGATTTTTATAAAAATAACCCTAGAGCTGTTGAACAGCTTAAAGGACCTGCGTTGGAAGAAAAAGCTGTACAACATATTTTTGATAATGCAGTAAAGCTTAAAGAGAAAAAATATAACAGAAAAGAATTAGAAAAATTATTAGAATCAGAAGAGCAACGCATTACTGCTATGTAATAATTTTTATTTACTTCCTGTCATAGCATCAATTTGGTGACCCAAAAGTTTTGGGTTGCCCCACTCTTTCACAATGACGATATCATATAAGCCCTATAAACTTATTTACATAAACAAATAATCTATGTTATAATATCTATATAATAATCTAGCTAATCTAGACATGTTGGAGCTTAAATATGAATAAATGGCAATTACACGAAGCAAAAAATAAGCTAAGTAATATTGTTGATACAGCAATGCAAGGTACACCTCAATGTATTACAAAAAGGGGAGAAGAAGCAGTTGTAGTTATTAGTATGAAATATTACAAACAACTTACTAAACAAAAGCTTGATTTCAAAGAATATTTATTAAGTATACCTAAGACAGATGATTTAGTTATTGAAAGAGTACAAGGAAAGGCAAGAGATTTTGAATTATGAAATATTTATTAGATACTAATGTTGTATCCGAAATCCAAAAGAAAAAACCTAATCCTCAAGTAGTAGCATGGTTTTCAGTTGTTCATTATAGTCAATTACATATTAAGTTGTATTACTATTGGTGAAATAAGAAAAGGTGTGCTAAAATTATCCAAAAATGATTCAGAGTAGTAAGTCTAAAATTAAAAAAATGGTTAGAAGAACTAATCATAGATTATAATGAAAAAATTCTTAATATTGATAAAGAGATATGTGAAGAATGGGGTGAATTAATGAGTATACATGGCACTAATGAGATTGATGCTTTAATAGCAGCACAAGCAAAACAAAACAATATGATATTAAGTTACTAGAAATACCAAGCATTATAATATGTTTAACATTAAAATATTCGATCCTTTTAATTGATCAAAATTTTCTTTCCCGATAACAACGCCTTATGAAAAAACTATCATTTCAGCAAATTATACTAACCTTGCAGAATTATTGGCAGGATTATGGCTGTGCGATTTTGCAGCCTTACGATGCCCATGTTGGAGCTGGTACGTTTCACCCTGCAACAGTACTTCGTTGTCTTGGTCCGAAGCCTTGGTCTGTCGCTTACGTGCAGCCGTCAAGAAGACCTGGTGATAGCAGATATGGTATGCATCCTAATAGAATGCAGCATTATTACCAATTTCAAGTTATCTTAAAGCCCTCACCCGATAACATTCAGGAGCTATATCTTAAAAGTTTGGAATGCTTAGGGATAGATTTAAAAGCTCACGATATTAGGTTTGTTGAAGATGATTGGAAATCACCGACGCTAGGAGCTGCAGGGCTTGGCTGGGAAATATGGTGTGACGGTATGGAAGTGTCGCAGTTTACTTATATGCAGCAAATTGGTGGTATAGAATGTAAACCAGTTGCCGGTGAAATTACTTACGGCTTAGAGCGTCTTGCTTTATATATTCAAGGCATTGATGAGGTAAAAGAACTTGATTGGAATGGTCAAACAGGCGAAAAAGCCTTAAAATATGGTGAAGTTGATTTTGAAGCTGAGCGGCAATTTTCAAAGTTTAATTTAGAGCTTGCTGATAGCGAGATGTTACTGCGGCATTTTAAAGATAGTGAAGAACAATGTGAGCGGCTAGTAGAAGCAAATTTGCCGTTACCTGCTTATGATTACTGTCTTAATGCAAGCCATTATTTTAACTTATTGAATTCACATGGAATAATAAGCGTAACCGAGCGTGCTTCGTATGTTTTAAGAGTGCGTCATTTAGCTAGAATTTGTTGTATGAAATGGTTGGAGATGAGCAGTGAGTGAATTATTATTAGAACTATTTAGCGAAGAAATACCGGCTTTTATGCAAAAAGATGCTGAAGAGGGTTATTTAAATATATTTACGAAAAATTTTGAAGAAAATGAAATTTTCGCAAAAATACAAGTATTTTCAGGACCTCGCAGGATAACACTATATGCTACACATTTGCCAAAAGTAACGTTACCAAAAGAAATAGAGATTAAAGGACCGAGTACAGAAGCACTGGAAGCTGCGATTAATGGCTTTTGCAAAGCTCATAACGTTAGCAAATTAGAGCTTTCAACTAAGTTAATTAATAACCAATTATATTATTTCTACATTAAAAAAGTAGAAGAAAGACAAATAAAAGAAATTTTACCTGAAATTATCGTGGAAGCTATTAATAAATATAGCTGGGCAAAATCTATGTTTTGGGGAAGTTACAATATAAAATGGATTAGACCGCTACGAAATATTTTATGTATATTTGATAACGAAATATTACCTCTGCAATTTGGTCATTTGGTCGCTAATAACGTCACTTTTGGGCATCGTCTTACTGATAATAAAAAACTCGAAGTAACTGATTTTAAAGATTACAAAACTAAACTCACAGAAAATTATGTAATTTTAGAAAGATTAAAACGAGAAGAAATAATTAAAACTGGTTTATCAGAGCAAGCAAATGCTTATAATTTAAATATAAAAGAAGATTTAAGATTAATTGAAGAAGTAGCAGGGCTTAGCGAATTTCCGATAGTATTATGTGGCACAATACCACAAAAGTTTTTAAAGTTACCTAAAGAAGTGCTAATCTCTTCGATGCGTACTCATCAGAAATATTTTTGTTTATTTGATAGATCAGGAAATTTTGCTCCATATTTCCTTTTTGTTAGTAACGGACAGTTTGCCAATAGCACATTAGTTGTGCAAGGTAATGAAAAAGTATTATCTGCAAGGCTTTCTGATGCTTTATATTTTTACAAACAAGATATATCTAAAACTTTAGAAGCAAATTTAGAAAAACTTGCAGCTGTAACATTTCATACAAAGCTTGGTAGTTTAAAGGCAAAAGTAGAGCGTATAGTTGATATTTGTAAATATATCGATTCGGATAATAAAGATTTAATTATGGCAGCTAAACTTTGCAAAAGTGATCTTGTTTCTGAAATGGTTGGAGAATTCCCCGAGCTGCAAGGTATTATGGGTCATTACTATGCAAAACATGAAAAGCTAAATGAAGAAATAGCTGTAGCAATCAGAGATCATTATAAGCCGCAAGGTCTAAGTGATAGCGTACCGATTGGTAATGCTGCTTTGCTTGCGATTGCAGATAAATTAGATAGTTTAGTAGGTTTAATGATAGCTGGTGAAGCCCCAACAGGTTCCGGTGATCCATATGCGTTAAGACGTCAGGTATTAGGCATAATAAGAATAATAATTGAGAATAAATTAGAGCTGAATTTAAGCAATCTAATTGATTTTTCCTTGAAGCTATATAAGGATTTATCTGTTAAAGGTAGGGATTTAATAATATCGTTCTTTGAAGAAAGAGCAAAATTTTATTTTAAAAATGAATATGATATTTCGCTAATTAATGCTGTTCTTGATTTAAATTTAGCAAATATAAAATTTAAGCTTGATGCGTTGAAAGAGTTTTTAGAAAAAGAAGACGGAAAGCAATTATTAAATGCTTATAAACGAGCAAGTAACATACTTGAAAGCCAAAATATTGATGGTGCTGTTGAGTCTAATCTATTTAGTACTCAACCTGAAAAGGAATTATTTGAAGTAACTCAAAAGCTTTCACTGCAAATTGTTGATAAGGATTATGATAAGGCATTAAATTTATTGCAGACTCTATTAACTCCGATTACTAGCTTTTTTGATAATGTACTTGTTAATGATAGTGATCCAAAAATTGCCAAAAACCGTTTATTAATGTTACAAGATGTTTGTGAATTATTTCATAAGATCGCTAAATTTAACTGCTTATGATAAAACAAGCAGTTAAATTTATAACCTCCGGTAAAGTCGTAGTTTTTCCGACCGAAACAGTTTATGGAATAGGAGCAGATGCTACCAATCAAGAAGCATGTTTAAAAATCTTTCAATTTAAAAATCGCCCTGCTATCAACCCGCTTATTGTGCATGTCTCATCTATAGAGCAGGCAAAAGAAATAGGTAAGTTTAATTACATAGCCGAAAAAATAGCAGAAAAATTTTGGTCTGGTCCTTTGTCTATAGTTGTTCCGTTAAAAGAAAATGCAAATATTGCACCGGCAGTTACGGCAGGACTTAAAACTATAGCGATTCGTACACCATCCCACCCATTAGCATTGGAACTTATTAAACAATCCGGAAAGCCAATAGCTGCTCCAAGTGCTAATCCTTCAAATTATATAAGTCCGACTAGAGTAGATCATGTTACAAAGCATTTTAATGATAATGAAGAAATTTTTATTCTAACAGACAAACATTATCAATCTAAATATGGGTTAGAATCAACTATCGTCGATACTACAAATGATATAATTACTATTCTTAGAGAGGGGTTTATCACTGCCGAAGTGTTAGAAGCAGTACTTGATATTAAAATTAATAAAGCATCGAAAAATATTAATATTAAAGCTCCAGGGATGCTTGAGAAACATTATTCCCCAACAGTACCTATTAGATTAAATGCTACAAACTTAAATGATAAAGAAATTGGATTAAATTTTGGTGATAGCAATCTTAAAGGGGAATATTCATTAAACTTAAGTAGTAAAGGCGACCTTGCAGAAGCAGCATCTAATTTTTATGCCTATTTGAGATTATTAGATGATTATGCTGTTGCTCATAATATAGAATATATAGCGGTTGCTCCTATACCTAATATAAATATAGGTGCTGCTATCAACGATAGACTAAAACGTGCTGCAAAATTATAGTTAATAGATTAAATCTCTTTTGGGTATATTCCCCGCCGCTTGCGGCGTAATATGGCGGAATGAGCAAATATATACATAAAAGTCATAATGTTACGGTACTGCTGTATCACATGGTATTTCCAGCAAAATATCGCCGAGCAGTGTTTGACGTATCAGTTGATCAAGTATTACGAGAAATATGTTTAGAGATAGAAAAGAGATATCAAATAAAATTTTTAGAAATAGGGGTTGATGAAGATCATGTCCATTTTTTGGTACAATCTGTACCAACCTATAGCGTAACAAAAATAGTAACAACAATTAAAAGTGTTACAGCTCGTCAAATATTTAGACAGTGTCCACAGGTAAAGAAACAATTATGGGGTGGAGAATTTTGGACTGATGGATATTTTACGAGTACGGTAGGTAAGCATGGAAATGAGAATATGATAGGAAAATACGTAAAAAACCAAGGCAAGGAATATCAGAAACTGCATGAGGATCATCAGCTAGCTTTCTTCTAAAATACCCCGCTGCTTGCGGCGGGGATTACTTTTATTTTGATAAAGTGCAACAAGAAATAGAGCTGGAAGTAGCAAAAGCTGAAGAAATAGCTGAAGCTATTCCATTATTATCTAAAGTGTTTAATTATATTGAATCAGAGAAAGCTCATAATGAAATAGCTGACATTGTAATTAATGCAAAATCACAAGATGTTATTGCTATATATTTAGCCAAAGCTATAGCAGATCAAAATAATAATGAACATATAAAGAATTTTTTATCTGATGCTTTACATTATCGCATTAAGCTATATACTCTATTAGTAGGAAGACTATAATAGAGTGGAAAAAATTAAAGAAACAAACTGGGGATGTCAAAGCAAAAAGTGGTTATCATACAGGACATCGTAGAATAATAAGAGACATAGAGGGATTTAAAAAATTTATAGAATTAAATTTTGATAAAACCACCATGGAGCTAGCTAATAACTGGAGTCAAAAAGTATCTGCAAGTACGATATCAAGATTGCTTAATAAATTAGGTTATAGTTATAAAAAAAACTTTTCTTCATCCCAAAAGGGATATTGGTCTAAGGAATGAGTTTATATTGAAACTAAAAACTATAGATAAACAAGATTTAGTATTTATCGATGAGTCTGGGATAGAAGATAATAGCTGTAGAGAACACGGGTGGAGCATTATCGGTCAAAGATGTTATGGTGAAAAGGTCTATCAACATAAATCACGGATTAGTATGATTGCTGGGCTGTGTGTCAAAGATATTATTGCCCCAATAATATTTGATGGGACATGTAATAAGGACATTTTTGAAACTTATGTACAAGAGATATTGATCAAGGAATTAAAGGCTGGTCAGATAGTAGTAATGGATAATATTAATTTTCATAAAAGTACAAAAGTGAAAACGTTAATTGAATCTGTTGGTTGCAGTATTTTATTTTTACCAACTTACTCTCCTGACTTAAATCCTATTGAGCATTGCTGGTTTAAAATCAAGAATGAAATAAGAAAAACTATTTCTAATTTTGAGCACTTTTTTGATGCTGTTTACTATGCTCTTAAAAAAGTCACTACCTTATCGCATTAAGCTATACCATAAAAACTTATAAAGCTACAGATAATAGTAATAAAAAACTATAGGAAGTTTTTTAGAAGTTGTTAAGGAGTTAAATCAGATTTTAGAAAACCCAAACTCTAAATTGGAAAGCTTCTAAAATTATTTAAAACATTTTTCTGACACTAAATTAAGTGATCAACATGATTTAGACATAATTGATGTTAAAGATTGGTTTAGCACTTTATTTGCTCCTTTTAATAAAATAAATTTAGAAGCAGAATTAATAGAGTCTTTTAAAACCGTATTAAAAAGTGATGAGTTTTCTTTTGTTAATAAGCTGAATGATGCTATTAAAAACTTTTATCAAGATATAAAAAGTAATAAGATTTTAAATATAAATCAAATAAATAACATAGAAAATCTAAAAGCTTTTTTAAAATCTATTAAAGATGCTAAGATTCAAAACTTAAAGGATATTACAGATACATTAACAAATAATATTCATCACATACCTTTTAAATCTTTAGATATGTCTAAAACCATACTTGATAGTATAGATAACTTTAAAAAATTAGTAAGTTCGATTAGTGAGCAAGAAGCTAAATCTCTTTGGACTAGTATTACAACATTTAAATCTATTAATGAAAAAACTATTGATGAAAAAAGTTTTACTGAAGTAGTATATAAGAAGCTACTACATAGCCAAATAGCACCTATGCAAGAACAGAGTGCTTATAATTCGTTGGGGGAATTATTAATAGCAATGCATGGATCTATCGCTTTTCATAATAAACAAGACGAATTGTATAAGCATCAATTAGCTGAAATTTATTGTCAGCATGCACAAGCTGTAGATATGAACTGTGCAATAGATTTATATAAAAAAGCTGCTGCACTAGATTCTGTTAAAGCAAATACAAAACTCGGTAATATATATTTACAGCAAGGTAAATATGTACAAGCATTAGAATATTTAAGAAAAACTAAATGTATTGATGACGAAAAGAAAGCATTTAAAGGATTAATGGATGAGATGAAGCATAATCCTCAGATAAATGATAGGAATTTAGCAGACGAGTATTTATTGCAGGCAGAATATTATAAAAAACACAGCATAAAAGATGATGCAACAAAAGCTTATCTTATTGCTATAGGTAAACTGGAAGGAATAGTTGAACCTAAGGATTATTTAAAATTATCTGATATATATATAAATCTAGCAAATACAGTTTTACCAAGTGATAATAATAAAACAGAATATTTTGTGCAAGCTACAGGATATAAGGAATTAGCAGAAAAATTTGGTATTCCTCAAAATATAGAGCAAGATACATTTGTAGATTTATTACGTCCTCTTGATCCTAAGGATGTTTCACTAAGTGGTTACGATTCTGATTCTTATTATTACTCAGATTCAGGTAATTAAAATATCTTAATATAATTTTTATAGACAAGTAAAAATGAGGTGATAGTATAAAATAAATATATTTAATTATAAATTAGATATGACTCAAGATTATCCAGATGATGATACAAAAAAAATTGCTGAGCAAATAAAAGATGCTTTAATGGGTATTAGCGACTCGCTTGTACTTGAAAGTACAGAAGTAGAAGAGCTTTTTGAGGAGTTGAGCCAAAATGAAGATTTTGAGCATGAGATAGAGCAGATACTTGCTATCTTAAATGAACAAACTATGGATTTAACTCAACTCCAATCGCAAATTATTTTATTGATCCGTAAATATTTAGGTAAAACTAAAAATCTAAAGCTTAAAATGCTGAAGATGGATGAAAAACTTATCAGTAAAAATATTTCCGAAGTCAGTAACTATTTAATGCATCAACATTCCAAAATTGTTAGAGATGCTAATAAAAACCTTGCAAACCCGAAAGATAAATTACAAGGCTTAACCAAGCAGGCAAGAATAGACCTAAAGCGTTTGATCAAAAGCTTTGCCGTTTATCAGATTTATATGTTTATGAATCCGAAAAGGATAGCGGGTGAGACAAAATTAATGAATTTTGCCTATAATTTTATTAGATGTGGAATGAAATTAGCCCAAAAATATGAGGGTGGAAAGCCAAGAGATATCAAATCATATTCCCCTAAACTTATTAAAAAGCTTGAAAGAGCTCGTGCCGGTTTTAAAAAAAGCGGTGGCATTTCAATTTAAATATTATATATTTCTAGTAAATGAAAAATAGAAAAATTACTGGCATAATGGCATGCGATCCTAAAGGAGTGATAGAGCTTAAAGGGCAGATGCCTTGGTCTTACCCTAAGGAGTTTGAGTATTTTTATCAAATAGTGAAAAATAATATTATAGTCATGGGACATAAAACCTTTGATTCACTACCTTCTAAAATCTTGCAAAACTGTATTTGCATTGTTTTTTCAAAAATATACCTACTCAATTTTCTGATAATGGTGTGTTTTTGTGAAATTTTTAGATGAGTTTTGGGAGGTGATAAAGCTTTTTAGCGATAAGAAAATTTTTATGGTCGGAGGTGCAGAAATAGCTACTTTTTTTCTAAAGCAAAATCTTATCGATGGATTCTTACTTACTAAAGATAAATAAGGACTATGAAGGTGATGCTTTTTTCCCTCTTGATCTTTTAGAAGGCTGGGACTCAATGATGATTTATAAAACAAATAATTATCAAATTTACAAATTCACCAAAAATGCGATAATGAACATTTAATCATTATCTTTCGTTAAATGAAAAATATTTTCTTACATTCTTTAATCTCTTTTGGGTATATTCCCCGCCGCTTGCGGCGTAATATGGCGGAATGAGCAAATATATACATAAAAGTCATAATGTTACGGTACTGCTGTATCACATGGTATTTCCAGCAAAATATCGCCGAGCAGTGTTTGACGTATCAGTTGATCAAGTATTACGAGAAATATGTTTAGAGATAGAAAAGAGATATCAAATAAAATTTTTAGAAATAGGGGTTGATGAAGATCATGTCCATTTTTTGGTACAATCTGTACCAACCTATAGCGTAACAAAAATAGTAACAACAATTAAAAGTGTTACAGCTCGTCAAATATTTAGACAGTGTCCACAGGTAAAGAAACAATTATGGGGTGGAGAATTTTGGACTGATGGATATTTTACGAGTACGGTAGGTAAGCATGGAAATGAGAATATGATAGGAAAATACGTAAAAAACCAAGGCAAGGAATATCAGAAACTGCATGAGGATCATCAGCTAGCTTTCTTCTAAAATACCCCGCTGCTTGCGGCGGGGATTACTTTTATTAGTTGAGAATTATCGTAATTTCAAAAATCTCGAGCTAAAAACCGATAACATTCCAATAACTATTATTGGTGAAAATGGCAGTGGTAAAACTAATATCTTAGAAGCAATATCGCTTTTCTATCCAGGTAGAGGTTTAAGATCAGCAAGGCTTGCTGATATATGTAGAGAGTCAGAAGATCATTGCTCTGTTAGGGCTTTATTGCAAAGTAAGCTTGGGCTTGCAGAGTTTAGCATACAAATCAAACGCATATCCAATAGAAGAACAACCGAATATAATAATTCTAAGATCGCCAATAATGAGTTAAGTAAATTTACCAGCATGGTATGGCTTACTCCTCAAATGGAAGGGATTTTTACGAGCGGTACTAGTGATAGAAGAAAATTTTTTGACCGAATAGTTTATAATTTTGATCCAAAACATGCAGAATTAGTTAGTAAATATGAACATTATATGCAGGAGCGGAATAAAATTCTAGCTGAAGATATGTGGGATAATAATTGGCTTAAAACTATCGAAGAAAAAATGGCTGACACTTCAACCTATATTGCTAATAATCGTCTCAAAACCTTAGAGTTTATGCAGCAAGCAATTGATGATCTTGAAAATGAATTCCCAAAAGCCGAGTTATCAATTGATGGCATGCTAGAGCAGAAAATATTAAACGGCGAAGAAGATGTTATTGGTTTTATTGCAGCAGAGCTTCATAAAACAAGAGATAAAGACAAATTACTTGGTCGCACCAGCTTTGGAGTACATAAAAGCGATTTTTTGGTTAAGCATAAATATAAGAATATCTTGGCAAAATTCTGTTCTACCGGTGAGCAGAAAGCTATTTTAATTGCAATAATACTTGCCGAGATGAATTATGCTATAAAGCTGACTAAAATAGCTCCTATTTTGCTTTTAGATGAGGTATTTGTTCATTTGGATGATAGAAGACGAAACTATATTTAACCGAATTTTTTATAAGCACAAATCTACAATTATGGGTCACAGCCACCGATTTAAAAGGAATAGAAGAGTTTGGGAATAAATCTCAATTGATTAGATTATAGGCATTGCCTGCGTGGATTGAAAAGCACTTGCGGTGTCATCCCGTGGCTTGTCCACGGGATGACAGAGGAAAATGATCCACGCAGGCAATGCCCCCTGTGATTTATGAACTAGATCCAGTTAAAAAATTATAAAATAATTTTTTTGTATAAATTTAAAAGCTTGCTTTATCTGGATCCCGTGATCAAGCAACTAGATAACACCGAGTAGAGTAAATTATATAACAACTTCAGCAAAACGTTATTAATTAATATCATTGTCAACAACGGACGAAAAGTGATACAGATTTTTTCGTATTGCCGGTTGAAAATTGCTACAGTATAGCTTAATGCGATAAGGTAGTGACTTATCGCATTAAGCTATAGTTGTCACTTTCTATAACTTTGCCGCACTCTGCACGATCTTTAGTATCGGGCCATAACGTAGTTCCTTGCACTTTCCCGCAAACTACCCCATTTGCCCTATTGTCCTTCCTTTACTCTTCGGACAATACTTACATTTCAGTCCATAATTAATATTATATATTGCCCTCAAGATTTATCTTTTAGTATTTTTGCTTCTTTTTGTTTTTGTTTAGCTATAACTGTTTGGTATGCTGCCCAAAAACTGGTTTTACGTTTATGTTGCGTTGATAATTCTAAAAAATAAGTCTCATGATTCTGATATTGTTTCCAATCAGTAATTTGATTACTTAAGATGCCGCACATAACTAAATCTTTAGCTGCATAATTATAATATTTAGATTTAGTGTTTGCTAAAATAGGTTGTATCATCTTCCGGTACAATAAAGTAGCAGCAAGCGGATCTATCTTATGCAATACATCTGCTGCAGGACGCAAAATATTGTAATTACTACCATCCAAATCATTACTCTTAGAATGTACTAATATTGCCAGAGGCTCAAATTCTTGAATAGCTACCAAGAATGTAATAGCTGCATAAGAATTATGGAATTCTAGTGCCTTTTGGATAGCAACCTTATGAAATGAGCCAATGAAATCCACTTCTGCATATTTAACAATTTCTTTGTAAACTCCAGGACTTAAAGTTGCGTCAAACCAACGCAGTCGCTCTGTTTGTGCTTCTTGATACTTGCCCCATAATTCTAAAGCTTCTATTTTCAAAGATTTTCTTTTGTTCTGCCATGGATGTGTATGAGGTAAATCTATAGAATCTAGCCATTCTATTGCCTCCTGTCCTTTCCAGTGCTTGATAAAACGTTCAGCAATCTCTAAATGTGCGTGGGCAGACGGTATTGCATTAAATGAACAGGCAGCTATATAAGCATTAACATCGTCCTGACAATCAGCGATCTGTTTTAATCCAATACTTATGCTTATGGCATTTTTTGAGTTATAAGCGTGCTTTAGCTTCTGCCCTAGCGACTTTAAGCCTTCATCACCTAATATAGTCTTAAAATTAAAAATTATATAATCATAAACAGCATAATCATTATTCATGAAACGATTAAATACTAGCTCTACCATATCTTCTAAAGAGGTAGTTACTTCTGCATAGGCATTTGCTAAATCATCACAAGCCTTGATAAAAACATCTCCGATTACTCCATTACTATCATCAACTCTACTCAAGGTCTTGGGATGTAAATCTAAGAAAGCTGTTAATAAATCAACAGCATGATTTGGGAACCTTGGTAATAAATCCCTAGTAATATGCATACGTAATTGATCAATCTTGGTAGCAAAATCACCTGATTCGTAATAATCAATGAATCTACTAGATTTTTTCAGAGATGCTATCTCAGCTTTAATAATCGAGACAATCTTTTTTGGATCTTCGTCAAGACTTGCTAATATCACATCTAATTGTTTTTGTATGCTTATATTACTGTTATAAAGCGATAAAATAATTTCTGCTAATTTCTCTGATCCAATATTAATTAGCTTTTCCTTGGTAATCATACAATCATTCTTAGAATTGTTATTCCTAATCTATTACTTCAATCTTAGTGAAGTTAGTAGCAAGGGATACTAAATCCAAAAATAATCATAGTCAATCATTTTTTGTGAGTACCTTCTTTTTCATCTCGATATGGCGTCTTACGACTTCGTTTAATGCCTCTCGTCTTTTCTTGTAACTAATACCACTAACTGATTTTACATTTGAGATTTCGCCTAATGCCTTAGACTGAATCTTGGATAATTGATATTTCATATTGCTACCAAAAATAATAAAACCAAAATTGTTCGTTCTGTAGCAAATTATTAACTTTACCGCTCCTTGTTAGCTGAAAATTCAAGGACTAAGTAGAACAAAACCTATAAATTTTCTGCCCAAATTTCATTGGGGGTTTTATAACCAAAAATCTTTCTTGGCATGTTATTTAAAATCTCAGCAATATTGTCAAGACCTCTTTGTGTAACGGTTGTAATATCTGTATTTTTAGGTAAAATTCTATGAATCATAGAATTCATTTTTTCCACTAGTGCTTTTTGTCTAGGGCGGTATGGATCACAAAAGAAAGTTTGAAACCCAGATAGTCTATAAGCAAGATGCCCTACAAACTCTTTGCCATTATCCATAGTAATAGTCTTTCTAACACTACTTGGCAGCGTTTTGATCTTTTTTAAAAACCCAGTGGTAACTGTTTTAGCTCTCTTGGAGTTATTCAGCACTAAAATAATCTTTTGACTCTTTTTATCCACCAGCACACCGATATTCATACTTTGATTACCTTTATGAAATGTAAGATCTGCCTCAAAATGCCCTACTTCTAGCTTTTGCATTGCTATTGCATCACGCTGATGTATTGAGATCCTTTGTGGTATAATGATCCTTTGATGCCTTGTCCCCCTTTCTTGCCTTTTATATCTTTTAGACGGTAAATAGCTATATAACTTTAATTTAGCTGCTACTGCAGAAGTGTAGACGAATCTATATATACAAAACTTACGCTATGTTTGGTTCTAAATATCGTAAAGATGGAGAACGCAGCTGTTGTTGCATATAGTCATCTAAAAGCCCTAACTTTATTTGGTAAACCGTTTTACCGATTGTATTTGCAGTCCTTTTGAGAAATGCCCAAACTAAAAATGCCCAACTAATATGATTACGTTGAATACGCTGTTTCCTGCATTGACAACGTTCTATCCCAGTAAGTTGCTTAATTTCTCTGTGCATGCTCTCAATTACCCATCGAAAGCCACACTCATCTTGTGCAGCTTTAGAAGATTTGTGAGTTTTGTTATTGGTAACAACATACTCAACTCTATTGGTAGAAACAGTAAATTTAAACAAATTAACATGCTTATTTTTAGCAAAGCCTTTTATATGAATCTCTACTCCATGCCTGATCTCTTCATCTGAAAATGTCAACTCTTTTACAGCTTTATAAGGTTTAGAATCGTGTGTTTTACTAACGTTTCTATTGGCTTTAATAGGGGCATAATAATATTTCCCCAGAGAGTCAACATGTTGCATAATTTTGTGTGTAGAATACCATGTGTCAAAAAGTACTGTTTGAAAAGGAATCTTCTTGCTATAAACAGCATTATTTAACATGTTTAATAGGTGTTCTAGTTTTGTTGCTCCATCATGATCAGGTGCAAAAATTCGATAATCTATTACCCAAAACTTATTAATATCAGGGTTATAATATACCAGACTCACTACTCCTATACCTTTAGTAACTCTACCTGTATAGCATAAATCATTAAGATACTGACAATTTAATAGTATTAAAAACAGCATCATAAAATGTTTCAAAATCTCCTACAACTTTCCTAATTTCATTTTTTATCTTAAACCAGTAATGCTCTATAGGATTTAAATCAGGAGAGTAAGTTGGTAAATACAATATGGTACAACCAACGGATTCAATTAACTCTTTAACTTTAGAATTTTTATGAAAATTAATGTTATCCATAATAACGGTTTGCCCAGGTTGTAATTCTGTAATTAATACATCCCTAATATAAGTTTTAAAGACCTCTGTATTACAATTACCTTCAAATATTACAGGAGCAATAAGATTACCATTACAAAGACCAGCTATCATACTTATTCTAAATTTATGTTGATACACCTTTTCTCCATAACACCTTTGTCCTATAATGCTCCATCCATACTCTTTGCAAGCATTATCCTCTATTCCAGATTCATCAAGATATACTAATTTGTCTTTTGTGATGGTTTGTATCTTTGCTATAAATTCATTTCTTAATTTAATATCTCTTTTCGGATGAAAATGAGTTTTGTTTATAGCTATAGCCAAGTTTTCTGATTTGTCTTAAAATAGTTACAGATGCAATATTACCCCATTGCTTTGCTAACTCCTTTGATGTTTTATTCATATTAGCTTTAAAAAATTCTTTAAAAGATTCTGAATCTTTTATCTTATGACTATGTCCTTTCTGATAACCAGTTGCTGCTTCTAAAGTACCTTGCTTATCTTTTAATTTTTTCCATTTATATATAGTATCACGACTTACATTAAATAATTTACTTACCTTACTTATTCGTATCCCTGCTTCTACAGCTTTTATAACTCTTAGTCTTAGTTCTATTGCATATGCTCGTGCCATATCTCTTTACATGCTTGTTAATATTTGCTTACTATAACATGATACTCTCGCTCTGTCAGTACCTTAATGACTTATGCTATACCAGACTCACTACTCCTATACCTTTAGTAACTCTACCTGTAGCTCCACTGTACTGCGATCTTGCAATTTCTATTTGCTTCGTATTCCTTTTATTTAAAACCGTATCATCAAATATTGTATATCCATTAGATGAAAAAATAACATCATTCTTGATGTGTTCCCATAACAAAGAAGGTGTATATTTTTCATTCCTTAAAAATCTATTAATAACATCATGACTACATTTCTTTGCATGTTCAGCGTAGTAGGTTAAACTATAATTCTTTTAGCTAACTATTAAAAATTGACAATAATCTGTCCTATTAATTGGTATTGCTTGCAACTTTATCCTCTTTGACATGTTTAATTATTTTTACAATAATTTATCACTTTTTTACTCATAGCGTAAGTTTTGTATATATACTTTCTGTACTGATACAACAAGCTGTATTTTTGTCCAGTTTTAACTTTCCGGCTATAGCATCCGGTGACCATTTCTTGTGAATCATAGCATTTTTGATATAATTTAACAAAATAGGTAACTTCTCTATTTTTAATAACTCTTGCTGATGCATCCTTTTTTTATATTGTTCCTGAGCAACACAAGGCATATACTTACCTTTTACTTTATTTCTTTTTAGCTCCATACTAATAGTGCTTTTAGACCTCGTAAGATGTTGTGCTATCTTGTTAATACTGACTCCTAGGTCATACATTCTTTTTATTTCATATCTCTCTTCTCGAGATAAGTGTCTATATTTTCTGTTCATCATTACCTATTTAAAATCTTATTATTTTAAATAAGTTTTGTTCTACTTACTTATAGTATTTTCACTGACTATTATAAGACTAATTCAAGGATTTTCCTTAGGCGGCGAATTTAGCGGCTGCATTTCTTATATAGTTGAGCATGCTTCATTTGAGCAAAGAGGACTTGCAGGAAGTGCCTCATTCGTTAGTATGTGTGGGGGGGCATGCTACTTGGGCTTATAACCGCTGCTGGCTTTTCTTATTTTATGCCGGCTGATATGTTATTTGAATGGGGATGGCGAGTACCATTTATTGCCGGATTATTCATTAGTTCAGTAGGTTTATATATTAGAAAAAATCTATCAGAAAGCCCTATTTATAAAAAAGCTAAAGAGAGTGGAAGATTAGCACGCTTTCCTCTACGAGAAACATTAACAAAATACCCAAAAGAGCTAATCGTAGCACTTGGACTTTATATTACTGTAACTGCACCTTTTTATACTTCGACGGTTTTTATCGGCAATTTTATGCAAACTCTTGGATATACTAACCAACAAAGCGTTATTGTAAGTAGCGTAATATTAGTTGTTATGATGGTAGTGTTTCCAATATCGGCTTATATTTCAGATAGAGTAGGGCGTCGTCATGTACTAATATGTGGAATTATTTTATTAATTCTATTAGTTTATCCTATTTTCATTTGCCTTGGATCAATGAATTTTGCTTTAGCAATCATCTCACAAATATTATTTGCCGGAATTATTGCTGTTTATATGGGACCTATACCGACAGTGCTAGTAGAAATATTCCCAACTAGCGTAAGATTTACCGGTGTTGCACTTTCATATAACCTTGCTGCTGCTATATTTGGCGGCACTTCCCCGATGGTAGCAATGCTATTAATGAAAATCACTGGCGATAATTATGCAATCTCATATTATTTAATTGCACTTGCTTTAGTATCTTCTATAATTCTGAAATTTTATAAAGAGACATATAAAAAGAATTTATATACTCAATGAAATTCACAAATTGGCTAAATTTTTATTTATTAGGTATATACTCACAATAGAAAATCTTATATAATGCTCTCAATGTCATCTTTGCGTATGCGGGGAGGCATTGTTGCGTGGATCATTCTCCCCCCTGTATCCCGTGATTTATTCACGGGATACAGTTAAAAATACTAATAAAATTAGTATTTTAACTATTTTCTGGATCTAGTTCCCAAGCAACTAGATGACATCGATCAGGTTTTTCGATCTACGCAACAATGCACCTATGCGGGAACCCAGCATAAAGCGAGATCAATCGAGCTTTTATATTCTAAAAAATTGCTGTGTTTAGACTTTTTTTCCTGGATTCCCGCTTTTGCGGGAATGACATACAAGGTCACCTACATAACACATCAACCAATATTAACTATATTGCATTATTAAAAACATTATGAATGAAGTTTTTGAAGTACCTGGCGGTGAAGAGAAAGTATTATTACATACTTGTTGTGCTCCTTGCGTTGGTCCTTTGATGGAAAAAATGATGAGCAATGGTATTAATTTTACGCTATTTTTTTATAACCCTAATATTCATCCTAAGCAAGAATATGAATTGCGTAAGAATGAAAATATACGTTTTGCCAAAAAGCATAATATCGAATTTATCGATGCTGATTATGACCCACAAAACTGGTTTAAACGTGCTAAAGGCTTAGAGTTTGAGCCGGAAAGAGGCAAACGCTGCTCTATGTGCTTTGATATGCGTTTTGAGCGTACGGCTTTATACGCTCATGAAAATGGGTTTAAAGTCATTAGTAGCTCGCTTGGTATTTCTAGATGGAAAGACATGAACCAGATTAATGAATCAGGAGTTAAAGCAGTATCGCATTATGAGGGTATAACTTACTGGACGTATAATTGGCGTAAGGACGGCGGAGCAAGCCGTATGTATGAAATAGCTAAAGAAGAACATTTTTATAAGCAAGAATTTTGCGGCTGCACACCATCATTACGTGATACTAATAAATGGCGAGTAGCGAATGGTCGCCCTAAGATTGAGATTGGTAAAGAGTATTATTAGTGAAAGTCTCATCTCGTGTGGGCATTGCCCGTATGGATCGTTTCCCCATATCATCCCGTGGCAGCGTTGCTTGCGTGGATCGGTTCTCCGTCTGAGCTAAGGAATTTACGAAGTAGTTGACGAAGCAATCCAGTAAAACAGTTGCAGCTATTGCAGGCATTTTAATACAAGCAGGCAAACCACCATGAGTGTTAGAAGTACTCTCAACTATTGATATAGTGCTTTTTCTAAAAGATTTTAAATTTATCAATATTCTTTGTAATCCAATTTCTGCTAAATTAGAATTGAAATGTGTGTTTTTCAAATAATATTCAAATATTTTTAAATTCAATAGAAAAGCCAATGTGCTACACGTCTTCTGTCATAAGTTCTGCCTTATTTCCGATAATAATAATCTCATCATTATTATAATATTTTTCTAAAACTTGATCATATGATATAGATTTGAATGTTTCTCTTAACGTGGCAAACTCCGAATTATTTAATCCATTTATCCAATTTTTATCTAATTCTATTGGCAACTCAGGTGCCATAGCATATTTAAGACCTTGTCCAGCTAAATTAGAGTTAGAACTCCAAACAACTTTTATATTTTTTGGCATATATTTATCTTAAGTTATATTGAATTTTAAAATGCTTTTGTATCATCTACATATTATAATATATAAGCAAAAAAATCAAAACTAAAATGTTTGAGTAGTATGATAATGGCTTTGTTCGGAAGGGTAATAAAAAAGGAAGGATAGTATGTAGAGAATACCATATAATATTCTGGAATAGATAAGTTATAAATTAAAAATGCCATACAAAGAAAGAACAAAAACAGGTTTGCCAAGAAAAATAGATAAGCCGAGATATAAAATAACCAATTGGTCACAATATAACGATAGTTTAAGAAAAAGAGGGATGGTCAGCCTGTATTTCCCTGAAGGTGATTTAGAGTCTTTGTTCATTAATACACAACCTTACGTAGAGGGAGAATCTGGGAGGACAACGACATACCAAGTACCATATTGTATAGTTGACATTTGATCTTACATTTAATTAAAATAATGTATTAAAAAATACAGATAAAAAATAGGAGGTCACAATGCACTTAAATCAAAAAATAATAAAGCCAAAATTAGGTTTACTTGAATTAGCTAAGAGCCTTGGTAGCATATCATCAGCATGTAAAGCAATGGGATATAGTAGAGATAGTTATTACAGATTTAAAGAACTGTATGAAACTGGTGGCGAAGAAGCATTATATGAGATTAGCCGTAAGAAGCCAATAATAGCCAATAGAGTTGATCCAGCCGATAGAGAAGGCAGTAAAATGGATATGGCAATAGAATATCCAGCATACGGTCAGCTAAGAGTATCAAATGAGCTTAAAAAGACTGGTGTACTTGTATCACCTGGAGGAGTGAGATCAATTTGGTTACGTAATGATTTAAACAATATCAGTAAAAGGCTTAAAGCATTAGAAGCAAAAATGGCTCAAGATGGTATTGTACTTACTGAGGTACAATTACAAGTGCTAGAGAAGCGTCGTAATGAAAAAGAAGCACATGGAGAAATTGAGACACAGCATCCGGGGTATCTAGGATGCCAAGATACATATTATGTAGGCAACTTTAAGGGTATAGGTAAGGTTTATTCTCAGGTATTTATTGATAGCTACAGCAGAGTAGCTGATGTTAAACTATATACTGATAAAACAGCTTTAACTGCTGCTGATATGCTGAATGACCGCGTGTTACCATGGTACGAGACCCAAGGGATACCAATAATTCGTATTCTTACAGATCGTGGGTCAGAATATAAGGGGAATATAGATCATCATGCTTTTGAATTATTTCTAAGTATCGAAGGTATAGAGCATACTACTACTAAAGCATATTCTCCACAAACAAACGGCATGTGTGAGCGTTTTAATAAAACTATGAAACAAGAATTCTTTGATACAGCAATGCGGAAAAAGATTTATACAGATCTTGATGACCTACAATTAGATCTTGATATCTGGCTAGAGTATTTCAATAATGAAAGACCTCATTCTGGTAAATAATTGTTATGGAAAAACTCCTATGCAAACTTTTAAGGATAGTAAGAAATTAGCTGTTGAAAAGAATAATGAAATCTTGTATCTTGATTATATATCTGACAGTCAAAACTTAACTGACAATCAGGTGCAAAATTTATAGTGCCTGTAAGATCAAATCTTGACTTCTACAGGGGCAAGGGTCTTGAGATTCCAGTACCAAGTTTTAGTCATCTATGTGATTTATTTTCACAGATACCATTAGAGGTCAAACAGTTTTGCAATAAACTTGCTGTGCGTATCAAGAATGGCGAAGCTATATCTCTGATACTAGATAGCACAGGTCTTAGATTTAATACAGCTAGTAACTGGTATGAAACAAAATACAATAAAGTCTGTAAGAATAAGCCATGGCAGAAAATGCATATTTCTATAGATCCTGCAATGAATATTCATGATGTTGAGATTACTGATTGCTATACTGCTGATATAGAGATGCTAGAGTCCTTAATACCAGAGAATATATCGGTAGATAGAGTAATTGCTGATGGTGCTTACTATAGTATTGAAGGAGTTGAGAAATTAAGTAATTGCGGTATTACGCCAGTAATGCCTCCCCCACGTAATGCTAAGATATATGGTCAAGATAACACCATATGGCATGATAAGGTTGTAAGTTATATTAGTAAGAAAGGTAACATTTATGCATTTTATAAAAAATATTGTTATGGAATTAGGGCACGAATTGAAGCTCAAATTTCAAGAATTAAGAGATGTATTGGTTCATCTCTATTAACTAAAAAAATATCATCACAAAAACGTGAAGCAATTGTTATTACCAATATTATAAATTTATGGAATTCATTCGGTAAATGTATCGCAGTCAAAATAGGATAATTACGTCTAAAAAAGACCAACAGATACCCTTCCGAACAAAGCCGGCTATAACAAGCAACAAATCAAATGATGCAGCAGGATTTACCGCTTTGATTTCGCTTATTTTTTCATTTAATTTATTTGCTAAAAATAATAATTTTTCCTCTTCACCACTATTACAATATAATTGAAAGTTTTTATTATTTAATGTTATCGTAACAATTGCCATAATTATTTTTGTAATTTTTTTATTTCTTCAAGTTCATTAACATAAATATTAATTTGATCTAATATTCTTACATAATCATTTCTTAATTGATTATTTTCATTTTGTAACCTATAGATCTCATATTGATTATTTGCAAGCACATTTAATAGATTATCAAGCCTATATTCTACTTGTTGCATTAAGCTCATTAATATTTCATTATTCATTTTTTACGCTAACTCTATAAATGGATAAATTATTATAATAATAGATAACATTACAATAGACATAAATATCAACTGTTTTTTGTGTCTATAATTTACTAAGGCTTTATTTTTATTTCTACTTAATAATTTTTCTTGTTCATTATTTTTTTTAGTTTCTAACTGCTCAGCATTACGATCTCTTATGTTAAGGTAATCTAAATATAATTTTAGATAACCTTTTACATATACTTCCCCTGGTAAAACATCTAATCTCCCTTCTTCTAAAGCTATTAAATATTTTTTTCTAATTTTTAAATCTAGAGATACTTGGTTTAAGGTTTTACCCAAATCTAATCTGGTCTGCTTAAGCATTGATGTCATAATTATTCAAGTTTTTGTAAAAATATTTCAAATTTTTTATTTACTAAAATTATTACATTTAAGTCTATAATTTCCTGAGATTTAATTTCTTTAATAAAATCAAGGAAATTCTTAACTAGAATTTTATTATTATCAATCCATAAATCTAAATCAATAGTTGTTTGAGATTTATTAATAATTTTTATTAATAATCTACGTTGTTTGTCATATAAGTCATCTTTTAAGGATTGTAGACCCAGACGACGCCAATATGAATCGTTTAATTGTCTATCACAAGTTTTACGTAACCAGTCTAAACTAAACATATTACCGATTGTAAAATAAGCTTTTGCCATTTCTTCATCATTACCTGATACTTGTTTCGTTACATGTATTATATCAAATACCGAAATCAAACTATCAAAGGTAAGAATATCTTTAGCAAATGATTTGTCTATTCCGTTACTTACATAATAGTTTAACTTTTCTTCAAACTTTATTTTTGCTTCTCCGGCTAGTAAATTACCTACTACTTCTCTTAGATTCTGTGCAGGTTTTTTAAACTCTTCTATGGTTTTACTAATATTAATTGGATGTTTTAAATTTTTGATAAACCAAGAAATACCACGACGCATTAATTTTGTTATCTCAGTAAACATATCAATTTTGATGTTATAATCGATATTAGCAGCTAAATTACTTACCTTTTCCCAAACATCATCAAGTTCAAAAATTTCACAAATAATAGTATATGATCTTATTATATCGCAAAGAGGAGCACCAGTTTCACGTTTTGTTATGCTAATAAGTGGTCCACCAAGCTGATTAACTATTTTATTTATTACAACAGTTTTAATAATTTCATGCTTAAGAGGATGAGATAAAATTTCCTCACGAAACTTCTCTTGCATTATTTTAGGAAAATAATTTACAAGATAAGAATCGAAATATTTATCATGAGAAAAGGTTGAGATACGTAATTCATGAGAAGCCGATCTTTTGCTATATGAAAGTAATAAGCAAAGTTCAGGACGGGTTAATACTTCCCCGTTTATAGCTCTTCTGTTTAATTCTTCGGAAGTTGGTAAAAATTCATTCTCACGTACTAATATTTTTTCTTCTTCTAAAATATCTATAAACTGGCTGAATATACTAACCGTTAGAGTAGGCGATAACTGCATAATCGTTATTGCTTCGGTTTGCTTATAATTATCTTCTAAAACCAATTCTTCAACTTGCTTTGTCATATCAATTAACAGCTTGTTACGCTCATCTAAAGTAACCTTACCGGAAGCAACAGAATTACTAAAAGCAACTTTAATATTTACTTCATGGTCAGAACAATCAACACCTGCTGAGTTATCAATAAAGTCGGTATTGATACGTCCGCCTTTTTTGGCATACTCAACTCTGCCTCGTTGCGATACACCGATATTTCCGCCTTCCGCAATAACTTTTGCTCTAATTTCTGCACCATTACATCTTAAATTATCATTCGCTTTATCGCCGATCTCTAAATGATTCTCTGTTTTTGCTTTAATATAAGTGCCTACTCCGCCATTCCATAGCAAATCAACCTCAGCTTTTAAAATAGCTTTAATTAGCTCTTCAGGTGATATTTCACTATCATTTACATCAAGTAATTTTTTAATTTCTGGCGATAATTTTACCGATTTACTACTACGCTCAAATATCCCGCCGCCTTTAGAAATCAGCTTACTATCATAATCAGACCAGTTAGAATCTTTTAAATTAAATAGACGTAAACGCTCATTAAAGCTTGTTAAAGGATCAGGATTTGGGTCAATGAATATATGCTTGTGATTAAAAGCAGCAACCAGCTTAATAGCTTTGGAGCGAAGCATTCCATTACCGAATACGTCACCGGACATATCGCCTATCCCTGTCACAGTGATAGGGTCTTTCTGTACATCTATACCTAAAGTTTTGAAATGATTAGTTACAGAAATCCAAGCACCTTTAGAGGTAATAGCCATTTTCTTATGGTCATAACCAGCAGAACCGCCTGAAGCAAAAGCGTCATCAAGCCAATAATTATATTCTCTGGAAACGCTATTAGCATAATCTGAAAATGAAGCTGTTCCTTTATCGGCAGCAACTACTAAATATGGGTCTTCTTTATCGTAAATCACAATATCTTGAGGATGTACTACTTTGCCATCAACTATGTTATCGGTAATATCTAGTAACCCTCTAAGGAAATTTTTATAGCACTCGACGACCTTTGCCATATATTCATCACGACCCATTCCCTCATCAGTAAAGTGAAGATAAAAACCGCCCTTAGAACCCACAGGTACTATAACAGAATTTTTAGTCATTTGTGCTTTCATAAGCCCAAGCACTTCATATCTATAATCTTCTGCTCTATCTGACCATCTAAGCCCTCCACGTGACACAGGACCCCCTCTTAAATGCACCCCTTCAAAACTTCTTGAGTAAACAAATATTTCAGCAAATGGGATCGGTTGAGGTAAATGGGGGACTTTAGAGGAATCGAACTTAAATGAAAAATAATGTTTGTTAGGTTGATAGTAATTTGTTCTAGTAACAGCTTCAAGAACACCAAGCATACTACGGAGTACTTTATCCTCACTACTTACTTCAACTTTTAATAAATAATCATTTAATTGTTTTTTGATATCTTTGAAGTCGTGATCGAGATGTTTAGGATTAAATTTTATATCAAATAGATTTACTAATTTTTTCGTATATTCAGGATGTTTAAGAAGTGTCAATTGCACATAACCCTTGCCATAACTAAAGCCTGTTTGATGTAAATATCTTGTTAGAGCTTTGACTAGTTTAACTTGTTTCCAGTTAAAACCAGCAAGTACTATTAATTTACTTAAAGAGTCATTAGCAAGCATGCCAAGAACCATTTTGTCTAAGGCTTCTTCAACATTTATTTTTAGCTCTTGAATATTATCTTTTACTGGCACTACGGAAGTTAAAATAAAATTATATATCCAGCTTTCTTTAATCTCACCGACTTCTTTAATTATAAAGCTCTGTTCGTCGATTGCACTAAATCCTAAATTTTCTATTGGTGGTAATATATTAGAAAGAGCAAGACTTACTCCTGGACTATATATTTTTAGATAAAATTCTGATTCACCTGTAGCAATCAAATTAAACATACGTCTTTGATTCCTACTTGCTTCAGTTAAATATTCAATATCTGTTAAAGCTATTTCAGGAGAGAATTTTTGCCTATAATCAGCAGGAAAAATATTATCGAATAGTTTAAAATTAATTCCTGCTTGATATTCGCCGAATTTTTTAGAAAATTTCAAATAAAAATCTTCACTCCAGCATCTAGAAATACGATCTAAATCTTGCTGAATTTTTTCTGCTTCAAAATTTATTTTATGTTTATCCTGTGCTTCAAGGGTGACAAAAAGATAAGAAAAACTACCTGCTACTTCAGTTATATAGTTAGATAGAATTTTACTGCCGAATTTCTCAGCTAAATAACAATCTATCAGGTTATGTATTTCAGAAGTTAGACGCTCTCTAGGTAAGAAAATTATAATATTTAGAAAAGAACTCGACCAATCATATTGAATGAATAATTTAAGCTTCTTACTCATCATACTAGAAAGCATATGCAAGCACATGCAATATAAATCACCTTGATCAATTTGAATTAAAGCCTCACGAGGTAAAGACTCCATTAAAATTTTTAATTTATCAGCATTATAACCAGATAATGCAAAACCAGCTTTCCCTATTACGAAGTTAAATTTCTGTCTAAGAATTGGGATATTACTTATTGAAGGGTAATACATATTTGAGTTATATATACCAAAAATTATGCTTCCTGAAATATATTCACCATATGAGTCAAATTTCTTTACTAAAATATAATCAATTAAATTATCTGTATGAATAAGTGAGACACTATTTATCTTACCAAGTATTATTAGCTGGTTTTGATATAATGGGCTAGCTGAACATTTTACAATATCTTCAATCTCATCTTTTACTTCTTGCCATATTTTTGTTGTCCCAATCTTGTTGCTTAACTTTGTAGAATTTACTTCAAAATCAATAGTACCTAATAAAATTAAATTATCATTTTGTAACCAACTTAAAAATTCTTTAGCTTCTACGGAATTCAGTTTGTCGTTATCGATTATATTTTTAGATAAATCTTGGAGCTTTGCATGCATATTTGGTAAGGCATTATGGCTTTCCTCAAGCTCATCTAGCCTATCATTTATAGCTTTTGTTAGTAAATTAGTTGCACTATCATCAAAATTTCCGAGGATTGTTAAATGTAATATAGATTCTGATTTTTCTTCTGCGGCTGAATTTTCTAGTATTTTTTCTAGATTGCCTTTTCTATCACGAGTACATTTTATTACCGGATGCAGCAAAAATTTAGTTTGCAGTGCCTTATTCTTAAGAAGACATACGATAAAATCAACAATATGCGGTTTATTATCAAGCAATATTAATATATTTATTGCTGGATCGTTTTCAATAATAGTATTTGTTATTGATATTTTTCTCTCGCCTTTTTCTCTATACTTAAAAAAGTTAAAAGCTTCATCGGCAAAATCAAAAAATAGTTTTTGTTTATTCTCAAACTCATAATCAATAGGAATATAACTCAAAAATTTTTCAATAAATTCCACATATAAAGAGCTCGTGTCATGCTTTTTGCTAAATTCTAAAATTTTAGCTTTATGTTTTGGTATTTGGCAATTTAACCGACCGGAATCTAAAAGAGGTGTTTTTGGCGTCATAATTTTCTCAAGTAAATATAGCTTATTTAATTTGTTATTATATTATATATTATTTAATAAACAATACTCTTCTGCTTTAAAGCTTTGTAGAAGAGTTATTAGGGTGACATCGTTTTATATTAGGAGTATCAAAAAAATGGAAACGATATTTGCACAAAGCTCTAGCTTTGGTAAAGCAGGAGTAGCAGTTTTTAGAGTTTCTGGGGCTAAAAGTTTAGAGGTTTTAAAGGTACTAACTGGTAAATCTAATTTTAAACCACGCTTTATGTATTACCAAAAACTTACTTCCCCAGAAAGCAATGACTTAATTGATAATGCTATGGTTGTTTATTTTAAAGCACCTAATAGCTTTACCGGCGAAGATGTGGTAGAAATTCATACGCACGGCAGTAAAGCCATCTCTATAATGCTTACAAATGTTTTACTAAATATACCAGGCGTTCGTTTAGCAGAAGCAGGGGAATTTACCAAAAGAGCTTTCCTAAATAATAAATTCGATTTAACTGCAGTGGAGG
This sequence comes from Rickettsia endosymbiont of Gonocerus acuteangulatus, assembly GCF_964026435.1. Classification (NCBI taxonomy): domain Bacteria; kingdom Pseudomonadati; phylum Pseudomonadota; class Alphaproteobacteria; order Rickettsiales; family Rickettsiaceae; genus Rickettsia; species Rickettsia endosymbiont of Gonocerus acuteangulatus. The sequence goes on from NZ_OZ032147.1 coordinate 239,366, forward strand.
GCATTGCCGATTTAATTAATGCTGAAACAATTATGCAACATAAACAGGCAATTAGGCAAGCAGGGGGAGCACTTGAAGAGCTATATAATAGTTGGCGAAGTCAATTGCTGCGGATTATATCTTTACTTGAGGCATATATAGATTTTCCTGACGAAGATATACCGGAAAGTGTATTAAAAGATGTTACAAATACTCATAAAACACTTATAAACACAATATCCGAATATCTTAATGATAACAGAAAAGGGGAATTGCTCCGAAGTGGGTTAAAGCTTGCAATTATAGGACCACCAAATGCTGGCAAGTCTAGCCTACTTAATTTCCTGATGCGAAGAGATATTGCAATTGTCTCAAATATAGCAGGTACTACTAGAGATATAATAGAGGGGCATTTGGATATAGGCGGATACCCTATTATTTTGCAAGATACAGCAGGTATAAGAGGCGAAAGCAATGATGTTATAGAACAAGAGGGGATAAAGAGGGCAATAGATTCAGCTAAAAAAGCCGATATTAAAATTGTGATGTTCGATGCTGAGACTTTAGACTCTGCAGTCAATGAAGATATAACAGGTTTGATTGATGAAAATACTATTGTAATAATAAACAAAATTGACCTTATTCCCGAAAATAGAATATTTAATATAGAAAATAAATATAGATGCTTAAAGGTTTCAATTAAAAACAACATAGCTTTACCGAGTATATTAAAAAACATTGAAGAAATTGCTGAAAATATGGCAGGTTTTACTGAAACGCCTTATATAACAAATGAACGCCACCGCCATCACCTTAAACAAGCTCTCGCCTATCTAAAAGATTTTAACCTTGATAATGATTTAGTTCTAGCAACTGAAGATATCAGAATGACTATGCGTAGAATAGGTGCTATTACAGGCATTATCAATGTTGAAGAAATCCTCGGCGAGATATTTAAGAATTTCTGTATAGGGAAGTGAGGAATCCGCATCATTGCAAGGAGGCATTGCCTGCGTGGATTTTTATTAGTATTTTTTAACTAGACCTCGTGAATAAATCACGGGATGACAGGAGTAAAGCTAACCCACACAAATAATACTATCACAAAATGACAATTTGAATGTATTAGAAAAAGTTCTTGCTTTTTCTCTTGATAGTTAGTAATAGATTTTACTACTTACAATATATTAAAGCTAGGTAAAATTATGAAAAAGAAATTAACTAACGAAGAAGTTAATAGATTAAAAAATGTCATGGAAGCACAAGAAGCACAAAGAAAAGCTGAATATTTAAGAGAGGAAAAAGAAGCAAATATTATTAAGGAAGAATCAGTGAGTTTAGAAGATATATATGATAGTGAAGTAGTAGCAACTATGTTGAGCATAATAAATAAATATATGCCACCTTATGCTCGAGAATTTAAAGAAGTTGCAATTAAGGAACAACACTATCTTCAAGCCGGTCATGAATTATTTAATGAGGGTAATTATCAAACAGCAATGTTTGCTTATAAGAAAGCTTTAGAATGTGGAAACGTAAAGTATGAGAGCGGAAAAACACATTTTGATCTTAATTTGATATTGTATAGCATAAGTCATTAAGGTACTGACAGAGCGAGAGTATCATGTTATAGTAAGCAAATATTAACAAGCATGTAAAGAGATATGGCACGAGCATATGCAATAGAACTAAGACTAAGAGTTATAAAAGCTGTAGAAGCAGGGATACGAATAAGTAAGGTAAGTAAATTATTTAATGTAAGTCGTGATACTATATATAAATGGAAAAAATTAAAAGATAAGCAAGGTACTTTAGAAGCAGCAACTGGTTATCAGAAAGGACATAGTCATAAGATAAAAGATTCAGAATCTTTTAAAGAATTTTTTAAAGCTAATATGAATAAAACATCAAAGGAGTTAGCAAAGCAATGGGGTAATATTGCATCTGTAACTATTTTAAGACAAATCAGAAAACTTGGCTATAGCTATAAACAAAACTCATTTTCATCCGAAAAGAGATATTAAATTAAGAAATGAATTTATAGCAAAGATACAAACCATCACAAAAGACAAATTAGTATATCTTGATGAATCTGGAATAGAGGATAATGCTTGCAAAGAGTATGGATGGAGCATTATAGGACAAAGGTGTTATGGAGAAAAGGTGTATCAACATAAATTTAGAATAAGTATGATAGCTGGTCTTTGTAATGGTAATCTTATTGCTCCTGTAATATTTGAAGGTAATTGTAATACAGAGGTCTTTAAAACTTATATTAGGGATGTATTAATTACAGAATTACAACCTGGGCAAACCGTTATTATGGATAACATTAATTTTCATAAAAATTCTAAAGTTAAAGAGTTCATTGAATCCGTTGGTTGTACCATATTGTATTTACCAACTTACTCTCCTGATTTAAATCCTATAGAGCATTACTGGTTTAAGATAAAAAATGAAATTAGGAAAGTTGTAGGAGATTTTGAAACATTTTATGATGCTGTTTTTAATACTATTAAATTGTCAGTATCTTAATGATTTATGCTATACCATTTTTAGCTATAGGAAGTGTTTTTGAGACTGAAGAGCAATATGATAAAGCAATGGCATTCTATAATAAAGCCATAAAACAAAAAGATAATTTTCAAATTTCAGAAAATACAACAGTAATGTTCGAAAATCAACTTAATTATTATAATAAATCTCTTGCAAAAGCTTATTTTTATAAAGCTCTATTATTAGAAAAATTGAAAGCAATTGATGAAGTTTTGCAAAATCTTGATGAAGCCATAAAATATAATAAGTTTTTATGTGTAGCTTACTGGGAAAAAGCAAATATTTTAAAAGAAGCAGGACAGTTTGATAAAGCAATAGCAGTTTATGATGAATTGATGACCCACAAAGGAAATATGAGCGATAACGATAGAGTTGTCACTGAAACTTATCATTATAAGGCACAACTTTTAAAAATAATGGGTAAAAACGAAGAAGCTATTGTAAATTTTGACAAATTTATTACTTCTGACAATGGATACTTAACTCCAAAGAAGATCAGTTTACAAGACGCTTATTGGGACAAAACTTACGCTATGTTTGGTCTAAATATCGTAAAGATGGAGAACGCAGCTGTTGTTGCATATAGTCATCTAAAAGCCCTAACTTTATTTGGTAAACCGTTTTACCGATTGTATTTGCAGTCCTTTTGAGAAATGCCCAAACTAAAAATGCCCAACTAATATGATTACGTTGAATACGCTGTTTCCTGCATTGACAACGTTCTATCCCAGTAAGTTGCTTAATTTCTCTGTGCATGCTCTCAATTACCCATCGAAAGCCACACTCATCTTGTGCAGCTTTAGAAGATTTGTGAGTTTTGTTATTGGTAACAACATACTCAACTCTGTTGGTAGAAACAGTAAATTTAAACAAATTAACATGCTTATTTTTAGCAAAGCCTTTTATATGAATCTCTACTCCATGCCTGATCTCTTCATCTGAAAATGTCAACTCTTTTACAGCTTTATAAGGTTTAGAATCGTGCGTTTTACTAACGTTTCTATTGGCTTTAATAGGGGCATAATAATATTTCCCCAGAGAGTCAACATGTTGCATAATTTTGTGTGTAGAATACCATGTGTCAAAAAGTACTGTTTGAAAAGGAATCTTCTTGCTATAAACAGCATTATTTAACATGTTTAATAGGTGTTCTAGTTTTGTTGCTCCATCATGATCAGGTGCAAAAATTCGATAATCTATTACCCAAAACTTATTAATATCAGGGTTATAATATACCAGACTCACTATTCCTATACCTTTAGTAACTCTACCTGTAGCTCCACTGTACTGCGATCTTGCAATTTCTATTTGCTTCGTATTCCTTTTATTTAAAACCATATCATCAAATATTGTATATCCATTAGATGAAAAAATAACATCATTCTTGATGTGTTCCCATAACAAAGAAGGTGTATATTTTTCATTCCTTAAAAATCTATTAATAACATCATGACTACATTTCTTTGCATGTTCAGCGTAGTAGGTTAAACTATAATTCTTTTGGCTAACTATTAAAAATTGACAATAATCTGTCCTATTAATTGGTATTGCTTGCAACTTTATCCTCTTTGACATGTTTAATCTCTTTTGGGTATATTCCCCGCCGCTTGCGGCGTAATATGGCGGAATGAGCAAATATATACATAAAAGTCATAATGTTACGGTACTGCTGTATCACATGGTATTTCCAGCAAAATATCGCCGAGCAGTGTTTGACGTATCAGTTGATCAAGTATTACGAGAAATATGTTTAGAGATAGAAAAGAGATATCAAATAAAATTTTTAGAAATAGGGGTTGATGAAGATCATGTCCATTTTTTGGTACAATCTGTACCAACCTATAGCGTAACAAAAATAGTAACAACAATTAAAAGTGTTACAGCTCGTCAAATATTTAGACAGTGTCCACAGGTAAAGAAACAATTATGGGGTGGAGAATTTTGGACTGATGGATATTTTACGAGTACGGTAGGTAAGCATGGAAATGAGAATATGATAGGAAAATACGTAAAAAACCAAGGCAAGGAATATCAGAAACTGCATGAGGATCATCAGCTAGCTTTCTTCTAAAATACCCCGCTGCTTGCGGCGGGGATTACTTTTATTTTTACAATAATTTATCACTTTTTTACTCATAGCGTAAGTTTTGGGGAAAAAGCAGAAGCTTTAAACAAAACGGGAGAGGCTAATTACTGTAAAGCTCTTGCCTTATATCATTCAAAAGAAACAAATGATCATAAAAAATCTATAGCTTTTTTTTGATGAGGCTTTAAAAGATGCTAATGAAGCTGACAATATATTCTTATATAACTTATAAGGGATGTTCTTTAGTTAAATTACAGCAAGAATTTGAGGCAAATGAATGTTTTGTAAATGCTTATAATAATAGTAAGCATCATAATATACAAATATTTTTACAAGCATTTACACAGTTTAATAGTCAAATTATTGAACGGCAGTTTAGTGAAATAAATATAGACGATTTAGTAGAAAAAAGAGAAAGTTTCATACAAGACTTTACTAAGGGGGTACTATTAAAATTAAATAAACCAGCTTCGGGTAATTATATTGACAAAGAATTGGAATTCTTGACTAAACAATTAGGAGAACTTAATAGCTCACTAAGTTTGGAAATAAGCGAAACTAATCAAACTACTTCAGATGTTACTGAATCTGTACCACCTATGGGTGAAGACACTAATATGCAAGATCATCATGATGGTAGCATAGAAGCTGTTGCTAAAATTCAAGAAATGATTCAAAATCTAGCACCTGAATTTGTAGTAACAAGACCTATAATAGCATTAGAAGAAAAAACAGCTTTTATGTATGATGATAAAACATTAGTTAATGCTTTAATAAACGGATACAACTTTAATCAAATAAATGATGAAAAAGTTGAGATTGCTGCAGATGAAATAGAAATAACTGAAGAAGAAATAGTAGAAGAAGTAATTCCTAATCTTTTAACTGAAGCTCAAGATTTAGGTTTATTAGACGAAGAAGAATTTTTTAATGTAGAAGAAGCACCAACTAATCTAAAAATTATTTCGTTTATTGATTACGTTACAACAAACGATTCTAACTATAATAACAATCAAGTAGATCATGTAAAAGATTTTATAGATCCATTATTAGGTACAGTAGATTTTTTGTATCATATTGGAATTAATAAAAATATACTTGTTTAATGCAAACAGCGAATTACAAAAGTAATTTGCTATTGGCGATCTTGTAATTTGGAAAATTACCGTTTTTGATTTTCATGTAGTTCTAAATACGTTGCGGTCAAAAGCTGTGAGGTGTTTGGCTCTTTTCCGAATTAAACTTCGTCACTAACTTTTCATTTACAAAATTGATTTAAATCTATTAATTTGTAAAATCAACAATACAATATAGTTAATTTAGTTGGACTTATCACCTTAAGTTCAACTAAATATAACTAATATTATTTCTTATCAGTATCTTTATTATCTTTTGCAGTATTATTATCTTTACTATCTTCGGTAGCCATACTGGAGGAAGATAATCTTTGTTTATATTCCTGTTCTTTTGCTAAAAAATTTTGTGCTTCTTTAGAAAGTTTGTCATATAGTTCACGTTTCTTTTTATTAATGTTAACTATTTCTACCCTATATTTTTGTATTTCTTCACGTATTTCTGGTTTAATAGTACCAGCATAGGCATAAAATTCATCTAGAATTTTTTGTGTTGTAATATCTGTTTTGGTATCTTTTTTTGATGTATTAGATATAGTATCATCTGCAAAGCCTTTTGAGGTTAACAATAATATTGCAGAAATAGTAATAATTATGTTTCTTATCATATAAGCCTTATTAAAATTTTATTACATAAGTAGATCATGTTTAAATCTGATAGTCAATCAAAAGATATTTTTAAAATTTCATTTAATATTCAGTATAAGGATGTAAATATATTTGAAGAATTTTTTACACAAAACTTACGCTATGTTTGGTTCTAAATATCGTAAAGATGGAGAACGCAGCTGTTGTTGCATATAGTCATCTAAAAGCCCTAACTTTATTTGGTAAACCGTTTTACCGATTGTATTTGCAGTCCTTTTGAGAAATGCCCAAACTAAAAATGCCCAACTAATATGATTACGTTGAATACGCTGTTTCCTGCATTGACAACGTTCTATCCCAGTAAGTTGCTTAATTTCTCTGTGCATGCTCTCAATTACCCATCGAAAGCCACACTCATCTTGTGCAGCTTTAGAAGATTTGTGAGTTTTGTTATTGGTAACAACATACTCAACTCTGTTGGTAGAAACAGTAAATTTAAACAAATTAACATGCTTATTTTTAGCAAAGCCTTTTATATGAATCTCTACTCCATGCCTGATCTCTTCATCTGAAAATGTCAACTCTTTTACAGCTTTATAAGGTTTAGAATCGTGTGTTTTACTAACGTTTCTATTGGCTTTAATAGGGGCATAATAATATTTCCCCAGAGAGTCAACATGTTGCATAATTTTGTGTGTAGAATACCATGTGTCAAAAAGTACTGTTTGAAAAGGAATCTTCTTGCTATAAACAGCATTATTTAACATGTTTAATAGGTGTTCTAGTTTTGTTGCTCCATCATGATCAGGTGCAAAAATTCGATAATCTATTACCCAAAACTTATTAATATCAGGGTTATAATATACCAGACTCACTACTCCTATACCTTTAGTAACTCTACCTGTAGCTCCACTGTACTGCGATCTTGCAATTTCTATTTGCTTCGTATTCCTTTTATTTAAAACCGTATCATCAAATATTGTATATCCATTAGATGAAAAAATAACATCATTCTTGATGTGTTCCCATAACAAAGAAGGTGTATATTTTTCATTCCTTAAAAATCTATTAATCACATCATGACTACATTTCTTTGCATGTTCAGCGTAGTAGGTTAAACTATAATTCTTTTGGCTAACTATTAAAAATTGACAATAATCTGTCCTATTAATTGGTATTGCTTGCAACTTTATCCTCTTTGACATGTTTAATTATTTTTACAATAATTTATCACTTTTTTACTCATAGCGTAAGTTTTGTTACAGAAAAAGTAAGTGCCATTTCGGTTTATGAAGTAAAGTCAAAAACTTTAGAATCACAACCTAAAGATATTTGGTGCTTTGAAATTTATTGTGATAATCAAACAAATTTAATTTCTTTAAAAAAAGAAGTACAGGAATTAGCAGAACTAAACAATATAGAAATCACTAGTGATATAATTAGTGAAGAGATAGAAAATAAAGATTGGGTAGCCCTTTATCAAAACCAATTAGCACCAATTTAAACAAATTGTTTCTTTATTTGCACAACATTACATCAAGATAAATGTCCCAAAGATAAAACACTTATATTAATTGAAGCTTCTAGAGCTTTTGGTACTGGTAATCATGAAACTACATCAGGATGTATAGAGGCTTTAGAATATCTTAAAGCTATTAAAGCAAATAAAATTTTAGATATAGGTACTGGCAGTGGAATTCTTTCATTTATAGCTAAAAAATTATGGAATGAGGCAGAGATTTTAGCCTGTGATATTGATGATGCATCGGTAGAAATTGCAAAAGAAAATGCTAGCTTTAACAATTCTAATATAAAATTTTATCAAAATACCTCTGAAAATATTTTATTAGATAGCTATTATAATAGTAAGTTCGACTTAGTCATAAGTAATATTTTAGCTTTACCTTTAATTAAGTTATCTACTCAGATTAGCAATCTCATGAATAAAAATGGTTATTTAGTATTGTCAGGTTTTCTTGATAATCAATTGGCAGATGTTTAGAGATGCTTATGAAAAAATAGGATTTGAGGTTAAAGAAATAATTTATAAAATCTTGGGTGATATTGATTGCAGCCTATTATAAATAATCATCATGTTTGACTTTTCTAACATATTTTAGTATAATACCTATCTTTGAAACAAATAGAAAAATTTAATTTATGAGTACTACGAAAAGCAATAATTATATTTCGGAACTAAGAAAAGTAATTTGGCCTATTGAGAGGTATGAAAACAAAAAGTTTTTGCCAATGGCATTTATGATGTTTTGTATTTTACTAAATTACTCAACACTTCGTTCAATTAAAGACGGCTTTGTAGTAACTGATATAGGAGCTGAAGCAATAAGCTTCTTAAAAACTTATATAGTACTTCCTTCTGCGGTAATTGCTATGATAGTTTACGTTAAGCTATGTGACATTTTAAAACAAGAAAACGTATTTTATGTAATTACTTCTTTTTTCCTAGCATATTTTGCATTATTTGCATTTGTTCTTTACCCTAATCCTGATTTAGTTCACCCTAATCCTGAAACTATAGAATACTTAAGTTTAGTATATCCTAATTTTAAATGGTTTATAAGAATAGTTGGGAAATGGAGTTTTGCATCTTTCTATACTATAGCTGAGCTTTGGGGAACATTAATGCTAAGCTTACTATTTTGGCAATTTGCTAACCAAATTACTAAAACCGATGAAGCTAAACGTTTTTATTCAATGTTCGGATTGCTTGCTAATTTAGCATTACCTGTAACATCGCTAATTATTGGGTATTTTTTACATGAAAAAACCCAAATAGTAGCAGAGCATTTAAAATTTACTCCATTATTTGTTATTATGATAATAAGCAGTTTGGCTGTAATACTTACATATAGATGGATGAATAAAAACGTTTTAACTGACCCTAAACTTTATGACCCAGCACTTGTAAAAGGGAAAAAGGCTAAAGCTAAGATGTCGTTAATAGAAAGCTTTAAAATGATATTTACTTCTAAATATGTAGGTTATATCGCATTATTACTTATTGCTTATGGTATTTCTGTAAATCTAGTTGAAGGTGTTTGGAAATCAAAATTAAAAGAATTACACCCAACAAAAGAAGCTTATACTATGTATATGGGGCAGTTTCAAGCTTATCAAGGTTGGGTTGCTATAGCTTTTATGATTATAGGAAGTAATATTTTGAGAAAAGTATCTTGGTTAACTGCTGCGATGATTACACCTTTAATGATGTTAATTACCGGTATTGCGTTTTTTGCATTTATCTTTTTTGATAGTGTAATTGCTATGTATCTAACAGGTATTTTAGCATCAGGACCTTTAGCACTTGCGGTTATGATCGGTACAATTCAAAATGTTTTAAGTAAAGGTGTAAAATATTCTCTATTTGATGCTACTAAAAATATGGCTTATATTCCACTTGATAAAGATTTACGAGTAAAAGGTCAAGCTGCTGTTGAAGTTATCGGCGGAAGATTTGGTAAATCAGGTGGTGCTATTATTCAATCTACATTTTTTATTATATTCCCGGCCTTGGGGTTTGTTGAAGCAACCCCATATTTTGCTTCTATATTCTTTGTAATAGTAATATTATGGATATATGCTGTTAAGGGATTAAATAAGGAATATCAAGTTTTAGTAAATAATACTGAAAAATAGTATCAATATAAGAAAATAGGTTTTTAAAAGCTTGTTTTCTTTATAATTATAGGATTTATGATATGAGAAATACAAAATCTGAAATTAAAATTCCAAGAACATCATACGTTAAGAAATATAACAGTTGGCGAATAAGGGTTTTGTATTCTATCATTATAGGTTATGCAACTTTTTATTTTTGTCGTCAAAATTTTAATATAGCGACACCAGCTATTAGAGAATATTTTGATGTTACAAAAACTCAAATCGGTTGGATATTAACTGCTTCTTCCATAATGTATGGAGTTAGTAAATTTTGTAATGGATTTATCAGTGATAAGACTAATGCCCGGATATTTATGGTTCTGGGGCTTTTGTCCGTTGGTATTATCACTATTCTAATAGGCTTTTCAGATTCTTTATTCCTTATTGGTATTTTGTGGATAGCAAGTAATTGGTTCCAGTCAATGGGCTGGCCTCCTGCTACAAAAATGTTAACTCACTGGTTTGCTTCTAAAGAGCTTGGAACTAAATGGGCAATGGGAGCAACTTCTAACCAAATAGGTGGTGCTCTTGCTATGGTAAGCTGTGGTTACCTGATTGATAAGTTCGGTTGGAGATCTGCTTTTTTTGTACCTGGTGTAGTTGCTTGTGTAGTATCAATTTTTTTATATAATAGACTTCGCAATTCTCCTAAAGAAGTAGGTTTGTCTACAGTTGAAGAATATAAAAATTACCCTCCCGAATTAATAAGTGATTATGATAAACTGCCAACTGCCGAATTACTTAAAATAGTATTTTGCAATAAATTAATATGGTATGTTTGTTTAGCAAACATGTTTGTATATATAATACGTTTAGGGGTAATTTATTGGGCTCCTACATTTTTAAAAGATTTACGAGGTATAAGTCTTTTAAATGCTGGTTTACAAATAGGTTTATATGAAATGATAAGTATTTCAGGAGCGTTAATAGCAGGCTTTTTATCTGATAAATTATTTCAAGGAAGACGTGGTCCTGTAAGTACAATATGTATGCTATTACTTAGTGTGTTATTAATCTTATTTTGGAAGCTTCCTATCCAAAGCGAGTTGTTAAGTATAGTAATTCTTTCTCTTGTTGGTTTTTTTGTTTCGGGTCCACAACTACTTGTAGGTATTGCAGCGGCTGATTTCAGTACTCGTCAAGCTGTTGGCACAGCTAACGGATTATCAGGGTTGTTTGGTTATTTAGGAGCAGCAATTGCAGGAGTCGGTGTTGGATGGATAAGTGATAATTATGGATGGGATGGGGTCTTTATATTTTTTAGTATTTCTGCTCTTTTAGGAAGTAGCTTATTCGCTTTAACATGGAATCGTTCAGCGAAGAAATAAATTTAATAATTATATAAATAGGTTAAAATGACAATACAATATACTTTTTCAATGATTAAGCCTGATGCTACTAAAAGGAATAAAATAGGGCAAATTAATACTTACTTAGAAAATGCTGGCTTAAAAATAGTAGCTCAGAAAATGACAATTTTAACTAAATATGAAGCAGAATGTTTCTATGATGAACATAGAGCAAGACCATTTTTTGATAGCTTAGTTGAATATATTACTTCAGGTCCAGTAGTACTTCAAGTTCTTAAAGGTATGGACGCTATAACTTTAAACCGTAAAGTTATGGGAGCAACTAATCCAGCAGAAGCTGAAATTGGAACTATTAGAAAGGATATAGGTGAATCAATTGAAACTAATAGTATTCATGGTTCTGATAGTGAAAAAAGTGCAAAAAGAGAAATTAAGTTTTTCTTTAAAAAATCTGAAATTATAGAATAATTAATGCAAAAATATGACGTAATAGTGATAGGAGGTGGGCATGCTGGTGTTGAAGCTGCTGCCGCCTCCGCACGTCTTGGAGTTTCTACTCTATTAATTACGCCAAAACCAGAAAATTTGGGAGAAATGTCCTGTAATCCTGCAATTGGTGGAATTGCAAAAGGTACATTAGTTAAGGAAATTGATGCACTTGATGGATTAATGGGATATGTTATAGATCAAGCTGGTATACACTATAAAATGCTTAATGAAACTAGAGGACCAGCAGTTTGGGGACCTAGGGCACAAGCCGATAGAAAGGTTTATAAAAAAGCAATGTATCGAATACTAACAAACTACCCAAATTTAGAAATATTATATGCAAAAGTAGAAGATATTGAGATTAAATCTTCAGGAATAAAAGCAGTCATTTTAAATAATGGTAGTAAAATACCGTGTCAAAAAATTATATTAACTACAGGTACATTTTTATCAGGACTAATTCATATTGGATCAAAAAAAATCCCTGCTGGTAGAGTAGATGAAGAACCATCTTATGGGTTATCAAATACTTTAAGAAGAATAGGTTTTAAACTCTCTCGATTAAAAACAGGAACCCCTCCAAGAATTGATGGACGTACTATTGATTACAGTAAAGTAGAATCACAACCTGGGGATAAAGTGCCTAGACCTTTCTCAGAATTAACTGATAATGTAAATGTCCCTCAAATAAATTGCTTTGTAACAAAAACTACTATAGAAACGCATAATGTTATCCGAGCAAATCTTGATAAATCCGCAATGTATTCAGGTCAGATAGAAGGAATAGGACCGCGTTATTGTCCTTCTATAGAAGATAAAATAGTTAGATTTAGTACAAAATCAGAGCATCGTATCTTTTTAGAACCTGAAGGGTTAGATGACTATACAATTTATCCAAATGGAATTTCTACTTCTCTACCTGAAGAAGTACAACATCAATTAATAAAAACTATTCCAGGCTTAGAAAATGCAATAATTTTACGTCCAGGTTATGCTATAGAGTATGATTATATTGATCCACGTGAAATAAGTAGTACACTGGAAACAAAAAAAATAACAGGTTTGTATTTTGCAGGTCAAATTAATGGTACTACAGGATATGAAGAAGCTGCAGGACAAGGTATAGTAGCAGGTATTAATGCCGCTTTAGCAGTAAAAAATCAACCACCTTTTATACTAACAAGAGCAAATAGTTATATTGGAGTAATGATAGATGATTTAACATCGTTTGGAACTTTAGAGCCATATCGGATGTTTACTTCACGTTCAGAATATAGATTATCTATAAGAGCAGATAATGCTGATTTACGTTTGACAGAGATGGGAATAAGTATTGGTGTTATATCTGAAAAGCGTAAAGAAATATTTACAACAAAATGTAAAAATATAGAAAGTATAAAATCATTATTAAATACCTTATCTTTAACTACTAGTAAACTTGCTAAAGTTGGTATAAAAGTTGCACAGGATGGTACACATAAGACAGTGTTGGATTTATTTAAAATTCCTAATTTTGATGTTGAGCAAGCTATTAAAATTTTTCCTGTACTTAAAGATATAGATAATAATATTTTACAACTACTTTATATTGAAGCTAAATATGCTTCGTATTTAGCCAGGCAACATGCTGACATTAATTTATTCCAAAGCGAGGAAGCTTATTCAATTCCTAAAAATATTGACTATTTTAAAATACCAAGTATATCATTAGAAATACAGGAAAAGCTTTCTTATCATAACCCTATTACTATTGCTGCGGCACGACAAATTTCTGGTGTTACTCCTGCTGCAATTACTGCTATTATAATTTATTTAAAAACTAAATATCAATGATAGAAGTTCCGCATGAAGTAATTGAAAAATTACAAATTTTTCAAGCATTAGTACAAAAGTGGAATAAAGCTATTAACCTTATATCAGAAAATAGTACGCAAAATTTTTGGAAACGTCATATATTAGATTCCTTGCAATTAATACAGTATATATTAACGATAAAGAAATACATTTAGTTGATATAGGAAGTGGAGCAGGTTTTCCAGGTATAATATTGTCTATCGCTGGAGTAGCAAAGACAAGTTTAATAGAAGCTGATTTACGTAAGTGCATCTTTTTAGAGAAAGCAGCAAAAATATCAAATAATAATATACAAATAATTAATCAAAGAATTGAAAAAACAGAAATAAGCTGTAATATATTAACCTGTAGAGCTTTTTCTAATTTAAATCTCTTTTGGGTATATTCCCCGCCGCTTGCGGCGTAATATGGCGGAATGAGCAAATATATACATAAAAGTCATAATGTTACGGTACTGCTGTATCACATGGTATTTCCAGCAAAATATCGCCGAGCAGTGTTTGACGTATCAGTTGATCAAGTATTACGAGAAATATGTTTAGAGATAGAAAAGAGATATCAAATAAAATTTTTAGAAATAGGGGTTGATGAAGATCATGTCCATTTTTTGGTACAATCTGTACCAACCTATAGCGTAACAAAAATAGTAACAACAATTAAAAGTGTTACAGCTCGTCAAATATTTAGACAGTGTCCACAGGTAAAGAAACAATTATGGGGTGGAGAATTTTGGACTGATGGATATTTTACGAGTACGGTAGGTAAGCATGGAAATGAGAATATGATAGGAAAATACGTAAAAAACCAAGGCAAGGAATATCAGAAACTGCATGAGGATCATCAGCTAGCTTTCTTCTAAAATACCCCGCTGCTTGCGGCGGGGATTACTTTTATTTGCACAAAAAATATCTCTGTGTAAAATAAATTTTTGCTTCCAAAAGGAAAAAGCTATTTGTCTGAAATAAAAGAAGCTAGAAAAAAATGGTTATTTAAGTGTTTAATAAACCAAAGTATAACTTCAAAAGATAGTAAAATTTTAGAAATTAGCGGCTTAACAAAAATAATATGACTGTAAAAGTAATTTCCGTAGTTAATCAAAAAGGAGGTGTAGCTAAAACTACTACCACTGTAAATTTAGCTACTGCTCTTGCAGCTATGGATAAAAAAGTTTTAGTAATAGACCTTGACCCTCAAGGTAATAGTAGTACTGGTTTTGGCGTTAGTCAACAACAACGAAAAAATACTATATATCAAGCATTAACAAATATAATCAAATTAAAAGATACAATAATCTCTACTAATATTCCAAATTTAGAAATAATAACCTCAAATACTAATTTATCTGCTGCTGAACTAGATTTAGTAAAATTAGAAGAACGAGAATATATTTTAATGAAGTTATTAGAAGAAATAAAAGCATTATATGATTATATAATTATTGACTGTCCGCCTTCGTTAAATTTATTAACAATAAATGCTTTAGTTGCAGGCGACGAGGTATTAATTCCAATGCAATGTGATTTTTATTCTTTGGAAGGGTTAAGTCATTTGCTAAAGACAGTTGAAATTGTAGAAAAAAGATTAAACCCTAAGATAAAGATTGCAGGTATATTATTTACAATGTATGATAGGCGTAATCGTTTAACTGAGCAAGTAGAAGAAGATGTAAGAAGTTGTTTAGGAGAATTAGTGTTTAAAACTGTAATTCCTAGAAACATTAAGTTATCTGAAGCTCCTTCATATGGAAAACCTGCTATTATATATGATTATAAATGTGCAGGGGCAGTGGCGTATATGGAACTTACAAAAGAAATTTTGGGAAGATATAATGAAAAATAAAGGGTTAGGTAGAGGCTTGTCTTCATTATTAGGAGAAGAGGTTATATCTACAGAAAAAGAAAGTTTAGAAATAGTACAAATTATAAATATTGATAGAATAAAACCAAATGAAAATCAGCCTAGAAAGCATTTTGAATATGATAAAATAAAAGAATTATCAGATTCTATATTAAATAATGGTTTACTTCAGCCTATTATTATTGATAATAGTTTTCAAATTATAGCAGGTGAAAGACGCTGGCGTGCATGTAAATTAGCAAAAATTTCTGAGATACCGGTAATCATAAAAAATTTAGATGCTAAAGAGAGCATGGAGATAGCATTAATTGAGAATATACAAAGATCGGATTTAACAGTCATGGAAGAAGCTCGTGGCTTCAAATATTTAGTAGAAAATTTTAATTACACAGCAGAAAAATTAGCAGAAAGACTTGGTAAAAGCCGTAGTCATATAGCTAATTTGCTAAGGCTCAATAATTTACCACAATCTATTCAAAATAAATTAGATGAAAATATACTTAGTATGGGACATGCTAGATGCTTAATAAATCATGAGCATGCAGAAGTAATAGCAAATTATGTTATAGACAATGATTTGAATGTGCGTCAAACAGAAGAGCTAGTAAGACAATGGTCTCAAAATGAATATACAAAGTATCCTGATAATAATAGAATAGGAAAACAGCTTTTTAAAGAAAAAACAGAAGATAATGATTTACAATCATTAGTAAAAATTTTGTCAGAAAAATTTAATATAAAAGTGACAATAGAGAATTATTCTTTAGGAGGGAAGTTAATATTTCATTACAAGGATTTGAAAGAACTAGATAAAATTTTGTTAGAGTTAAGTTAATACAAGGAAATAAATAATTTATGTCATCTCAATATATTTATGAAATAAATGGTTTAAGTAAAACTATAAATGGTAAGAAAATTTTAAAGGAAACAAATTTATCTTTTTTACCAAGTGCTAAAATTGGAATAATAGGACCAAATGGAGTAGGTAAGTCTACTTTATTAAAAATTATGGCAGGTATAGATAAGGAATTTGATGGTAAAGCAATGGCAGCACTAAATATAAAAGTCGGTTATTTGCCTCAAGAACCATATCTTAATCCAAATAAAAATGTATTTGATAATATTATGGAAGGTTTATATGAGAAAAAGAAACTTATCGATGAATTTAATGAAATAAATAATAAGCTGGCTACCGAAATTACTGACGAAGAAATGAATCAACTCTTTAATAAACAGGCAGAATTACAAGAAAAAATAGATAATTGTGATGCGTGGGATTTAGAGCGGGAAATAGAAATTGCAATGTTAGCATTGCGTTGTCCATCAAAAGAGGCAAATATTAATGAAATTTCTGGTGGAGAAAAAAGAAGAGTTGCTTTGTGTAAGCTTCTTTTAGAAAAACCTGATATGTTATTACTTGATGAGCCGACAAATCATTTAGATGCTGAATCAGTTTCTTGGCTTGAGAACTATCTTAAAGAATATAAAGGTACAGTAATAGTTATTACACATGATCGTTATTTCTTAGATAATGTTACAGAATGGATATTAGAGATAGATCGGGGACATTGTATTCCATGGAAATCAAATTATAGTTCATGGTTGGAACAAAAACAAGAAAAGTTAGCTCTAGAAAGTAAAGAAGAAGATGATAGAAAAAAACAATTAAATTGTGAACTAGAATGGATTCGTCAAACTCCAAAAGCAAGGCAGTCAAAAAATAAAGCTCGTATTACTGCTTATCAAGAATTGCTAAATAAACAACAAGAACAAAAAAGTGATCTTACTCAAATAATTGTACCTAATGGTCCGCGTCTTGGTGATTTAGTTATTGAAGCAGAACATATAGCCAAAAAATATAATGATAAAACGCTCTTATCGGATTTTAGTTTTAAAGTTCCACGTGGAGCGATTGTAGGGATAATTGGACCAAATGGTGCAGGTAAAACTACATTATTTAATATCATCACAGGTAAAGTAGAACCTGATAAAGGCTCTATTAAAATCGGTTCAACAGTAAAATTAGGATATGTTGACCAATCACGTGATCATTTGGATGGGAATAAAACCGTTTGGGAAGAAATTGCAGAAGGATTAGATGAATTACAGCTTGGTAGCAGAATAGTTAAAAGTAGAGCATATTGTGCAGCTTTTAACTTTAGAGGAGGTGATCAGCAAAAGAAAGTTGGACAGCTTTCTGGAGGAGAGCGTAATAGAGTGCATTTAGCAAAATTGTTAAAAGAAGGGGCAAATGTTATAATGTTAGATGAGCCATCTAATGACTTAGATATTGATACGTTAAGAGCTCTTGAAGATGCAATTTTAGATTTTGCGGGTTGTGTATTAGTAATTAGTCATGATAGATGGTTCTTAGATAGGATAGCTACTCACATTATTGCATATGATATAAAGGGTAATGCCACTTGGTTTGAAGGAAACTATCAGGATTATCACGAGTATATGTTAAAAATAAACGGAGAAAATACTTTAAACCCAAAATATAAGCATAAAAAATTAATTTAAATATGTCGCTAACACAAACATTAATAGTTTTATTTATAGGATTGTTTGTAATAAAACCTGATGATATTCCTATGCTTATTAGGCAAATAAAACAAATCAAATCTTATTTTAGTAATGTTGGTTCACCAGAAGTGGAACAATTAAATTTTTACATACAAAAAATTATTAGTATAGAAGGTTGTTATGATGGTGATTATAATTTAATGGCAATAAAAGAAAAGTATAATAAATTAGTCAAATCAGTTATAAATAATGATTCAAACAATATTAATGAATAGTATAACTCAGCCTTTTCGGATTCATTTTATCTATTATTTAAAGCTGCATTGCAAATGAGATAAAATTATTATATAATTCCTTAAAATAATACCAATGGTTATTTTATATTATGTTAGACATACTTCTTTTTGTACATATTACTATCGCAATATTATTGATTATAGTTATTCTAATGCAACGTAGCGGTTCAGATGGAATTAGTAGTATAAGTGGTGGAGGAAATATGGGAGTGATCAGTGCTAAAACAGCAAATAATTTTCTTACTAAGAGTACTGTAATACTTGCGTCATTATTTTTAATAAATGCAATAATACTTGCTAATCTTTCTTCTCAGAAGAAACCAGATTTAGTATCTAAAATCAATGAAATTGAAGAAAATCAAGTAGATAATAGTATGCCTATAGCTAAATAAATTGTAATAAAAAATTATGCAAAAAATAATAAAGTTAAAAGATTTAAAAATAGGCAATGATCTACCTTTTACTCTGATTGCAGGACCTTGTCAAATTGAGGGACTAGATCACGCTTTGTTTATGGCAGAAGAGCTTGTTAAATTAACTACTAAACTTAATATTCCATTTATATATAAGTCTTCTTTTGATAAAGGTAATAGAACTTCTGTAAATGGTGCTAGAGGTCTTGGAATTGATAAAGGCTTGGAAGTTTTAGCAGAAGTAAAAAGAGCATTTAACTGCCCTATAGTTACTGATGTTCATAGTGAAAATCAATGTGCTGAGGTAGCTAAAATAGTTGATATGTTACAAATCCCAGCATTTTTGTGCAGGCAAACAGATTTACTTCACGCTGCAGCTGCAACCGGAAAAATAGTAAATGTTAAAAAAGGGCAGTTTCTAGCTCCTTGGGATATGAAAAATGTACACAAGAAGTTAGAATCATTTGGAGCAAAAGACATATTATTAACAGAGCGTGGTACATGTTTTGGTTACAATAATTTAGTATCCGATATGCGTAGTCTTGCGGTAATGGTTGAATTAAATGCTCCTGTAATTTTTGATGCTACTCACTCTGTGCAGCAACCTGGTGGGCTTGGAGGAAGTACTGGAGGAGAGCGTAAATATGTAGAATTACTTGCAAAAGCTGCAGTTGCAGTAGGTGTTGCTGGTCTCTATATGGAAGTACATCAGGATCCGGATAATGCTCCAAGTGATGGTCCATGCATGATTAGGTTAGATAATTTAGAGCGTGTCCTTACAAAGCTCAAAAAATATGATGAAATTACTAAAGAAAAACAGTAATGATAACCTTCAAAAAATTTGAGAATATTGGTTACGTTCAGGAACAATTACCAAAGTAAAATAGTTTCTAAGAGCCAAAAAGCTGGCATTAAAAGTTTGGGTAGATTTTGGAATTTTACAAACATCCGCACAAATAACAAAACATTATACCTCTCAAAAATTAATAGGCAAATCCATAGTCGGTTGTGTGAATTTAGGAGAAAAGAATATAGCCGGCTTCTTATCTCAGTTTTTATTAGTAGGATTTCCTGATTCTAATAACGATATATGTTTAGTCATGATTGACCCTAAAGTACCTAACGGTCAAAAATTGTATTGAAACCTAAAAATATTTTTAGATCAATCTGTTTCATCAGTATATTTTTATTTATTTTTAGTTTATTTTGGCAGGATCTTAAGATAAATAATGAAGTAGTTGAACATATAGGAAACTGTTTATACAAAAGTAATTATAAAAATCTTGAGCTTAATTCTATAGAAGGAGATTTTAACATTTCCTATATCCCGAATGCTCCAAAAAATTGTTTTAATCTATCTTTCCCTATTATTCATATAAGCAAGCAAGAGCATAATGCTTGGCTTCAGATCGTTCGCACTAATTCTTTAGATAAGAAATTACAAAGATTTATAGATACTAATGTAGAATTAAACCCTTTTTATACTTTGGAGCAGGATTTCTACGATGCTCCTTTATGGTCTTATACAATTTTTTCTAAGCCTTTAACTTATTGGACTGCCCATACTTATGCAGTGAAAATAGATCATCAAAATAAAACTATAAAAGTTATTGGGGAATTAAATGGGGATTTAGGTTAGCTTATTTTCCTATTAAACCTCAAATGATTCTACCCTCTAGCCTTGATACCAACGATTGGCAGATAGATATAGAAGTTTTTAAACAAGCGTTAGTTGGGTATAAAATAGATTAAATTCGTCTTATTTTTCAAGGACCGTTTAATGAAGAAATAAAGATAGGTACTATATATTTATAGGTATAATATGCAAGAGTTAGACCTAGAGCCGTACCAATAACTATAATACGAAATTTTGCAGGGCTAAAAATTAAAGCAACAATTCCAAGAACAATCGCTATTTTTACTATATCTGATGTCGTATAAGCTCTATTATTTATGGCATAAACATTAAAACTTATACTTAAAATCGTTATTATAAATAATAAATTTTTAAACATATTATACCTCAATAGGACCCGTAGTTAAGCCGTTTATAAACTGTTTTAAGTAAGGATTATTGCTATTACGCATTTCATCTTTGCTACCATACCACTTAATTTTTCCTTGATAAATCATAGCTATTTCTTTAGCTATTTTTTCGGCACTAATCATATCATGAGTTATAGTGATTGTAGTTGCCCCTAACTCCTCTTGGATTTTTATAATCAACTCATTAATAACATTAGCCATTATAGGATCAAGCCCAGTTGTTGGTTCATCAAGAAATAAAATCGATGGAGTGCTACAAATTGCTCGTGCAAGTGCTACTCTTTTTTTCATACCTCCTGATAATTCTGATGGATATAGGTCAAGAATTCTAGGCGATAAGCCTACTGAATCAAGTTTTGCTCCAGCAAGATCGTTCTTCTCTTTTTTAGATAATTTGTTAGTATCAAAAGTAATATTATCACGTACATTTAAAGAATCAAAAAGAGCTCCGCCTTGGAATAAAAATCCGATATCTTTCATAATCTCAAATCTTTTTTTGCTTGAGATATTTTGAATTTCTGCACCATCAATAAAGATTTGACCTTGATCAGGTTTAATTAATCCTACTATATTTTTAATTAGGACCGACTTACCGCTACCTGAACCGCCTAAAATAACTAAAGAACTACCTTTTTTTACATCTAGGTCTATTCCGTCTAATACTTTATGACTATTGAAAGATTTATATAATGACCGAATTTTTATTTTTATTTCTTCTACACTCATATCTTTTTTATACTTTAAAAAATAATTCGGTTATTAAGTAGTTACTAATTAGGATTAAAATGGAAGAATTTACTACCGCAGAAGTAGTAGCTCGCCCAACACCTTTAGCTCCTTTACCTGAATAATAACCACTATAGCAGCTTATTATAGAAATAATAAAGCCGAAGACTCCAGCCTTAACAAGACCAGATATTACATCTATTGGCTCTAAATATTGAAAAGTGCTAGTTAAATAAGTGCTACTGTTAAAGTCAAGCTTATATACGCCGACTAAGTAACCTCCCATAACCCCGATTACATCGCCGATTAAAACTAGACAAGGCATAGTAATAATAGCTGCAATTACTCTTGGGAAAACAAGATATTTAATAGAATCTGTAGAGAGAGTATATAAAGCATCTACTTGTTCGGTAACTCTCATAGTACCTATTTCCGCTGCAATTGATGCTCCTACTCGTCCTGCTACCATTAATCCAGCAAGCACTGGTCCAAGTTCCCTAGTTAAGGATAACACTACTACAGTTGCAATAGAACTTTCAGCAGAAAAACGAGAAAATCCTGTATAACTCTGTAATGCCAATACTGCACCTGAGAAAAAGGTAGTCATGGCGACAACAGGCAAAGAATAAAAGCCGATAAATAATAATTGTTTGATAATTAAACTAAAATATAAAGGTGGTCTTATAATGCTAGTAATGGCAGCTAAGCTAAATATAGAAAATTTGCCGATACTTTGTGCTAGTCTTATGGTGCGTTTACCAATAGAATTAGCTATATTTAATAACATCTGTATTATTCTTTTTATATTTTAAATTATTAATGTTATTTTAGCCGTTATCCCGTAGACAAGCAACTAGATAACACTAAGGTTATAACATTATCAAGTATAAATTCTCTTATATCTATTACCAAGGCTGGTTAATATCTCATATCCTATAGTACCTATAATATCCGCTATTTTATCAGGAGTGCAATTATTGCCAATAATTTCTACTTCTTGTCCCAAAAAAATATCTGAGGGTGGTAGATCGGTAACATCAATATTGACTAAATCCATTGATATTCGTCCTATTATTGGGACGTTGCGACCATTAATAAATACTGTACCTTGATTACTAAAATTACGACTAAATCCATCAGCATAGCCAAAAGGCAGAGTTGCGATTAAGCTATCACGCTTGGTTGTAAAAGTCATATTATAGCCGATACGACTCCCATATGTCAAATTTTGTAAGTGAATTATAGGTGCTTTTAAGGTTACAGGGTTTTGCATCGGATTGGGTTTGTTACTGCCTAAAGGATTTAAACCATATAAAGCAGCACCAGGTCTTACTAAATTAAAATGATAATCTTTCCCTAAAAATATACCCCCGGAATTAGCAAGACTTGCTTTAGCAGTTGGGAAATATTCCAAATAAGCTTTAAATTTGTTTAGTTGTTCTAAATTATAAGGGTTATTGCTATCTTCAGAAGCTGATAAGTGGCTTATGATATATTCCACATTCAACCCTTCTAACAAATCACGATTATTAATTAGCTGTTCTATCTCATTATGAGTTAGTCCAAGGCGATTAATACCGGTATTAAAATGCAGATAGCAAGATAATGATTGATTTTTTAGATTACTAAATTTTTGCCAAATTTTGATTTGGTTTAAATTATTTAAAACAGGTATTAGATTATATTCTATAAGTTCTAAAGCATCATGTTCAAATACGCCGTTAAGAATAAGAATATTTACTTCAGTGCCTATAGCTTTACGCAAACTAATTCCCTCATTACTTGAGGCAACAAAAAAATATCGGCAATTTTTTTCTAGCAAGTTTTTAGAAATTTCTATTGCACCGAGTCCATAAGAGTTGGCTTTAACTGCCGCCCCTACTTCAGTCATTTCACAAATATTTTTCAATAAACGATAATTAGCTTTTATAGCTGACAAATTTATTTCAAGAGTGCATAAACTCATATTATATTTTTTAACTCTTTTACTAAGATAGGCAATATAGGTATTATATGAAATTTAGAAGATAAGTCATCTGTTTCTATAGTATCAGTAACAAAAATACGATCCAATAATGCGATATCATAATTTTTTGAAAGTACAGCATGCGTAATAAAAGTATTTACCGATAAAGCTCCATGCTGCTTTAAAAAATTAGCAGCTTTATAAATTAGTTTCACCGCTATCGATAATATCATCAATTAATATACAATTTTGCCCTTAACATTCCCTGTTATTTCTACCATATTGCAGCTATTATTAACATCTCTTTCTTTGGTTATATAGGCTAATCTATGTTTAACAAGTTTCCAATTGGTTCTACCTTATTAATGCTTCCTTTATCAGGGGCAACTATAATACAATTTTTATAATTTTGCAAAAATGGTAAATATAATTCGATAGGTTTGAGATTAGAAACCTGAATATTAAAAAACTTTTCTATTTTATCAGAATGCAAATCGATGGTAATTAAGTGAGTTACTCCTAATTTTTCTAAAAAATTAGCTATTAATTGGCTGGCATAGTAGTTTTGAAAATACTATAAGTAAGTAGAACAGAACCTATTTAAAATAATAAGATTTTAAATAGGTAATGATGAACAGAAAATATAGACACTTATCTCGAGAAGAGAGATATGAGATAAAAAGAATGTATGACCTAGGAGTCAGTATTAATAATGAAAATGCAAGGACTAAGTAGAACAAAACCTATAAATTTTCTGCCCAAATTTCATTGGGGGTTTTATAACCAAAAATCTTTCTTGGCATGTTATTTAAAATCTCAGCAACATTGTCAAGACCTCTTTGTGTAACGGTAGTAATATCTGTATTTTTAGGTAAAATTCTATGAATCATAGAATTCATTTTTTCCACTAATGCTTTTTGTCTAGGGCGGTATGGATCACAAAAGAAAGTTTGAAACCCAGATAGTCTATAGGCAACATGCCCCACAAACTCTTTGCCATTATCCATAGTAATAGTCTTTCTCACACTATTTGGAAGAGTTTTTATCTTTCTTAAAAAACCATTGGTAACTGTTGTAGCTCTCTTGGAGTTATTCAGCACTAAAATAATCTTTTGACTCTTTTTATCCACCAGTGCACCAATATTCATACTTTGATTACCTTTATGAAATGTAAGATCTGCCTCAAAATTCCCTACTTCTACCTTTTTCGTAGCTATTGCATCACGCTGATGTATTGAGATCCTTTGTGGTATAATGATCCTTTGACGCCTCTTCCCTCTTTCTTGCCTTTTATATCTTTTAGAAGGTAAATAGCTATATAACTTTAATTTAGCTGCTACTGCAGAAGTGTAAACAAATCTATATATACTTTCTGTACTGATACACAAAGCTGTATTTTTGTCTAGTTTTAACTTTCCGGCTATAGCATCCGGCGACCATTTCTTGCGAATCATAGCATTTTTAATATAATCTAACAACATAGGGTTCTTTTCTATTTTTAATAACTCTTGCTGATACATCCTGTTTTCATATTTTTCCTGAGCAACACAAGGCATATACTTATCTTTTACCTTATTTCTTCAAAACTTACGCTATGTTTGATATAATTCCTATAAATTAAAGGATATTATAAAGTGATGCACTGTAAAAACATAGCTTTGTAGTAAGGGTTTTTAGCATATTTGCTATAACATAGCGTAAGTTTTGTCTTTTTAGCTCCATACTAATAGTGCTTTTAGACCTCGTAAGATGTTGTGCTATCTTATTAATACTGACTCCTAGGTCATACATTCTTTTTATCTCATATCTCTCTTCTCGAGATAAGTGTCTATATTTTCTGTTCATCATTACCTATTTAAAATCTTATTATTTTAAATAGGTTCTGTTCTACTTACTTATAGTATTTTCAAATGATTTATATTTTGTTACCTCTACAATTTTTTTACCATTAAATCTATATTTTAGCATAGTATTTATAGTGTCTTCTTGTATTTCGCCATAATATTTATTTTGTTTATTAATAAGAGGTCTAATCTTATGGTCTTCAGTATTAACAGTATTACTAGTATTAGGTTTAATAATAACTTTGGTTTTATCTCCTGCATCCGTCACAACTTCTTCTGTTGTGCTAGTAGTTAATTTATAAGCACTTGTTAATAGCTCGCTAGCTGATCGACTCTTTTTAATTCCTTTTCCAATCCATTCTTTTACTTTTTCTCTTTTGGAAAATGTAGGGCTTTCTTGAGATTCAGTAAGTGTAGGACTATATTCAGGAGCTTTTTCTATAATTCTCCCTTGGTTATCGGTATTTACAATTTCTACTTCTCCTTTATGCAATTTACGAGCATTTATTACCGTTTTACCTGCTATCTTTCCTCCTTCTACAGCCATTTTTCCGCCTGCTATAGCAGCTTTTCCAGCAAACTTTACTCCTTCATATGCTGCACAACATCCAAATACTATGAGCATCCCAAGTAGCTCCCCATCATCACTATTACCTTTTTTTGCTCTTTCCCTTGCTGCTTGGTCTTCTGCGGCCTGTCTACTTATAATAGCACGTATAGTGTCTGGGTCCTGTGGTTTTGTTGGATCATACATAATGCCTCTCTTAATTTTTAAGTAGTGCTATTTAATCACTTTACAATCAAAAGTCAAATATTATTTTTAGAAATTCTACTTTTGTTATATTTTATGGGAAAAATTTTGTAATTATTTGAAGATATTCATCAAGTATTTTCTGGTTTTCTTCAACAAATTTTAGTGAATTTTCTTGATAGTTTTTTAATTCTATAGAATTACTAGGAGCAAGCAAGTATTCCAGGGTATTTAATAACTCTTTACCACTTTTGATTTGAATAGCTGCTTTATTTTCAAGGACGTGCTTAGCAATGTCAGTGTTCTTACTCATATCAGGACCAAAGATAATACAATTAGAGAAATGTGCCGCCTCTAAAATATTATGTCCCCCTTGTTTAAAAGAACCACCAATAAAAGATATTGAAGATATGGAGAAAAATAAACCCATTTCACCGAATCTATCAACTATATAAAGATCATCGGTTAAAACAGGTAAGTCATTCTGTGATTTAGCAGTAGCTGATAAATCTTGTGCTATGCAGTTATCAAGAATTGATTTAACTCGCTCGGGATGCCTTGGGATTAAGATAATATAACAATTTGTAACTTGTTTTTTTAAGTTTTTTATAATAGGTAAAATAATTTCTTCATCTTCCGGATGGGTGCTAGCAAATAAGATAATTTGCTTATTTTTTAGATGTTCACTTAGCTTTACAAGCTCTTCTTGATTAACTGGAAGCTTTTCATTAGCAAATTTGATATTTCCTAAATTAGTTGTGTTTGATATTCCAAGCTCATTAAATTTCTGTAAATCACGCTCACTTTGCACAATAACTTCGCTGAAATTTGTAACAATGAGCTGAAAAAAGCCTTTTCTTTTCTTCCAAGATTCAAAGGATTTATCAGACATGCGGGCATTCACAAGCAATAATTTACAATGCTTTGCTGCTTCATTAATAGTACCTGGCCATAATTCTGATTCTATGAAAATACCTAAATCAGGCTTCCAATTATTTAGAAAAATTTTGGTAAAAATAATATTATCTATCGGAAGCAATTGGTGAGTAGCTATTTTAGGTAATTTGCTACTTAATATTTTAGCAGAAGATTGTGTCCAAGAAGTGACTAAAAAACGGACTTCAGGAAAATGTTTGCTTATATTATCAACTAAATTTAAAGCAATCATAGATTCGCCGACGCTAGCTGCATGAATCCAAATTAAAAATCCATTATCTTGCCTGTGTTTACCGATCGCAAAACGCTCCTTAACACGCTTTATGTCTTCTTTGCCTATTAATAAGCGAATGAAAATTATAACAAAATAAATAGGTAATAACAAAAAACTTAAAAAGTAATATAAACGCATCATTTTATTAAGTTCTCAGTTAAATTAACTAAACATTTTTCAAGATTCATATGATTTTGTGTTTTATTGTCTGTCAGCTCTAAAGGCGATTCTATTATTACTTTAATTGTACCGAATGGCAAAGGGATTATCAACTTATCCCAGCTTCTTAATCTAAAACATCTAGAAGTATTACTGACTACTGGAATTAATTTTTTATTGTATTTATAAGCAATTTCAGTAATTCCGCTATTTACTTTATATACAGGACCTTTAGGACCATCAGGCGTAATTATTACATTTGCACCTTGAGAAAGCTTTTCGATAATACTCCGTAATGCTCCAAGTGGATTTTTATTGCTAGAACCGACTATAACTTTGCAGCCAAATTTATCGACTAAATCATTTAAAATCTTGCCATCTAAATGTGGGGATATTAATGCGTAGACATCTGGCATTCCTTTAAACATAGCAGGACTTAATGCAAGCATATTATGCCAAAATGCAAAAATTACGCCTTGCTCATTTAAAAACTTTTCCTTATTTCCATTGTAATAGAATATAAATTTTTGCTTTGAAGTAAAATAAACAAAACGCAAATACCAATATAGTAAAATAGTGATTAAACTAAGGACAAATTTATTACGTTTTAAAAATTTTTTAAAAGCTTTACGCATTGATTACCCATATTTGTCATCCCGTGATTTATTCACGGGAACCAGTATAAAGCGAGATAAAATCGAGCTTTTTTATTTGTATTTTATATTGCTGGATCCCGTGGTCAAGCCACGGGATGACATAAAACACGTTTGTACTATAATGAACCACAAGCTTTCTCCATACGCAAACAAGCCTCTTCCAGTTCTTTCATAGAAGTAGCATAGGAAATCCTGAAATATCCCTCTAAGCCAAAAGCAATACCAGGGACTACAGCGACTTTTGCTTCTTCAAGTAAATATTCACCAAAATCGTTACTATTAGTAATTACTTTTCCTGATTTAGTTTTAGCTCCAAAAATCTTATCACATTTAATAAATAAGTAAAAAGCACCCTCAGGTTTATAGCATTCAAAATATTTCACTCTTTGTAAAATCGATAAAGCAAGATCACGTTTTTTCTCAAAATTTAAAGCATTTTGTGCAATATAGCCTTGCACGCCATTTAGTGCCTCAACGGCTGCTGCTTGGCTTATTGAACACGGGTTTGAAGTACTTTGTGACTGAATAATAGTCATAGCTTTAATCAAAGCTTTCGAACCTGCACCATAACCTATACGCCAACCTGTCATAGAGTATGCTTTCGATATTCCGTTAACAGTAAATGTTCGATCTTTTAAATCAGGTGCTATTTCTGCTAAAGTATAAAATTTAAAACCATCAAAAGTAATATGCTCATAAATATCATCAGACATGACGTTTACATGCGGATGCTTTCTTAGAATTTCAGCAATATTTTCTAGTTCTGAATGGCTATAGCTTGCACCTGTTGGATTACTAGGCGAATTAATAATAAGCCATTTAGTTTTAGGCGTAATTAACTGTTCTAAAACTTCACCGCTTAGTTTAAAGTTACTTTCAATACCGCAATTTGCAAAAACCGGAGCACCTTCAGCAAGTAAAACCATATCTGGATAGGACACCCAATAAGGAGCAGGAATAATAACCTCATCACCTTTATTTAAAGATGCCATAAATATATTATATATAACTTGCTTGCCGCCGGTGCTAACTATTATTTCATCAAGATCATAATCTATATTATTTTCTCGTTTGAATTTAGCTTGTATTGCTTCTTTTAAAGCTGGCATACCCTCAACGTTTGTATATTTAGTAAACCCATCTTTAATAGCTTGGATAGCTACTTCTTTGATATTATCAGGCGTATCAAAATCAGGCTCACCTGCCCCAAGTGCAATAATATCAATGCCCTCTCTTTTAAGCTCAAGCGTTTTTCTAACAACTGCAAGCGTCGGAGATGGTTTTATAGCATTTAATCGAGTAGAAATAATTGACATAATATTAGTCCGTATTGATGAAAATGATAATATAGTAAGTTTTAAATTCTGTGAAGAAAATCTTAATCATCTAAATCAACTTCAATAAATTCGCCTCTTTCCACTCGCTTAATAGCTTCCATTATTCGGCTAGCATTTACTGAATTAGACAGTAAATATAGTATTTCTTTTGTAGATTCATCATCTTCATCAGTAATTGATTTGATAATATAACCATTATTTTATTTTAAAATTTATAAAGATATGCTTTATTATATTAGATAATATTTAATTTTAAAATAGCTATGCTTAGTAAAATAAAGGATAAAATCAAACATTTTTGCTTAACGATAATAAATATACCAAATTTTATTAAAAACAAAATTCTAGAATTTAAAAATTATTTAAATGACTGTAAATATAAAATGAATCATTTAAGTGAAACCAATTATGAGCTTGGACTTGAACATTTATATAGAGGTAATTTAAACGATGCATTACTTAGATTTAAGTTAGTTGATAACTTTTTTAGTCCTAATGATTCTAGAGTTTATTATCAATTAGGTTGGACTTATTTTTTAAAAAATGACTATCCAAAAGCCATAAAATATTTGGAAAAATCAAATGAAAAATATAAAGCAATTTTTATAAATTTTTTAAAAAATTATAAAAATGCTACCGAAATACCTGTGGAGATTTGGGGAAAATACAGGGACTTAACTGCAAAAAATTATCCAAGTATTTTTAACAATGATAAAAATATTCATTTGCCTTATAGATTTGTGAATGAGAGCTTGAAGCAAATAACTGACCTGCCAGATGATTATTCTATCTTAGAGCTTGGTAGTAATATAGGACTTGCCGGATACGAATTAGAAAAGCGTTTTCCAGAAAGCTTTACTTTAACAGCTGTAGAAATTTCTAATTTAATGAATGATATTCAAGAAGAATATTATGCTAACCTTAAAATTTATAATCAGATATATAATGTTTCCATAAGTGAGTTTCTGAAACAAAATTCAAATAAATTTGATATTATTTTAAGCTTTTGTGGATTAACTTTTACTAAAGATCTTTCTGCATATTTCAATGCAATATATCAATCGCTTAATCAAGGTGGATATTTTTCTCTTTGTTTACCTACTAATTCGAATACGCATTTTTCAGTAAAACGTAAAGAATTTATTTTTAATTTAAATGAAATAAATAATATTTTACAAAAAAATAATTTCGTTAGATTAACTTCTGAAGAAATAATACTAGCGGAAAATAATAAATACGGTATTATTATATGTAAGAAAACTGAAAATAAATCATGAGAATACTAATTATACTTTCGATTATCCTATGTTCATTATTCGCAAAAGCTGATCTTGAATATGTAGATGATGACATATACAACTATAATGGTAGCAGTAATATTAATGGTTGCCGAGAAGTTTACGATCCATACGAAAAATTTAACCGTAAAATTTTTGCGTTTAACACAGTATTAGATTATATATTCTTGCGTCCTTTAGCTGTTGGGTATAAAAACCTTACAAATGATTATATGAAAGCAAGGGTTAATAGTTTTGTTGGTAATATTGATATGCCACTTACTGCTGTAAATTATGGTTTGCAGCTAAATTATGATAAGACTATGAAAAGCGTGTGGCGGTTTATCATTAACACTACGCTTGGTATAGGTGGTTTATTTGATGTAGCAGGTAAAGTAGGGCTGCCATCAGATCGTCAGACTTTTGGTAATACTCTTGCACATTATGGAGTAGGTCCAGGTCCTTATTTAGTGTTACCGATAATAGGTAGTACTAATGCAAGGGATATGACTGACCCAATATTTACTAATTATGCACTTAATCCTTTAATGTATTATACCCATAAAGATTTTGAATTAAGTGTTTTAGCAGTGAGTAAAATAAATGATAGATATAATGTATTATCATTTAGTGATTATGTTATGAAGAATTCGTTAGACCCTTATGCTACTATCAGATCGGCATTACACCAAGCTCGTGAAGCATCTGTTCAATATCCCAAAAACTTTAAATGCCCTAAACCTAAAAACGTAAATTCTAATTAAAAGAGGTTCTTATGCAAAAAATTATTACTGGCTTATTTTTATTGATTTTTACATTTTCTTCTTATGCAGACGATAATGCCCCCGCAGGTTTAAATAATTATGTTACTAACTTAGTAAATGAAGCTTCTACTACCTTAAATAATCCTAACCTATCTCAAGATGCAAAAGTTGCCAAAGCACGTAAACTAATGCATAATAATCTAGATTTTGACTGGATGGCTAGGTATACATTAGGACGTAACGGCGTAAAAACTTTATCTAAGGAACAAATTGCAAAGTTTACAGAAGTTTATTCTAAATATGTTACTAAAGCTTATACTGATCTAATAAAAGATTACAAAGGTGAAAAACCTCAAGTAACAGGAGTGCATGTTCTAAGCCCAAAAGATTCTATGGTTAGCATGAATATTAATAATAAAGGACAGGATATTAAAGTAGAATATTTAGTGCGTAAAATGGAAAATGGAAAATTTAAAGTTTCCGACGTTATTACAGAGGGTGTAAGTCTTATTGGTGCTCAACGAGAAGATTTCGGTGGTATTTTGAAAAACCAAGGTTTAGATGCTTTAGTGCAAAGCCTACAAAGCCGTTCATAAAAATTTGCTATATTTATGCTTATTTTTTCTGGATTCCCGCTTTCGCGGGAATGACATTTAAGCCATACAACAATGCCACATTTACACAAAAATAACATTTGAAAATATAGCCTTTAAAAATTGGGGTGTTCTGCTTTCATTAATAGCTTTTTGATGGTATTTAGTAACTATATAATTATCGTGTGGTTTTAAATAATTATCCTCATTAGTAATTTGGAAGTTACCATTTTGTTTAATTAACTCCACTACTTCCTCAAAATAATTTTCAATATCAGAAGCAAAGATCAAGCTACCTTTATTTTTCATCTTAGTTTGTAGGATTTTCAGACGTTCTTTATTCAAAATACGTTTCTTTTTCTGTCTATTCTTAATCCAAGGATCAGGAAATAAAATATAAATCCAATCTAAGCTATTATTTGGCAAGTCGTATAATATAAAATCTAAATTATTGGGAAATAATAAAAAATTTGTAATATTTTGCTCCTCGGCAAGTTTTAAAACATTTGCAACTCCGTTTAAATACACCTCTACGCCAATAAAAAGTTTATCCGGATTCATCTTAGCTTGATTGATGAAATGCTCACCCATACCAAAGCCAATCTCTAGAAAAATTTGACGCTTTTCACCAACAAGCTTTTCTTTTGAAAATAAATATTTTGGCAGTTCGTTATCTAATAAATTTTGTTGCACTCCTGACAGACTTTTACCGATACGTCTTGCATATGATCTATTCAGCGGAATTAAAGATATTTCTATTACTCTATTATGAGATTGCAAATCTTGATGGATATTGTCAATAACATAACCATGATCTAAAAAGATTTGGCTAACTTGCTCTGCTTGTTTATATCCTATTTCTAATATAATTTTACCATTTTGCTTTAAGAATTTTTTAGCATTCTCTGCTATGATTCTGTAGCCCAGCAAGCCATCTTCTTCAGCGAATAAAGCAATAGATGGCTCATAATTTATTGTCTCAATCGCCATTTCAGGCCTTTCGTTTATAGAGATATATGGCGGATTACTAACTATAAGATCAAATTTTTGTTTCTTAAGACTCTCAAACCAATCGCTATGAATAATTTGTAAACGATCCGTTACATCATGCTTTATGGCATTACTTTTTACAACCTCTATCGCATCAATACTTATATCAGTTGCAGTTACTTGACTATTTGGTAGTTCAAGCAATAAACTGATAGAGATGCAACCGCTCCCTGTGCCGAGTTCGAGTATATTATATGTTTTTTCTGGATTCCCGCCTACGCGGGAATGACATTGGAAGTGTCGAGAATGATATTGAAGTACAATATCAACCAAAATTTCCGTATCGTTTCTTGGAATTAATACGTGTTTATTAACGATAAACTCACGTGAGTAAAACTCTTTGATGCCTGTAATATAGGCTATCGGTTCGTGCTTTAGTCTTCTTGCTAATGCTTTTTCGAAAGTTTCTATTTCTAGCTGGTTTAGTTGTTTTTCAGGATTAGCAAGTAGATATTCATGAGGTTTATTTATAGCATGCTGCAATAAAATTCGTGCTTCTAATTTTGGATTATTAATCCCAATTTGGTGTAATTTATAAGCTGCTTCGTTAAGAAACCCTTGTATTGAATATTGCATATAAATTATTTTTTACCTAGATTTTTCATTTCTAAAATATCTTCTACATTACCCAAAGGAGCTTGTTTTTTAAGTTCAATAAATTTGTGTAATGCATCGGTGACTATAATCCCTTGCATATCCTCAGGCAAATCGCAAGAGAATTCCATAACTTCATTACTGGTTGGATGGGTAAAGCTTAAATACCAAGAATGCAGAGCTTGGCGTTTGAAATCTAATAATTTTGCCTTTAGCGTAAGGGGAGCATGGTTAATTTTTCGGTCATTATTGCCGTATGTTTGATCGCCAACCACCGAATGTTTTAAATGGCTTAGCTGCACTCTAATCTGGTGAGTTCTGCCAGTAGCAAGCTTGCACTCTACCATACTAATGCTACCTCCATAAAATAGCTCTAGAGTTTTATAATAGGTTACGGCTTCTTTTCCGCCATATTTCAATATTGTCATTTTTTGTCGATCGCTTCGACTGCGACCTATATTATTCTTAATTATTCCCTCTAGCGGATTAATTACGCCCCACACTAAAGCTTTATATTTACGTACGACCTGCCTTTGTTCGATCTGATTGGCAAGCAACATATGTGCTTTATTATTTTTAGCAACCACCATCAAGCCCGTTGTGTCCTTATCTAAACGATGCACTATGCCAGGTCTTTCTGATGAGCCGATATCGGATAGGTTTCTTGTATGGTGGAGTAGGGCATTAACAAGCGTATCGTCATGATGTCCTGCCCCTGAATGGACAGTCATACCGGCAGCTTTATTGATAATTATTAAATCTTCATCCTCATAAACTATATCAAGTTTTATGTCAGCTGCTTCTATTGTTAACTCTTCCGGTTCTTTGAAAGAAAATAATATAATATCATTCTCCTTGACCAAAATATCAGAATCGAGAATAATCACATTGTTAATTTGTACACAAGAACTTTTAATTGCTTTTTGAATCTGGTTGCGTGAGACATTTTCAAGAAGCTGAGATAAAGCTTTATCAAGCCTTAAGCCGCTTAGTTCAGTAGGTACAGAATATTTTAACATATTTAATTTATTTAATGAATAATACATTTAAATGGCTAAATGCAATTGGGATTGAATATTATTGTTCAGAGCATCCGCAAAAATTAAAAGTAAGCGATAATACCAAATTGGCTGAAAAGCCACAAGCAAAACCTACGCCTCAAAAAGAAAACGGGTTTAATATGAACGGTAAAACACATGATAATATAAGCCTTGCAAGATCACTTGCCGATAAAGCCAATAATATAGCAGAACTTAAAGAATCTCTACTAAATTTTAATGGCTGTGACCTTAAGAAGCTTGCTACTAACACTGTATTTGGTGATGGTAATCCGGCAGCTAAGATTATGTTAATAGGCGAAGCACCAGGCAGTAATGAGGATTTGAAAGGTATACCTTTTTGCGGTGAAAGCGGTAATTTACTTGATAATATGCTGCGTGCAATCGGAATTTCACGAAAAGATAATGCTTATATTACCAATACAGTGTTTTGGCGTCCACCTGCCAATAGGCAGCCAACTTTAGAGGAAGTTGATATTTGTAGACCTTTTGTTGAGAAACATATTGCTTTAGTTAACCCAAAACTCATTATTTTAGTTGGTAGCACTGCTGCAACTAGTCTACTTGGGAAAAATGCCGGTATTACTAAAATTAGACAAGAATATTATTTTTACACCAATAAATATCTAGCCGCTCCTATCCAGACTACGGCGATTTTCCACCCCGCCTATTTACTCCGCCAACCTAGTCAAAAACGTACTTCTTGGTATGATTTGCTGAAGATCAAAGATTATCTTTAAAGTAAGAATTTAGTAACGGGTTAATCTCAAAATCTTTATTCTTTATGTAACTAATTTTAGTTGCTTCATGCTAATAAATATATTATTATGAATTTATAAGTGAAAAGAATATTAAATCTCTTTTGGGTATATTCCCCGCCGCTTGCGGCGTAATATGGCGGAATGAGCAAATATATACATAAAAGTCATAATGTTACGGTACTGCTGTATCACATGGTATTTCCAGCAAAATATCGCCGAGCAGTGTTTGACGTATCAGTTGATCAAGTATTACGAGAAATATGTTTAGAGATAGAAAAGAGATATCAAATAAAATTTTTAGAAATAGGGGTTGATGAAGATCATGTCCATTTTTTGGTACAATCTGTACCAACCTATAGCGTAACAAAAATAGTAACAACAATTAAAAGTGTTACAGCTCGTCAAATATTTAGACAGTGTCCACAGGTAAAGAAACAATTATGGGGTGGAGAATTTTGGACTGATGGATATTTTACGAGTACGGTAGGTAAGCATGGAAATGAGAATATGATAGGAAAATACATAAAAAACCAAGGCAAGGAATATCAGAAACTGCATGAGGATCATCAGCTAGCTTTCTTCTAAAATACCCCGCTGCTTGCGGCGGGGATTACTTTTATTTGAGTTCAATAGATAAACTTATCAAAAGATTTAAATCAAAACCTAAAGATTTTACATGGGATGAATTAACTAGAGTATTAAGTAGCCTATTATTTGAAGAATTTACTGGAGGTAAAACAGGAGGTTCTAGAAGAAAATTTTATAATAAAAAAACTGGTTTAATCATTAACTTACATAAACCTCATCCCAAACCAATTATAAAGCCATATCTAATTGAACAAATAATTAAAAAATTAGAAGAAGAGGAGTTAATATGACAAAAAACGATTTTATAAGTTATAAAGGTTATTTTGGGTCAGTGCATTTTAATGCTTCGGAAGAAATATTTTTTGGTAAAATAGAATTTATAAGAGATTTAGTAAGTTACGAAGCCTCAGATGCTAAAACTTTAATAAAATCATTTCATGAAGCCGTGGATAGTTATCTAGAAGATTGTAATATATTAGGTAAAGCTCCGGAGAAACCGTTTAAAGGCAGTTTTAATGTTAGAATTGATCCTGAGTTACATAAAGAAGTAAGTTTATATGCTATGCAGCATGGTGATAGTTTAAACGGAATAGTTAAAAAAGCTTTAAACGAATATATAAAATGTTAGTTGCTTACTATATATAAAAATATGATAAATAATGCATAATTTAACAAATTTATTAAAACAATATAATACTAACTCGGGTTTATTAATTGATGAATTTCTTAAACAAAAATATAAAGAAAAAGAGAACTATACAATGTGGCTTAACAAAGAAATTCAAGTAGGCTTAGATCAAGCAGCTCAGGGTAAATTAGTTTCTTGGGAAAAAGTTCGACAGGATATTAAGCAGCTTTATTTGGAGCAAAAAATACCTAAATAATAATCCAGTTCTTGATTGACTTTTTGGTGTTTATATATAGAATCTTAAACGAAATAGCTCATGCTATTTTGGGGCGTAAGAACCTCTTAATCAACGTAGTATTATATCAACCATAGAATGGTATAATCTCGACTTTATTATGGTCGGGGTTATAATAGTCATGTCCAAGGTTTAAACCCAAAAACTATTATGACAAAACTTACGCTATGTTATAGCAAATATGCTAAAAACTCTTATTACACAGCAATGTTTTATAGTGAAGCACTTCATAATATCCCTTAATTCATGGGCATTATATCAAGCATAGCGTAAGTTTTGATGACTGTCGTTGATGGTTTTCTTACTTCCCCGACCACCAAAGGTTGTATTCTTTGGTGGTTCAAACTTTTTAAGTTTAACTATATGGGAAAATAATATGCCTGATACTAAAAAAATAATAATCTTTCTTACTCCTCTTTCAAACTCCAAAAATCGTAAACGTCGCAAAGAACTTATTACTAATTACTGCAAACAGTATAATTTTACTATACTAAAAATAATAGAAAGAAATACATTTGAATATTCTATTTTACAAGATTTAGTTAATCAAACAAAGGATGCATCTACAACCATTACAGCATTAGTTGAGGATAAACAAAACTTACGCTATGTTTGGTTCTAAATATCGTAAAGATGGAGAACGCAGCTGTTGTTGCATATAGTCATCTAAAAGCCCTAACTTTATTTGGTAAACCGTTTTACCGATTGTATTTGCAGTCCTTTTGAGAAATGCCCAAACTAAAAATGCCCAACTAATATGATTACGTTGAATACGCTGTTTCCTGCATTGACAACGTTCTATCCCAGTAAGTTGCTTAATTTCTCTGTGCATGCTCTCAATTACCCATCGAAAGCCACACTCATCTTGTGCAGCTTTAGAAGATTTGTGAGTTTTGTTATTGGTAACAACATACTCAACTCTATTGGTAGAAACAGTAAATTTAAACAAATTAACATGCTTATTTTTAGCAAAGCCTTTTATATGAATCTCTACTCCATGCCTGATCTCTTCATCTGAAAATGTCAACTCTTTTACAGCTTTATAAGGTTTAGAATCGTGTGTTTTACTAACGTTTCTATTGGCTTTAATAGGGGCATAATAATATTTCCCCAGAGAGTCAACATGTTGCATAATTTTGTGTGTAGAATACCATGTGTCAAAAAGTACTGTTTGAAAAGGAATCTTCTTGCTATAAACAGCATTATTTAACATGTTTAATAGGTGTTCTAGTTTTGTTGCTCCATCATGATCAGGTGCAAAAATTCGATAATCTATTACCCAAAACTTATTAATATCAGGGTTATAATATACCAGACTCACTACTCCTATACCTTTAGTAACTCTACCTGTAGCTCCACTGTACTGCGATCTTGCAATTTCTATTTGCTTCGTATTCCTTTTATTTGAAACCGTATCATCAAATATTGTATATCCATTAGATGAAAAAATAACATCATTCTTGATGTGTTCCCATAACAAAGAAGGTGTATATTTTTCATTCCTTAAAAATCTATTAATAACATCATGACTACATTTCTTTGCATGTTCAGCGTAGTAGGTTAAACTATAATTCTTTTGGCTAACTATTAAAAATTGACAATAATCTGTCCTATTAATTGGTATTGCTTGCAACTTTATCCTCTTTGACATGTTTAATCTCTTTTGGGTATATTCCCCGCCGCTTGCGGCGTAATATGGCGGAATGAGCAAATATATACATAAAAGTCATAATGTTACGGTACTGCTGTATCACATGGTATTTCCAGCAAAATATCGCCGAGCAGTGTTTGACGTATCAGTTGATCAAGTATTACGAGAAATATGTTTAGAGATAGAAAAGAGATATCAAATAAAATTTTTAGAAATAGGGGTTGATGAAGATCATGTCCATTTTTTGGTACAATCTGTACCAACCTATAGCGTAACAAAAATAGTAACAACAATTAAAAGTGTTACAGCTCGTCAAATATTTAGACAGTGTCCACAGGTAAAGAAACAATTATGGGGTGGAGAATTTTGGACTGATGGATATTTTACGAGTACGGTAGGTAAGCATGGAAATGAGAATATGATAGGAAAATACGTAAAAAACCAAGGCAAGGAATATCAGAAACTGCATGAGGATCATCAGCTAGCTTTCTTCTAAAATACCCCGCTGCTTGCGGCGGGGATTACTTTTATTTTTACAATAATTTATCACTTTTTTACTCATAGCGTAAGTTTTGTAAATTGTTAAATAATCCAAATAGTATTATTATGACAACAGTACTTGGTACTTTATATCTGCTCGGTTTAATCGATACACAAATATATAAAAAATCTTACCAAGAGATAAAATTGTATAATGGCATAATTATAAGAATGATTTTTTAAGTATTACGGCTTTTAGTTTATACTATACTTTAGAATCCCATAAAGATAAAAATAATTTCTCATTTTCTTAAAGTAGGTTTATACTTCTAGTATATAACAACATTAAGGGTGTATATGACCAGTGAAAATAATAATACAGAATTTGCCGAATTAAAGATTAGAGATAAAATATTCAAATTACCCATACTGAAAGCAAGTATTGGGCAGGATGTAATTGATATTAGTAAAGTATATTCTGAAGCGGATTGTTTTACTTACGATCCGGGTTTTATGTCTACCGCTTCATGTAGATCAACTATAACTTATATAGATGGTGATCAAGGAATCTTGCGACATCGTGGTTATGATATAAAAGATTTAGCCGAAAAAAGCGACTTTTTAGAGGTGGCGTATTTATTGATTTATGGGGAATTACCAAATAGTAAGCAGTATAATGATTTTACTAAAAAGGTTGCTCATCATGCGTTAGTTAATGAAAGATTACATTATTTATTCCAAACGTTTTGCAGCTCTTCGCATCCTATGGCTATCATGCTTGCGGCGGTTGGTTCTCTTTCTGCATTTTATCCTGATTTACTGAATTTTTTTAAAGAAGCAGATTATGAGCTTACAGCTATTAGAATGATAGCTAAAATACCAACTATTGCTGCAATGTCTTATAAATATTCTATAGGTCAGCCTTTTGTTTATCCCGATAATTCTTTAGATTTTACTGAAAATTTCTTGCATATGATGTTTGCCACACCTTGTGAAAAATATAAAGTAAATCCAGTGATAAAGAATGCCCTAAACAAGATATTTATTTTACATGCTGATCATGGGCAAAACGCTTCTACTTCAACAGTTAGAATTGCCGGCTCTTCAGGAGCTAACCCTTTTGCTTGTGTCAGTACTGGTATTGCATCGCTTTGGGGACCGGCTCATGGCGGAGCTAATGAAGCAGTGATAAATATGCTGAAAGAAATAGGCAGTGTAGAGAATATACCTAAATATATCGCTAAAGCTAAAGATAAAAATGATAATTTTAGGCTAATGGGCTTTGGTCATCGTGTATATAAAAACTATGATCCGCGTGCTGCAGTACTTAAAGAGACCTGCAAGGAGGTGTTAAAAGAATTAGGGCAGCTAGATAACAACCCGTTACTACAAATAGCTATAGAGCTTGAAGCTATCGCTCTTAAAGACGAGTATTTTATTGAAAGAAAATTATATCCAAATGTTGATTTTTATTCGGGTATTATTTATAAAGCGATGGGTATACCCCCGCAGATGTTCACAGTGCTTTTTGCCACGGCAAGAACAGTAGGCTGGATGGCACAATGGAAAGAGATGCACGAAGACCCTGAGCAGAAAATCAGCAGACCAAGACAGCTTTATACTGGTCAAGTTAATAGAGAATATAAGACTATTAAAGAGAGATAAATTTTGGTATAATGCGTTTTTCCTGTCATTCTGTGGACAAGCCGGTTTTGTTGCATGGCTCTAACGTCATTCCCGCGTAGGCGGGAATCCAGAAAAAAAAGCATAGATACAGTAAATTCTTAGAGCTAAAAGCTCGATGTTATCTCGCTTTATGCTGGATTCCCGCCTACGCGGGAATGACATAAAAGAGGTGGATTAAAAC
This sequence comes from Rickettsia endosymbiont of Gonocerus acuteangulatus, assembly GCF_964026435.1. Taxonomy (NCBI): domain Bacteria; kingdom Pseudomonadati; phylum Pseudomonadota; class Alphaproteobacteria; order Rickettsiales; family Rickettsiaceae; genus Rickettsia; species Rickettsia endosymbiont of Gonocerus acuteangulatus. The sequence continues at coordinate 280,435 of NZ_OZ032147.1, forward strand.
TACTTAACAAAGTTACAACAAAGGTTATATGAATTTTATTGATGAAGTTAAGATATACATAAAAGGTGGGAATGGTGGCAATGGTTGCGTTAGTTTTCATCGTGAGAAATTTATTGACCGAGGTGGTCCTGATGGTGGTGACGGCGGATGTGGCGGTAGTATTATTTTTAGAAGCAATCACCATCTTAATACGCTAGTAAATTATAGATATAAGCAGCATTTTATCGCAGACAGGGGTGAAAATGGTAAAGGCTCAAATAAAAGCGGTAAATCAGGTAAATCTCTAACCCTTGATGTGCCAATCGGTACACAAATTTTTGCAGAAGATAGCGATATATTACTGCATGATTTTACCGAAGATGATCAGACTTTTGAAATAATTAAAGGCGGAAATGGCGGTCTTGGTAATAGCCATTTCAAAACGTCAGTCAATCAAGCACCAAGACGTAGAACAGAGGGCGAAATTGCTGAAGAAATGTGGGTTCAGCTAAGCCTAAAGCTCCTTTCGGATGTTGGGCTTGTGGGGCTTCCTAATGCCGGTAAATCTACCTTTTTATCGGTAGTATCGGCAGCTAAACCTAAAATCGCCGAGTATCCTTTCACTACTTTAGTGCCGAATCTTGGAGTAGTCTATGTTGATGATGAAGAATTTGTTATAGCCGATATTCCAGGCTTAATAGAGGGAGCTAGTCAAAGGCATGGCTTGGGTGATAAATTCCTAAAGCATATTGAAAGATGTAATGTGCTGATTCATCTTATAGACGGCAGTAGCGAAGATGTTGTTGCTGATTATAATATAGTACGCACGGAACTTGAATCTTATTCAGATTATTTAAAAGATAAAACCCAAATTATTTGTCTTAATAAAATCGATGTTTTGACTGATGAGGAAATAGCAGAAAAAACAGCTCAGTTGCAAAAAATCACCGGTAAAGAAATTTTCCCAATCTCTACCTATACCAATACTAATATCACAAAAATAATCAAACTAGCCCTTCAGACTATTAAGGATTAGTACGTTTATATGTCATTACTGCTTTCGCAGGAATGACATAATCCCACTATGACACTCCCCGCTCTAATTCTTGTTGTAAATTTACTTATTTATGAAAATTTTTTAAGTAGTGTTAATATTTCAAAACTTACGCTATGTTTGGTTCTAAATATCGTAAAGATGGAGAACGCAGCTGTTGTTGCATATATTCATCTAAAAGCCTTAACTTTATTTGGTAAACCGTTTTACCGATTGTATTTGCAGTCCTTTTGAGAAATGCCCAAACTAAAAATGCACAACTAATATGATTACGTTGAATACGCTGTTTCCTGCATTGACAACGTTCTATCCCAGTAAGTTGCTTAATTTCTCTGTGCATGCTCTCAATTACCCATCGAAAGCCACACTCATCTTGTGCAGCTTTAGAAGATTTGTGAGTTTTGTTATTGGTAACAACATACTCAACTCTGTTGGTAGAAACAGTAAATTTAAACAAATTAACATGCTTATTTTTAGCAAAGCCTTTTATATGAATCTCTACTCCATGCCTGATCTCTTCATCTGAAAATGTCAACTCTTTTACAGCTTTATAAGGTTTAGAATCGTGCGTTTTACTAACGTTTCTATTGGCTTTAATAGGGGCATAATAATATTTCCCCAGAGAGTCAACATGTTGCATAATTTTGTGTGTAGAATACCATGTGTCAAAAAGTACTGTTTGAAAAGGAATCTTCTTGCTCCATCATGATCAGGTGCAAAAATTCGATAATCTATTACCCAAAACTTATTAATATCAGGGTTATAATATACCAGACTCACTACTCCTATACCTTTAGTAACTCTACCTGTAGCTCCACTGTACTGCGATCTTGCAATTTCTATTTGCTTCGTATTCCTTTTATTTAAAACCGTATCATCAAATATTGTATATCCATTAGATGAAAAAATAACATCATTCTTGATGTGTTCCCATAACAAAGAAGGTGTATATTTTTCATTCCTTAAAAATCTATTAATAACATCATGACTACATTTCTTTGCATGTTCAGCGTAGTAGGTTAAACTATAATTCTTTTGGCTAACTATTAAAAATTGACAATAATCTGTCCTATTAATTGGTATTGCTTGCAACTTTATCCTCTTTGACATGTTTAATTATTTTTACAATAATTTATCACTTTTTTACTCATAGCGTAAGTTTTAATTTATTTATTCAACTTACAGATCAAAAATGATTTTATTTGTAATGAGATAAATATTATAGGTAAAATATTATGTGGTTGGTTAAAAGTGTAATAAGAAGTCCTAAGCAAGAACACAAAGGAGTAATAGAGAAAACAGTAAATTGAAAATACTATAAGTAAGTAGAACAGAACCTATTTAAAATAATAAGATTTTAAATAGGTAATGATGAACAGAAAATATAGACACTTATCTCGAGAAGAGAGATATGAGATAAAAAGAATGTATGACCTAGGAGTCAGTATTAATAAGATAGCACAACATCTTACGAGGTCTAAAAGCACTATTAGTATGGAGCTAAAAAGACAAAACTTACGCTATGTTATAGCAAATATGCTAAAAACCCTTACTACAAAGCTATGTTTTTACAGTGCATCACTTTATAATATCCTTTAATTTATAGGAATTATATCAAACATAGCGTAAGTTTTGAAGAAATAAGGTAAAAGATAAGTATATGCCTTGTGTTGCTCAGGAAAAATATGAAAACAGGATGTATCAGCAAGAGTTATTAAAAATAGAAAAGAACCCTATGTTGTTAGATTATATTAAAAATGCTATGATTCGCAAGAAATGGTCGCCGGATGCTAGCCGGAAAGTTAAAACTAGACAAAAATACAGCTTTGTGTATCAGTACAGAAAGTATATATAGATTTGTTTACACTTCTGCAGTAGCAGCTAAATTAAAGTTATATAGCTATTTACCTTCTAAAAGATATAAAAGGCAAGAAAGAGGGAAGAGGCGTCAAAGGATCATTATACCACAAAGGATCTCAATACATCAGCGTGATGCAATAGCTACGAAAAAGGTAGAAGTAGGGAATTTTGAGGCAGATCTTACATTTCATAAGGATAATGGCAAAGAGTTTGTGGGGCATGTTGCCTATAGACTATCTGGGTTTCAAACTTTCTTTTGTGATCCATACCGCCCTAGACAAAAAGCATTAGTGGAAAAAATGAATTCTATGATTCATAGAATTTTACCTAAAAATACAGATATTACTACCGTTACACAAAGAGGTCTTGACAATGTTGCTGAGATTTTAAATAACATGCCAAGAAAGATTTTTGGTTATAAAACCCCCAATGAAATTTGGGCAGAAAATTTATAGGTTTTGTTCTACTTAGTCCTTGCATTTTCAAATAATATAGGTGAATTTCCAGAATATTTTAATGATTTATTTAACAAAGAAAATAAAGGAGATGCCGCAGCTCAGTCCAAGCTAGAAAATATTAATATTGGAGAAATATTAACCCCTAAATCAGAATCTCATGCCCCTCCGCATACAAAGAAGTTTTTGCTTATTTATTTAATAATTTCCGTAATAAGTTCAATGAAAAATTAGAAAAGCCAACTGGTGTTAGCAACGGAAGTAAAATGATACAGGGCGACGGATAAAAATTGATACAGTATTAATAGTGTATCCTCCTGATAAGGAGGTAAAAAAGAATGTTAATACTGGAACAAATAATGGAAATAAAGATTTTATATAAGCAAGGTAAAAGCCTAAGAACTATAGCAGGAGAAGTAGGTATATCAGTAAATACGGTACGTAAGTATTTAAAATATGAAGACGCTCCTAAATACAAGAACAGACCACAGTTAACAACTAAGATTGGTCCATATAAGAACTACCTAGAGGATAGAATAAAATCAGCTTACCCTGTAGTTTTGCCTGGTACTGTAATGTTTCAAGAGATAAAGGAGCTGGGGGATATAAAGGCGGAATAACCCAGCTTAGAGATTACTTAAGGAGTATAAAACCGGTACCCCAAGCAGAAGAGGTAATAAGGTTTGAGACAGCAAAACTTACGCTATGAGTAAAAAAGTGATAAATTATTGTAAAAATAATTAAACATGTCAAAGAGGATAAAGTTGCAAGCAATACCAATTAATAGGACAGATTATTGTCAATTTTTAATAGTTAGCCAAAAGAATTATAGTTTAACCTACTACGCTGAACATGCAAAGAAATGTAGTCATGATGTTATTAATAGATTTTTAAGGAATAAAAAATATACACCTTCTTTGTTATGGGAACACATCAAGAATGATGTTATTTTTTCATCTAATGGATATACAATATTTGATGATACGGTTTTAAATAAAAGGAATACGAAGCAAATAGAAATTGCAAGATCGCAGTACAGTGGAGCTACAGGTAGAGTTACTAAAGGTATAGGAGTAGTGAGTCTGGTATATTATAACCCTGATATTAATAAGTTTTGGGTAATAGATTATCGAATTTTTGCACCTGATCATGATGGAGCAACAAAACTAGAACACCTATTAAACATGTTAAATAATGCTGTTTATAGCAAGAAGATTCCTTTTCAAACAGTACTTTTTGACACATGGTATTCTACACACAAAATTATGCAACATGTTGACTCTCTGGGGAAATATTATTATGCCCCTATTAAAGCCAATAGAAACGTTAGTAAAACGCACGATTCTAAACCTTATAAAGCTGTAAAAGAGTTGACATTTTCAGATGAAGAGATCAGGCATGGAGTAGAGATTCATATAAAAGGCTTTGCTAAAAATAAGCATGTTAATTTGTTTAAATTTACTGTTCCTACCAACAGAGTTGAGTATGTTGTTACCAATAACAAAACTCACAAATCTTCTAAAGCTGCACAAGATGAGTGTGGCTTTCGATGGGTAATTGAGAGCATGCACAGAGAAATTAAGCAACTTACTGGGATAGAACGTTGTCAATGCAGGAAACAGCGTATTCAACGTAATCATATTAGTTGTGCATTTTTAGTTTGGGCATTTCTCAAAAGGACTGCAAATACAATCGGTAAAACGGTTTACCAAATAAAGTTAGGGCTTTTAGATGACTATATGCAACAACAGCTGCGTTCTCCATCTTTACGATATTTAGAACCAAACATAGCGTAAGTTTTGCCAAAATAAAGGATTAGGGCTTAAGATAGCGGCGAGTGATATTATGGACGTAAATAGTATAACAAATGAAAAAGCGAAGCTTTCCACCGCAGTACCTCTTTTATCTTACATAAGAGATATTAAGGATAATGCCATAATATTATTAGAAAAAAGAAACGTTTTTGGAAACCATCTAATATATAAGTTTAATAATAATAATTTTGAGAAAGTAGCAGCTATTTATCCCACTGAAATTGACAAAACAACAATAAAACAAATATTTACAGAATTAGAATCCAAAAAATTCATTCAGTGCTTTGTTAAGAGTTCTGAATATTTTAACTTCAATGAATGGCAACTAGTAAATGAAAAGTGTAGAGATTTTTTCAAGATATAATGGAAATAATCCAAAATGAGAAAGTAGAGTTAGAAACTTCTAATTTTAAATTGTTAGGTACTGAGGTAAATATCCGATTAAATGCACATGAGAATCTATTAAAAGATGGTGGAATTATAAATAAAGCAGAAATCAATAGGGAAGTTGAAAAATTAAAGCAAAACAATCCTCCATCATACAATTATTGGAGTACATTTCATTGGAGCATAACAAAAATTATAGCTGCTTGTTGTATTGCAGAAACCGAGTTCTTTAAGAATAATATCAGCTCAAAAAATGATATGATAAAGTTATTTATAAAACCTTTTAAAACCATCCCTGTTATTGGAGCTATAATCGATACATTAGAAGGGGTAATTTGCAGGTGGTTAGAAGCAAAACAGAATATACAGCATAAGAATAATATAATTATTATAAATGATATTTTTCGTCGTAAAGTTGGAATACAAGATCTAGACGATATTTTGAAAAAAATAGCTATCATTATAACCCATGCACGTAAAAACGAAATAATAAATTCTAAAGAGACCTCTCAACCTAGTTCTTTCATGCAAAAACTTAAAACTTGCGTACAAGAAGCAGGAAATATGGTTTATGATAAGACAAGAAATATTGTACTCCCTGAAATTATAGAGAGTTGCGATAAAGATAATATAGCTGTGCAGTTAGCGTTAAAAGATTCTATTGCGTTTATTAACTATTTATATACAAACTATGACGATATACTAAATGACGATTTTGATTTATATGAACAATGTAAAAAAATTGCCGAAAACGGCACGCTAGATGCGTTATTTACTTAAACTAATAAAAATTTTAACATTAGCTAGCCTTGTTGCATCCAATGGTGAGCTATACTTTTCATCACGTTTTCTCTTTTTTTAGGGTTTAATTTTGATTTAAGTAGTTTTTCTACTTCTATTATATCACCTTGCTTAATTCTGGTCAAAGTGTAGCATAAAATTAGTTCTATATGCTCAATACCAATATCAACTTTAGCGAATTTAGGCAAAAGATCAGCTGTATACTCATTTAATTTGAAAAATTGGCGACAAAGTCTTTTGCTGATAATCCTAACGTACTTTTTGTACGCTCCGGTTATCAGCTTCAAACCGCCTTGCTCTTTTCCAAATAAAACTTCGTCTACCGTCTATTATTAATAAAATATCCATAAAGTGCAATATACGAAGATCAACTTCAAAAAGAGTTAGAAATTCATAAGGCGAGGAACGGAAGCAGTTACTTAATACGTGAGTACCGCAGATCTTATAGAACGACAACGCCAATTTTTGAAGTTCATCGAGTATAAATGCATTTGAAAAAACTCTTTAGAAACGAAAGGATTTTCAAACGCACTTCGGATAATTTCGTCGTGTTTAGGCTTTTTAGACACTTATAATTGCTTACTATTAATATATAGTGAATTAACTTGGACTCGGGACAGTTAATTTAAAAGTGAGACTGCGGAACGTATACTTAATACGTGAGCACAGGCGAAACTTGCAAAATTGACTGTCCCGAGTCCAAGTTAAAAAACTATAAACGCACTATATACATTTTCTACTAACAGTATAACAATAATATTATTTTTTAATTAAAAGTTATATTAAGCATCTAGTAAGCTTTGTAGCTTTTCTTTTACTTTTGATAGTTTGCTTAAATCATTTCCGCCAGCTTGGGCAATGGAAGGCTGTCCACCACCACCGCTGCCACCTAAAAACAGTGAAAGCTCTTTTGCAATTATACCTGCATTAATTCTATCTGTTATAGTCTTACTTATTGCTATAGTAATGGACAATTTAGAGTTATTATTTCCAACATACACCACTACTAAATCTTCTGCTTTTTTAGCTAAATTTTCGGCAGCTTGATGCAAAATTTTATTATCTAAATTTTCTACATGACGATAAATTAACTTAATTTTCTTGATCTTTTCGGCTTGTTTTTCAATCTGCTCGACGCTTAAATCTAAACTAGCTAAATAAGTTTTTTCTAACTCCTTTTCAAGCTCTTTATTACGCTCTAAAATATTGTTAACTTTACTGACAAGCTCATTTTTGTTAGTCTTTAGGCTATTTTCTATATTTTTAAGTAGCCCCTCTTTTTCCCTAATTAGCTTAATTACAAACTCACCGCAAACTGCTTCGATTCTACGAATACCTGCTGCAATAGCTGATTCGCTGGTAATTTTAAAACAACCAATATCGCCAGTATGCCTGACATGCGTACCGCCACATAGCTCGAGCGAAGTTTCGCCCATCTTAACTACTCTAACTTCAGAATCGTATTTCTCGCCAAATAATGCCATAGCTCCTTGTTTTACAGCATCTTCAGTAGACATAAGCGTAGTATCTACTTCGTGGTTATCTCTAATAATCTCATTTACTTTATCTTCAATTAAAATAATTTCTTCAGGAGTTAAAGTTTTAGGGTGGCTAATATCAAATCTCAAATAAGAAGTAGCAACAAGTGATCCTTTTTGCGTAACATGCTTGCCAAGTACCTGATGCAATACTGCATGAAGCAAATGGGTTGTCGAATGGTGAATTCTTAAATTTTGCCTATATTTAACATCAATACTAAAATTAGTATTTTCATTCGTAGTAACCTTACCTTTTTTCAATATACATTTATGAACTATGATAGAACCTAAATATTTTAGAGTATCGACTACTTCTATCTCACAATTTGGGGTTTTAATTACTCCGATATCGCCCATCTGCCCACCTGACTCACCATAAAAAGGTGTTTGGTTAGCTATTAAGAGAAACTGCGTATCTATTTCGCTAATATCGTTTACTAAAGCATTATCTTTAATTAAAGCAACTATTTTTCCATCAGCTTCATTAAGATTATAGCCTAAAAACTTCGTACTGCCATATTTTGCTTTAATATCAAACCATAGCTGATCGGTTTTAGATTCACCCGATCCAAGCCAAGATTTTCTAGCACGCTCTTTTTGCTCTAGCATTTGCTGCTCGAATCCTTGATGATCAACAGCAATATTACGATTCTTTAAAATATCTTCGGTTAAATCAAGAGGAAATCCATATGTATCATATAACTTAAACGCTACTTCACCTGATAATCTACCGCCTGCATTTAGATTTTCTGTTTCTTCAGAAAGTAATTTTAAACCCCGCTCTAAAGTAGTTTTAAATCTAATTTCTTCCTGCTCCAATATACTACTTATAAAGCTTTCTGCTCGTTTAAGCTCAGGGTATGTATTACCCATTAAATCAACAAGTTTCGGCAGTAACTTATACATTAGCGGCTCTTTTGACCCGAGTATATGAGCGTGACGCATAGCTCTTCTCATAATGCGGCGTAGCACGTAACCACGTCCCTCATTTGACGGCACTACCCCATCAGCTATCAAAAAGCTACAAGCTCTTAAGTGATCAGCAATAACGCGATATGAGAATTTTGCTTCTGCCTCTATTTTCACTTTCAATATATTCTCTGTGAAACTAATTATTTCTTGGAATAGATCTATATCATAATTGTTATTAACGTGCTGAAGAACAGCTGTCATACGTTCAAGACCCATGCCGGTATCAATAGACTTCTTCGGCAACTCTATTCTAGTATCTTTATCAATCTGCTCATATTGCATAAATACCATATTCCAGATTTCAATAAAGCGGTCACCATCTTCGTCTTTGGTGCCAGGTAACCCACCATATATTTGCTCACCATGATCATAAAATATTTCGGAGCAAGGACCGCAAGGACCAGTATCACCCATTGACCAAAAATTATCATTCGTTTTAATTCTGATTATGCGGTCATCCGAAAGCCCTGCTATTTTTTTCCAATAAGAAGCTGCTTCATCGTCAGTGTGATAAACTGTTGCATAAAGCTTATCCTTAGGCAATTCAAACTCTTTAGTCAGTAAATTCCAAGCATAATATATAGCTTGCTCTTTAAAATAATCACCGAAAGAAAAATTACCGAGCATCTCAAAAAATGTATGATGTCTTGCAGTATAGCCGACATTTTCAAGGTCATTATGTTTTCCGCCTGCCCGCAGCGATTTTTGACTGGTTACTGCTTTGTCGTATGGTCTTTTTTCTTGCCCAGTAAAGACATTTTTAAACTGCACCATACCAGAATTAACAAACATAAGGCTCGGATCGTTATGCGGAATGAGCGGACTACTACTTACATGCGTATGATTATTTGCTTTAAAGTAAGATATGAATTTACTTCTAATTTCTTCGGTGGTAAATTTAGACATATATATTATAATAAGTATAAAAATTAATTATATATAATGAATTATAATCAAAATAAACTTAATTTATAAAAAATATTCATGAAAAATATTTTTGACTTATTTAAACTGAAAAAAAATATTGTAGTTTTATTAGGCAATAAAGGCATTTTTCTTAGTGCTTTTCTTGGGGATAAAATATTAGATAAATTATTTATTCCTTATAAGGAAGAAAAACAAATTGATTTAAGCTTATATAAAAATTTTTTTAATAAATTTTCCAAAAGCGATATTTACTTTTTACTTGATAATACTGAATGCAAGATGCGTCATGATCAGTTGCCAATATTGCAATCTATAGTCAAAATAGATCCTATTGAGCAATTTATTGTAGGATATTTTGAAAAAGAAGATATTATAGCTCATTGTGTTTATGAGGTTACTTCTCAACCAAGCGAGATTTGGTCGCTTTTAATTATGTCATCTCCTTTAAAAGCTCCTTTAAGTGATATAGTTTCATGCGTAATAGAAAATAGATTGTTTAATTTTAAAGGAATGTATTTTTTAACACTAGAACTACAAGTTATTATCAATAAAATAGTTCAAAATGTAGAAAATAATAAATATGCAAATTATTTTCAAATTTGTGCATTTGCAACACAAGCTAGCGGTATAAAGTTCATTATCAAACATAAAAATAATATAATTACTATTAGAAATTTTGAATATCCATTTGATAAGACAGCTAGCTATGTTCAAGGTATTATAGAACAGGAAATTAATGACTGTTTAATATTATTTAAAAACTACATAAATAATCTTAACAAAGAAGTTTGCATTATTCTTATAGTAGATAAAGAATTAAAATCTTTATTAGAGCCTATAAGCTTTGAAGATTATCGTGTAATCTTTGTTCCAGTTGATAACATATTAAACGAACCGAATTTAGAGAATACTCGACTTATAGATACAAATATCAGTAAATTACTTATCAAACATAAAAATTTTCCTGCTTCTAATAGTTATCTAAAATCAATAAAAAAGCTAACTATTATAAGAAGCTTAACATTTAAATTATCTGCTGCATTACTTGCAACACTAATAATTACTGCTGGTGTTATGAAATATCGTACAGATATAAATTATAAAGACACTAACTTTATTAATGAAAAATATTATGCCACAAATCAAGAATATGATAATATAAAATATAAATATCCATATATTAAAAATACTACTAGCCTTGCTGATTTATACGTAATAGACAAATTACTAGAAGCACCAGTACCACTACCATTTGAACTACTTGAAAAACTTATTATTACCCTTAATCCATCTTTTAAAGTAAAAGAAATAAAATGGGAATTAACAAATATAGATAATATTTTACTGGTCTCAAAAAGACACTTATTAATACAACTATTGCTTAATTACAATACTCAAGGTATCTCAGTAGATGAGTCAATCAAAATGCTTAATGATCATATGACAAGCGTAAAAAATAAATTACCTCATTTATATATAGATTACGTTATATATAAGGATAAAATAATTGATATATCAAATAGAGTAGAAATCCCTTTATTTGTTAGTATCATTGACGAAAAAACTTAAATTATTTAAGGTAAAAAGAATGTTTCAAAAATATATCGTGTATTTAAAGAATCTTATATTCTTTCAATTTATTATATATTTTTTCTTTATTTCATTAACTATTTGGGTAATAAAAAGTTTACAGCAAGAATATGCACAATCGATTCTTGATAAACAATTAGCTCTAGAAGGTTTAACTGAAGAAGTGTTAAAGCTTTATTCCGTGCAAAATTCTAAAGAAGAAATTTTAGAATCTTATAAGAAATATGTCGATTTAAGTTTACCAAATAAAGCGACCTGCTTAAATTATCAAGAATTGATTCCTAAAATAAAAGGTTTAAGCAATAAATATAATCTACTAGAACCTATAGATATATCAATAAACTCAGTCTTTTTTAAAAATAATATTCCGGCAATCGAAAACGAAAATAAAAATATTCGTGTAAATAATTATAGTATAAATATAAAATATGCAGCTGTGGATTTTATAACTTTCCTAAAAATATTTCATGAAATCTATTCTTATATGCCGCCTAACACGCTTATATCATTTGTAAGAGTACGAAATGAAGAAGTATTAACACCTAAAAATATTTACAAACTTTCAGTAGCTCACCCTCCTAACCTTATTTATGCCAAATTAATATTATATATACGAGAATTATCTTCAACATGAATAATATAGATACTAATTTATTTAAAAAAGACATTATTAATAATTTTATTAATAACCTTACCGAAATTACCTGCTCAACTCTCGCAAATATGCTTGCTATAGATTATGAGATAAGACTTAATTCAAAACCTGAAGCTAAAAAATATATAAATGCATGTATTTCAAGGCTTAAAAATCACTTAAGGCTACGTGTTATTAATGATGATAGTTTTTCTCTAGCTCTAAAATTATTTGTAATTCTGATTACTCCAGAAGGTGAGAATAATCAAAATATTTCTGAACAATCACAGGATATCGTAGCAGAAAACCTAGTAGAAATGTATTTTGGAGCTGAAAAAATAAGTAGCGAAGAAAAATTAAAAATAAAAAACGTGTTTAAAGTTCTTTTAAAAGAAAAGAATTTCGACGAAATAATTAATTATGCACAATCGTACGTAAAATTATTCCGTACGTCTTTAAGATATGGCATAAATAAGTATAAGACTCCCAACGAAATAAGCGTTTATATACAACAAAAATTTAGTAAAGTATTAGAAATATCTTCAGAACTTACAAGAAGAAGTAATCTATTTAAACAAACTACCGGAAAAATTGCTGGTGCTGCTTGTGCCCTTTTAGTCGGAGCGATTAGCGTTGCAACAGCAGGAGCAGCTTTTTCCATTGTAGTTTTGCCTGTTTCAATTTTTGCCGTGAAATATGCCCCTAAAATTGGTGAAAAAATTGGAGAGCTAATTTTAAATAACGATAAAGCGATAAAACTGGAGCAGAATAATATTAATCAGATTATAGCGAAAATATCCAATAATAATGAAAATTTATTATCTCAAGAAAAAAGACAAAATATTCAAAAGAGCATAATAACAACACCAACTAAATTAAACATCAAATTAGATAAGAAACTAGGACATCAAAAACATAGATAAAATAAAGTAAATTAATTAGTTACTTAAATATAATATTTCAAAACGTTTCTTATCAGCAAGCGACTGAGCTTTAGGGCTTTGTTCGGAAGGGTAATAAAAAAGGAAGGGTAGTATGTAGAGAATACCATATAATATTCTGGAATAGATAAGTTATAAATTAAAAATGCCATACAAAGAAAGAACAAAAACAGGTTTGCCAAGAAAAATAGATAAGCCGAGATATAGCATAAATCATTAAGATACTGACAATTTAATAGTATTAAAAACAGCATCATAAAATGTTTCAAAATCTTCTACAACTTTCCTAATTTCATTTTTTATCTTAAACCAGTAATGCTCTATAGGATTTAAATCAGGAGAGTAAGTTGGTAAATACAATATGGTACAACCAACGGATTCAATGAACTCTTTAACTTTAGAATTTTTATGAAAATTAATGTTATCCATAATAACGGTTTGCCCAGGTTGTAATTCTGTAATTAATACATCCCTAATATAAGTTTTAAAGACCTCTGTATTACAATTACCTTCAATATTACAGGAGCAATAAGATTACCATTACAAAGACCAGCTATCATACTTATTCTAAATTTATGTTGATACACCTTTTCTCTATAACACCTTTGTCCTATAATGCTCCATTCATACTCTTTGCAAGCATTATCCTCTATTCCAGATTCATCAAGATATACTAATTTGTCTTTTGTGATGGTTTGTATCTTTGCTATACAAAACTTACGCTATGAGTAAAAAAGTGATAAATTATTGTAAAAATAATTAAACATGTCAAAGAGGATAAAGTTGCAAGCAATACCAATTAATAGGACAGATTATTGTCAATTTTTAATAGTTAGCCAAAAGAATTATAGTTTAACCTACTACGCTGAACATGCAAAGAAATGTAGTCATGATGTTATTAATAGATTTTTAAGGAATGAAAAATATACACCTTCTTTGTTATGGGAACACATCAAGAATGATGTTATTTTTTCATCTAATGGATATACAATATTTGATGATACGGTTTTAAATAAAAGGAATACGAAGCAAATAGAAATTGCAAGATCGCAGTACAGTGGAGCTACAGGTAGAGTTACTAAAGGTATAGGAGTAGTGAGTCTGGTATATTATAACCCTGATATTAATAAGTTTTGGGTAATAGATTATCGAATTTTTGCACCTGATCATGATGGAGCAACAAAACTAGAACACCTATTAAACATGTTAAATAATGCTGTTTATAGCAAGAAGATTCCTTTTCAAACAGTACTTTTTGACACATGGTATTCTACATACAAAATTATGCAACATGTTGACTCTCTGGGGAAATATTATTATGCCCCTATTAAAGCCAATAGAAACGTTAGTAAAACGCACGATTCTAAACCTTATAAAGCTGTAAAAGAGTTGACATTTTCAGATGAAAAGATCAGGCATGGAGTAGAGATTCATATAAAAGGCTTTGCTAAAAATAAGCATGTTAATTTGTTTAAATTTACTGTTTCTACCAACAGAGTTGAGTATGTTGTTACCAATAACAAAACTCACAAATCTTCTAAAGCTGCACAAGATGAGTGTGGCTTTCGATGGGTAATTGAGAGCATGCACAGAGAAATTAAGCAACTTACTGGGATAGAACGTTGTCAATGCAGGAAACAGCGTATTCAACGTAATCATATTAGTTGGGCATTTTTAGTTTGGGCATTTCTCAAAAGGACTGCAAATACAATCGGTAAAACGGTTTACCAAATAAAGTTAGGGCTTTTAGATGACTATATGCAACAACAGCTGCGTTCTCCATCTTTACGATATTTAGAACCAAACATAGCGTAAGTTTTGTCTATTTTTCCAAATTCTTTTACTATATTTTCAAACATAGCTTTTATTTCGCTCGGCTTTTCAAGATTTACTCCTTGATAAAATATGTCAGCTGCACCAAGTTCTTTTAATTCTGTAGAAATCTTTTTCACTTCCTCATCTTTTGCAAAACCATTAATAATTAATTTTGTACCAAGTTTTGCAAAATGCTTGGCTATTTCAAATCCGATACCACTTGTTGAACCGGTTATAACTACTACTTTATTTTTCATTTTTACCTCCATATTATGTTAATTCTCAAAAGATTTATATTTAGTGTTCTATGTCATTCCCAGCAACGCCACCACGAGTGGTATGATAAGTATTAAATTGTCTTTTATTTAAAAGTAACTTATGTTAGATATTACTTAAAGAAAAATGTGCAAATCTATGGAAATTGTTAATAGCATTGATTCATCTGTATATTGTTGTGGCAAAGAACCGCCTTATGATCATCCGAAAGTTTATTTAGAAATTGATAAAGCAAAAAAGGAAGTTATTTGCCCTTATTGTAGTAAGAAATTTAGATTAATAGAATCAAAATGACTATAAAATTTTTGTCGGACAGTACTATTAACCGCATTGCTGCTGGTGAGGTTATAGAGCGTCCTGCATCAGTTGTAAAAGAATTGGTTGAAAATGCCGTTGATGCCGGTAGCACTAAAATAGATATTATCTTAGAGCGTGCTGGTAAAAATCTAATTATCATTTCCGATGACGGCGTCGGTATGACGGATAAGGAGCTAGAGATTGCCGTTGAGCGTCATACGACTTCTAAGCTCGATGAAAGTGATTTCCTAAATATCCATACTTTTGGTTTTCGAGGCGAGGCATTACCATCTATTGCCGCTATTAGCAAAATGCTGATTACTTCTAAAAAACGTGATAATCAAAAAGCTTTTCAGATTAAGTTAATCGGTGGTGATGAGAAACAAATTGCTCCGGCTATTCACAATGAAGGTACTAAAATCGAGATACGTGACTTATTTTTTGCCACTCCCGCACGTCTAAAATTCTTAAGAACTGATAAAACCGAGCTTGCTGCTACTGTAGACATAGTTAAAAAAATTGCACTCGCACATCCTGAAATATCCTTTAGCTTAACTCATGACGGTAAGAGTTTATTAAAACTTAAAGGACAAAATAAGGATGCAGAAAGTAATTTAAAACAACGAATAATTGACGTAATAGGTGAGGATTTTATAAAAAATGCCTCTTATATAGATTTTAAATCTCCTGATTTTTCCATTTACGGCTATACGAGCATTCCAACATATAATAGAGCCTCCAGCGAAGATCAGTTTTTATTTATCAATAACAGACCGGTAAAAGATAAATTGCTGCAAGTAGCTCTAAGGGTAGCATATCAAGATTATATGCCGCGTGATCGCTACCCACTATGTGCCATATTCCTACAAATCGATCCACAACTTGTTGACGTAAATGTCCATCCGGCAAAAGCTGAAGTTAGGTTTCATGATCCGAATTATGTACGGAATTTACTTATAGATTCAATTAAAAATGCTTTGTCAAATAAAAGTCATATCGCATCCACCACCATTGCATCTAGTGCTATTGAATTATTTAAAAACCCATTCGTTAATAAAGAGCCAGCTATAAGTAAACTCTTAAACGTGAATAGTAAACCTAGCGAATATCGACCTGCTATATCACCTACTGTGCCTAAATATACGCCAAATAACACTTGTCAAAAACTAATCGATACACTGCCCCATGCTAAAATAGAGCAGGAAGTAGAACAACGTATACAAAACGAGTCGCAAAAATCTTCACAATATAGGCTTGGGGCTGCTAAAGCTCAACTTCATACTACTTATATTATTTCTCAAACAGAGGATAGTATAGTGATTACTGACCAGCATGCAGCACATGAGCGTCTTGGATATGAAAAAATCAAGAATTATATTAAGGATGAAGAGCTGATAAAACAGCGTTTACTCATTCCTGAAATAGTCGAATTACCGGACGAGAAAAGAGCAGATATTTTATATGAGAACAAAGATAAATTATCTAAATTAGGATTAAGCTTAGAAAAATTTGGCGAAAAATCTATTATAGTAACCGAAATTCCCAATATTCTTGGTGATATAAACGTACAAAAGCTAATTCAAGATTTGGCTGACCATTTAGCAGAATGCGGGGAAAATATAGCCTTAACCGAATTAATTGAGCATGTTACTGAGACTTACGCTTGTCACTATTCTATCAGAGCAGGACGAAAATTATCAGGAGATGAAATGAACGCATTACTCCGCCAAATGGAAGACACGCCATTTTCAGGACAGTGCAACCACGGCAGACCTACCTATATTGAACTTAAGCTTAAGGATATTGAACGTTTATTTGGTAGAAAATAGATAGCCTTGTTGCGTGGATCTATAATATTTCTTTTTTAAATTCATCTAAAGAAACAAAACTTACGCTATGTTATAGCAAATATGCTAAAAACTCTTATTACACAGCAATGTTTTATAGTGAAGCACTTCATAATATCCCTTAATTCATGGGCATTATATCAAACATAGCGTAAGTTTTGGAAATAGTACCCTTTAACTTTGCATCTTTAACAGCTTCTTTGGCTTTTTCTATATCTAATTTATTTTCAATCATTTCTATTAATTTTAAGTCTTCTATAGGTATTACTGTGGCTAAGTCTTTACCTCGACGGCTTAAAACTATTCTTTCTTTTCCATAGCTGCTACGATTTATTATTTCTGAGAAATGCTCCCTAGCAACCGAGGTAGTTATATTTGACATACTATATATACATTGTAAATTATACTATATTGTACAATTCGTACTAATAGCTGTCAGGACTATTGTAAGTTACGCTTATATAAAAGGGGATATTTTGTATAACAAAGTTTACAAAATCAGATTGACTTATTTGAAGTTTTGCCTAGAATCTTTTTGAGGCAGCTAAAGGCTGCTTTGGGGTATCGAAACCTCACGCCAATATGGTTGTATCTACTATAAACGATACGTCCTCAACTTTATTAGGGTTGGGGTGATAATAGCGTATGTCCAGGGTTTAAGGTGTAAATCTTAAACCTAAAGGCTATTATAGACTGTTATTGGCGGTTTTTCGAACTTCCCCAACCACCATAAAATATTTTGTGGTGGTTAACACTTGAATAATTTAAGCTAGGAGAACTAAGCCGTTATGAACAATATTGTAGAAAAAAGAGTAACCCTCATTGAGCCATATTTAGATTTTATCATTAGAAATGAAGAATTAATGAGTGAAATCTATCCAAATGGCTTGGATAGGGATTTAATGATAGAGTTTATTTTAGCTAAGAAACCTTATTTGTGAGATTTATAGACATAGTTACAATAAGGATGTAGGCTCAAATGTAATTTAGTTATAAAAATACTAGTATGGAGCCTAAGATTAAAATACGTTTAAGTTGGGTTAAATTATATCAAGAGTCAGGTAATGCAGGGAAAGTTTGTAGTCACTATGGTATTTCAAGATTCACCTTACGCAAATGGTATAAACGTTATGAGTTATTGGGTGTTGAGGGTCTGCATTCTTTAAGCAGGAAACCGCATACATCTCCTTATCAGAAATTAAATGATATATCAGAGCAACAAATACTAGTTTTACGAAAAGAAAGGAAGTTAGGAGCAAGACGGATTCAGAACGAACTAAAACGTTTACATGGCATTTCGTTTTCTACTGCTACTATACATAAGGTCTTACAAAAACATAATCTTGGGAGACTAAACTTAAAGCGGCATTATCGTAAGCAAGTAAAACGTTATAGTGCTAAAGTTCCAGGTGTAAGATAGCCAGTAATTTATATCAGTATACTGCCATAGATGATTGTACTAGATATAAGATATTAGCTTTATATAAAAGACGTACTGCAATAAATACAGTATCTTTTTTAGAGCAAGTATTAGAGCGTATGCCATTCCCAGTACAACGTATTCAAACTGATAGAGGACAGGAGTTTTTTGCGTATATTGTACAAGATTATCTAAAAGAACATAAAATTAAATTTCGTCCGATTAAACCGTTGTCACCTCATCTAAATGGTAAGGTAGAAAGATCGCAAAAGACTGATCTAGATGAATTTTATAGTAGTGTTGATATACGTAGTATAGAATTACCAAAGCAATTACATAATTGGGGGCACACTTCTCTCGCTGGGAAAACACCTTGGGAAAAATATCAGGATCTTGAATCATCTGTTCCTTCTATACAAGAAATTGAGAAAAATTATGATCCGTTAAAAGAACCATTGATTATGCAAAATTATAAATATAATAAAGAACTAAGAAACATTATTAAGCTTAAAAAGGAATCATCTATGATTAATTAGTCACGAATTAAACAGACATCCTTATTGTAACTATGTCTATAAATCTCACACCTATAAATCCTATGCTTATTATACTCTAATTCGTAGTTTATTTAAATCGCCATGCAATAAAATTATACTTATAATTGATAAACAACTTTTAAAATCTTTCTTAGGTTTATTTCGTTCTATTATTCTTGGTACATATATCATATCTCAAGTTAATTAAAATTTTCATCTATGATGAGAATGACTTTGCTCTAGATATAAAAGACTTAAAAAGTAATGAAAATTACTTCTGGTCTTATAAATGTCATTGCTAAAATAAAAGGGACCAGTAAATTGCACGAAAAAGGGACCAGAGAAGTTGGTGTGACCTAATAAGGTTAATGTGCAATATTCACTAGATAATTAAGCAAGTAAATATCTAGTGATACAATGATAAGAATAAATATGTATACAACAATTATCACCCTTTATAAACAAGGCAATAGTCAAAGGAATATTGCCAAACTAACAAGAACAGACCGCAAAACAGTACGAAAAATAATAAACCGCTATGTAGAGGCTGGTACAGAATCCCCAGCAATCTATGAACGATCTTCAGTTTTGGATTTTTGGCACGAAAAAATAATTGAGTTATTAGAAAAAAATCTGAGTTACATAAGAATTTTTGAGGAGTTAAAAAATCAAGGTTATACAAGCAGTTATACTTCTTTGACCCGTTATATCAAAAAATATAAAATTAAGGATAACAGTTGCATTCGTTTTCATACTTTAGCAGGAGAGGAAGCACAAGTAGATTTTGGTGACATAGGCTTACAGTATAATTCTAAAGGGCGTAGAGTTAAAGCATATGTATTTAATATGCGTTTAAGCTATAGTCGCCTTGATTATTATGAAGTAGTGTTTGATCAAAGTTGTCAAACATGGATTCAATGTCATATCAATGCATTTAATTATTTTGCTGGTAGTCCAAAAGTAATAAAACTTGATAATCTTAAAGCTGGAGTAGTAGATGCCAATTTTTATGAGCCAGTATATCAGAAGGAATATAAGTGCTTAGCCGATCATTATGGAATTTTACTTTCTCCTTGTCGAGTGTATCAACCGCAAGAAAAAGGCAAAGTTGAGTCGGGAATAAAATACGTTAAAAATAATTTTTTTGCTGGTCGTAAATTTGATAGATATGAAGAATTAACAAATGGTCTTGCAAATTGGTTAAATAAGGCCAATAGCCGAATACATGGTACTACTAAGAGAATACCTAGAGAACTGTTTGAGCAAGAGGAAAGAAGTAGTTTGATTCCTTTACCATTAGAAACTTTTGATTTGTCATCTTGGCATAATCGAAAAGTAGCAAAAGATTGTCATATTACCATAGATAATAATTATTACTCTGTACCAGCAAAATATATATACAGTGAGGTAATGGTACAATTGTCCCCAAAACTTGTTCAAATATTTTCTATACAAAATGATTTAATAGCAAGACACGTTAGAACAGAGGGCAAGGGGATATTTACCACTAATCCGTCTCATTATGCTAAATACAAACGTCTATGCCCAGGTTTTATAGAATATAGTGAACATTATCAACAACAAATGCAGCAGATAGGGAATAATTGCAGTTTATTATTAGAATCATTACAACAAACAAGAGTGAATGATTGGCAACGTTGTGCACGAGGTATCATTTCTTTACGTAAGGTTTACAATGATGACTTAATAGATAAAGCCTGTCATAGAGCACTACATTATGGTATAAGTTCTTACTCTAAAATTAAGAATATTTTAAATAGTAATGCAGTAAACTTACCATTACCAGAGTTTGGAGGTAATAATGCAGAACTTATTTAATGACCTACGAAGCTTTAGATTATCAGGTATAGTCAATAGTTTAAATGAAAGGATTATTTATGCTCAAAATAATAAACTAGGATTTAAAGAATTTCTATCACTATTATGTGAAGATGAAAAATCTAACCGTAAGGATAATAATTACCGTCGCCGTAAAAGTGCTGCTAAATTGCCGGTAACTAAAAATTTAGAAGACTTTGATTTTAATTTCCAACCAAGTGTTGATGCCAAAGTAATAAGTGATTTATCAACTTGTGATTATATTAATACTAAGGGAAATGTAATATTCATAGGTGATTCAGGAACTGGGAAAACTCATCTTGCCATTGGGCTAGCATTAAAAGCTTTAACACGAGAATACTCTGTATATTTTACTACGGTATCGGATATGCTTTATAATTTACATATTGCAAGAGCAGATAATAGTTATCACAAAAAGGTTAAATTACTCCTATCGTTTGATTTATTAATTCTTGATGAGCTCGGGTTTAAGCAATTGCCAAAACATTCAGTAGAAGACTTTTTTAATATTATTGCTAAACGATATGAAAATAAATCTACCATTATTACCACAAACAAGGATTTTGAAAAATGGAATGAAATATTTGCTGATGAAGTATTAACTCATGCAATTATTGATCGAGTGGTACATCATGCTCATATACTAAACATAAAAGGTAAAAGTTATCGTATTAATAACTATAAATCTGGAGGTAATATGGCATAAAAATTTTTAAATATAGTGGTTCCTTTTTCGTGCAATTTACTGGTCCCTTTTTAATTGACAATGACATAAAATTAATTACTTTAAAAAACTGATTAATGGGGAGTGATTAGTTCTGCCCGCATGGATCGAAAAGTGCTCTCGATGTCATCTCTTGGCTTGCTAACTAATACTAATTTTATTAGTATTTTTAAGCTGGATCCCTTGGACAAGCCACGGGAATGACAGAATCGCAATAATATCTATGCTGGAATAAAATCTGCCAACTAAATTTTTATAATCAACTCTTCTTTTTTTGCGGTTATTTTTACTATTTTTCCGCTACTTACCTCACCTGCTAAAATCATCTTAGCTAAGTTATTTTGTATTTCACGCTGGATAAGTCGCTTCAATGGTCTTGCTCCAAAGCTCGGATCGTAACCTTTTAAGGCTAGATAGTTTAAAGCCGGTTCATCAAATTCAAGAATGATATTTTGTGCTGATAAGATTTTCTTTAAACCCTCTAGCTGAATTTTTACTATATCGTGAATATTACTTTGGTTTAATCTATGGAATAATATAATCTCATCTAACCTATTCAAGAATTCAGGCTTAAATACCATTTTTACATATTCCATAACTTTGTCTTTTACCTTATAAGTATCTTCCCCCTCTTTTTGATTAACGAGTATTTCAGCCCCTAAATTAGATGTTAGCACAATAATAGTATTCTTAAAATCAACTGTGATACCCTGACTATCGGTAAGTCTTCCCTCATCTAGGATCTGCAGCATAATATTAAAAATATTGGGATGGGCTTTTTCCACTTCATCAAATAATATGACTTGATACGGGCGGCGTCTTACGGCTTCGGTAAGCACTCCACCCTGATCATATCCAACATACCCGGGAGGAGCTCCTATCAAACGAGAGATAGTATGCTTCTCCATATATTCCGACATATCAATACGTAAGATGGCGTTACGATCATCAAAAAGAAAACCCGCTAAAGCCTTAGTCAGCTCAGTTTTACCAACTCCTGTCGGACCTAAAAATAAGAACGAACCAAGCGGGCGGTTAACATCCTGAATACCTGCACGTGACCGCCTGACTGCGTCGCTAACACCTTTAATCGCCTCATCTTGCCCTATTACCGACTCACGTAATTTCTGCTCCATCACAAGTAAACGTTCACGCTCACTTGATAGCATTGTATCGATCGGAATACCGGTGATACGTGAAATAATACTTGCTATATCACTTTCTGAAACGATTTCCTTTAACAATCCTTTACTGTCAGCATTTTCGGATTCCTGAATTTTCTTCATAATCTCAGGAATAATTCCGTATTTTAATTCACTAGCTTTGGCTAAATTAGCATCACGTTCTGCTCGCTCTAAATCGTTTCTTGCTCGGTCTAACTCTTCTTTAAGCTTCTGCTGCCCCTGAATCTTAGATTTTTCTGCCTGCCATTTCGCATTCATGTCATATGATTTAGATTCTAGCTTTGCAAGCTCGGCAGTTAGATTCTCGACTTTCTTTTTAGAATGCTCGTCATTCTCTTTCTTTAAAGCTGCAAGCTCTATCTTTATCTGAATAATACGGCGATCTAGTTCGTCCAGTTCTTCAGGTTTACTTGATAGTTCGATTTTCATACGGCTACAAGCTTCATCGATTAAATCAATCGCTTTATCAGGTAGAAAACAATCCGTAATATAGCGATTTGATAGAGTTGCTGCCGCAACTATCGCACTATCGGAAATCCGTACCGCATGGTGTAGTTCGTATTTTTCCTTAATACCTCTAAGGATTGATATAGTATCCTCTACAGTTGGCTCGCTAACATAGACAGGCTGGAAGCGGCGAGCAAGTGCAGCGTCTTTTTCGATATATTTGCGGTACTCGTCTAAAGTGGTAGCTCCGATACAATGCAGTTCACCACGTGCAAGCATTGGCTTCAGCAAGTTCGATGCATCCATAGCTCCATCAGTTTTACCCGTACCGACCAATAAATGTAATTCATCGATAAATAAAATAATCTCACCACTCGACTCTTTTATTTCACCTAAAACAGCTTTAAGTCTCTCTTCAAACTCACCTCGATATTTAGCACCCGCAATCAATGCTCCCATATCAAGCTCGATAATTCGGCAATTAATAAGAGTTTCCGGCACATCTTTGCTAAATATTCGTTGTGCTAACCCTTCGATTATCGCAGTTTTACCAACCCCAGGCTCACCAATTAACACAGGGTTATTTTTCATACGACGAGATAATACTTGTACTGTTCTTCTGATTTCTTCATCACGTCCGATTATTGGGTCAAGCTTACCACTTTCAGCAAGCTCAGTCACATCTCTGCCGTATTTTTTTAGAGCATCATAGCTATTTTCTGCTGATTCAGTATCAGCTTTTTTACCTTTGCGAAGCTGCAAAATACTAGCTGCTAGTTTTTTGCTATTAACCCCATTATTGGTTAAAATTTTACCAGCTATAGTATTATCAAAACTTAAAGCTTCCAAAATACGCTCGATTGTAACAAAACTATCCCCATTATCTTTAGCAAGGCTATTAGCTTTTTCTAAAACTTTAAGAAACTCAGCAGAAGAATAAATTGTTCCTCCGCCATCAACTTGTACTTTTGGAATTTTATTTAATTCTACCTGTACTTGATCAGCTAAAATATTTAAGTTACCTCCGCTATTATTAATAAGCGTTCTGATAATCCCAGTATCTTCATTAAAAAGACTAGCTAATAAGTGCAAAGGTAATATTTGCTGATGATCATTTTTAGCAGCAATGTGTTGACAGTTTGTTATCGCTGATTTAGCATGTGCAGTAAATTTATCAATATTCATATAAATAATATATTTTAATTAATAAGATTAAAATTTTTTAATAGATATTGTTTATATAATTACTTTAAAATTATAATACAAGGGTATACTCGTTTTATTTGAAAAATTGACGGCGACGTCCTACATCTGCTGAGGTTCTCACGTAGTTTATCTACGCTCTGTTCCTCGTGCTTATAAACTTCTTGCTCTTTTCCAAATAAAACTTCGTCTACTATCTAACTAAACTAAATATTAATATATAAAGCTTTCACTATGTCCTCATTAAAAGAACAATTCGACGCAGATAAATATTTTCTTACAACACAAACAAATGAATTTTTAGCAAATAATAAACAAGCTTCTCTACATACAAACAGAGATGAAGTTAGAGAAGCAGTTGAAAGCGGTAATTTTACTGAAGCATTACAAAAGCTTGAAATTTTACGTGAAGAAAAAACCGGTATAACACTTACTAAAATTGATCCGTTGATAGAAGGTACAACACCGATAATAATTCGTGATGCACGAAATGCTAAAGATCCTTGAGAGCTTGGAACGGAAAGCTTTGAAATGCAATATTTAAATGTCATAAGAGCAGCAATAGATATAGCTGAAATCGAAGGAAAACCGGAAGCACTTAAAACAGAATTAAGAAAACAAGCAGTAGATTTTATTGATAGCTTTCATAAAGATAATGAAAAAAATTCTCAAATGCAGATCTCTCCTAATGTAAAGGATAAGATTAATGACATAGCCATACTGCTAGAAAATAATGGCATTAAAGAAGTGCATAAGAAGCTAAATGTAGCAAAAGATTTTCAGAATTTTAATGATGAACATTGTAATATAGTAACGCTCTCAAATATTAAAGATAAAAATGGTAAAGATCATACTTTTATTGAGGCAGAAGTAGCACTAAAGGGAGTAACTGATGAGCAAAGAGCAGAATATCAGAATAGAGCCGATAAAGATTGGTTCAAGAAAATGCCTAGTTGGGAAAGATAGTTAGTTAATAAATATGCTGAAACAATTAAAGAAGGTGAGCATGTTATCCCTACTCAATTGCGTCAAATAGTAGGAATGAAAAACGCTTTTGAAAAAATTACAGCAATAGCTGAAGAAAATAAACCTATTGAAATAATACATACCTCTAAACATGCAGGAACTCTTGCTTCTATTTCTTGTGATAAAGAATCACAACAAAGAATTACAGATTTAAATACTAAGCAAGCTCAAGAATGGATGGGCGATCGTAAATTGCATGCTAATACTTTAAATAGTGGAGCTGCAAATTTTGTAGTGCCGTGCACCCTGACGCGAAGTTAGTAACTCTTACTAAAAGAGCTATAGATCATGTAGGAGGTCGTTATACTAATACAGCGTTTAATAAATTTAGAAAAATCGCAGGTTTTAATCATTTTGATGGTACAAAAGAACAACTTAACGATTTGGCTAATAATTTACCAAAAGAATCTAACTTCAAAGATATTGCGACCCATTTAAAACCACGTGGTAAATTAGAAAGATTATTCGGTATTAATAAACCGAAAGGTGATCTAAAAACAATGATACAGGGGTTACCTCAAGAAACTCAAAAAATATTAACTAATGCAGCTAGTTTAAAACAAGATATAGAAAAAGCTGACGCAATTTTTTATAGAGGTGCCCAAACTAAAAATGCACAACTAATATGATTACGTTGAATACGCTGTTTCCTGCATTGACAACGTTCTATCCCAGTAAGTTGCTTAATTTCTCTGTGCATGCTCTCAATTACCCATCGAAAGCCACACTCATCTTGTGCAGCTTTAGAAGATTTGTGAGTTTTGTTATTGGTAACAACATACTCAACTCTGTTGGTAGAAACAGTAAATTTAAACAAATTAACATGCTTATTTTAGCAAAGCCTTTTATATGAATCTCTACTCCATGCCTGATCTCTTCATCTGAAAATGTCAACTCTTTTACAGCTTTATAAGGTTTAGAATCGTGTGTTTTACTAACGTTTCTATTGGCTTTAATAGGGGCATAATAATATTTCCCCAGAGAGTCAACATGTTGCATAATTTTGTGTGTAGAATACCATGTGTCAAAAAGTACTGTTTGAAAAGGAATCTTCTTGCTATAAACAGCATTATTTAACATGTTTAATAGGTGTTCTAGTGAAAATACTATAAGTAAGTAGAACAAAACTTATTTAAAATAATAAGATTTTAAATAGGTAATGATGAACAGAAAATATAGACACTTATCTCGCGAAGAGAGATATGAAATAAAAAGAATGTATGACCTAGGAGTTAGTATTAACAAGATAGCACAACATCTTACGAGGTCTAAAAGCACTATTAGTATGGAGCTAAAAAGAAATAAAGTAAAAGGTAAGTATATGCCTTGTGTTGCTCAGGAACAATATAAAAAAAGGATGCATCAGCAAGAGTTATTAAAAATAGAGAAGTTACCTATTTTGTTAAATTATATCAAAAATGCTATGATTCACAAGAAATGGTCACCGGATGCTATAGCCGGAAAGTTAAAACTGGACAAAAATACAGCTTGTTGTATCAGTACAGAAAGTATATATAGATTTGTCTACACTTCTCCAGTTGCAGCTAAATTAAAGTTATATAGCTATTTACCGTCTAAAAGATATAAAAGGCAAGAAAGGGGGACAAGGCATCAAAGGATCATTATACCACAAAGGATCTCAATACATCAGCGTGATGCAATAGCAATGCAAAAGCTAGAAGTAGGGCATTTTGAGGCAGATCTTACATTTCATAAAGGTAATCAAAGTATGAATATCGGTGTGCTGGTGGATAAAAAGAGTCAAAAGATTATTTTAGTGCTGAATAACTCCAAAAGAGCTAAAACAGTTACCACTGGGTTTTTAAAAAAGATCAAAACGCTGCCAAGTAGTGTTAGAAAGACTATTACTATGGATAATGGCAAAGAGTTTGTAGGGCATCTTGCTTATAGACTATCTGGGTTTCAAACTTTCTTTTGTGATCCATACCGCCCTAGACAAAAAGCATTAGTGGAAAAAATGAATTCTATGATTCATAGAATTTTACCTAAAAATACAGATATTACTACCGTTACACAAAGAGCTCTTGACAATGTTGCTGAGATTTTAAATAACATGCCAAGAAAGATTTTTGGTTATAAAACCCCCAATGAAATTTGGGCAGAAAATTTATAGGTTTTGTTCTACTTAGTCCTTGAATTTTCAATTGAGAGCATGCACAGAGAAATTAAGCAACTTACTGGGATAGAACGTTGTCAATGCAGGAAACAGCGTATTCAACGTAATCATATTAGTTGGGCATTTTTAGTTTGGGCATTTCTCAAAAGGACTGCAAATACAATCGGTAAAACGGTTTACCAAATAAAGTTAGGGCTTTTAGATGACTATATGCAACAACAGCTGCGTTCTCCATCTTTACGATATTTAGAACCAAACATAGCGTAAGTTTTGAATAATTTATCACTTTTTTACTCATAGCGTAAGTTTTATAGATATATTGGTGAATAATGCCGGTATTCAGCATGTTGCTCTTATCGATGAGTTTCCGGAAGATAAATGGGAACAGATTTTGTGTATAGATTTAATAGCCTCTTTTTATACTACAAAATATGCAATTCCTATAATGAAAAAGAACGGCTTTGGGCGTATCGTTAACATTGCTTCGGCTCATGCATACGTCGCATCCCCTTTTAAATCAGCCTATGTTGCGGCAAAGCACGACATACTCGGTCTTACTAAAACTGTTGCTTTAGAGGTTGCTGAGAATAATATCACTGTTAATGCTGTTTGTCCTGGTTACGTAAATACCCCACTTGTAAAAAATCAAATAGCAGATACCTCAAAAGCCCGTCACATCAGCGAAGAATCAGCCTTAAGAGATGTAATATTAAAGTCGCAAGCCACAAAGAAATTCATAGAGGCAAGCGAAATAGCTGATCTAGTAATATTTCTGTGTGACGAAAAAGCATCATCTATAACAGGGGCTGGATTCTTGATAGATGAGGGCTGGACAGCACAATAACCCTTAAATCTTAATATTTATTAACTATTAAGAAATAACCAACAATAGAAATTTCTTGAAAAGTCATTATTTACCTCATTACACTAAAATAAATTAATTTTTATTTCAGGAGGGAGTTATGACACAAAATAAACATGTAAATTTTCACGCTAAAAAAATGAATTACATCAGATACAAAACGCTAAAATATTGCATTTTAAAGATCAAAAAGGCAAAGCTATAGATGGTCAGCTAATTATTAGGTGAAGTAGAAAGTATAAGGGAAAAGGAATTTTATAAACCTGTAGAAGTTGAAGTAGAGCGTAATTTAGGTAGGTTTAAAAAAGTCTTAGCTTATCTTGGTGTTATTAAAAGTACAAGAGTTACATAAGGAACAAGTAGTAAGTAAACAAAAACGCAATGTAGGGATTCATAATTTAGGTGATTTCAATGATAAAAAAGGAGCGATAAAACGTTTTTTAAAGCAGCATAAAGGTTTAAAAGCTTATGATATTAATGATAATGAGATCGGTTATATTGAGGATAAAGGTCATTTTAAAAGCAAAAACAGCACCTTAACATATGATGAGACTGTTCTTAAGAAAAATGGAAAAATATTTGCTGAGGAAAAAAATGGTAAATTTTTAGATTTAGAGGGTAAGGCTTTAAAAGATACTCTTATAAAAAAAGGAAGTGGAGTTTACTATCTAGATATTGCTCCGAACGTAAAATATTTTGACAAAGAAAAAGAGGTTGAGACTAAAAAAGGTAAAGAAAATCTTGATAAAAAACCAGTTAAAAGTGCTTTGAAAAGTAGTAGAGAAGTTGCAAAAAAAATAGGTGAAGAATTACGTAAAGAGCAAGAAAAGAATTTTGCAGGAATTAATAAAAAACCAAAAGCTGCTGCACTTAAAAAAGTAGAAACCCCAAAAGTTCCTACTAGATAAATTTAATTTAAAGGTAATTTTATGGCTAGATTATTTAAAAAGAACCCTAAACTAAAAGCTAATGCTACTGATCATATTAAAAAACATCATAATACTGAGCAAAGAGAAACTCATAGAGATGTCTATGTTGATACCAATAAAGGAATTGAAAATCTGAAAAACCAACCTATTAAAGGTATTTTGAAACCAAATGAACCACTTCCGGATTATGATTCAGACGATTCAGGCTATGGTTCTGATAAATCTAATAAGAATAAAAGAGCTGAGCCAGCACCGGATTATGATTTAGATGAGGGAAAAAATAGAGCAAGAGATAATTGGAATAAGTTAATAGGTAAATTCAAGCGAGCTGTAATACCTGAACATGATCTTGGTAAGTTAAACGAAGCTATAGCAGATTCTGTAAGAATTAAAATAGTACAGCCTAACCCTAAGCAAGGTGATATATATTTACAAGAAATAGCACAGGGCAAGCATGTACATGGACCAGCAGAATTTGAAATATTGCAAATGAATCCTAAAGAGTTAGAAGTTCATAAACTAACTTATGATAGAAGAACAGGATCGTTATTTGATTCTAAAGGAAAAATAGCTTCTACTATTGGCAAAGAAAGCAAAAGTATGCTAGATGTACAAGCATTTGTTATGTCAAAAGAAGGTAATATTTATGTAGGAACTCATAAAAATCAATATTCTGCAAAGGAAAAGACACTTGTACATGGTTCATTTTTAAGTGGAAGATCTGCAGAGATGGCTGGAGTAGTACGAGTAAGTAAGAATGGAAAAATTGACTATATTAGTAATAATAGCGGTCATTATCAACCTGAGGAGATAGACATGTACCGTGGTATAAAAAAGATACAGGAAAAAATGCCTGGAGCTTTAGATAAAAATTGTTTAATCTCTTTTGGGTATATTCCCCGCCGCTTGCGGCGTAATATGGCGGAATGAGCAAATATATACATAAAAGTCATAATGTTACGGTACTGCTGTATCACATGGTATTTCCAGCAAAATATCGCCGAGCAGTGTTTGACGTATCAGTTGATCAAGTATTACGAGAAATATGTTTAGAGATAGAAAAGAGATATCAAATAAAATTTTTAGAAATAGGGGTTGATGAAGATCATGTCCATTTTTTGGTACAATCTGTACCAACCTATAGCGTAACAAAAATAGTAACAACAATTAAAAGTGTTACAGCTCGTCAAATATTTAGACAGTGTCCACAGGTAAAGAAACAATTATGGGGTGGAGAATTTTGGACTGATGGATATTTTACGAGTACGGTAGGTAAGCATGGAAATGAGAATATGATAGGAAAATACGTAAAAAACCAAGGCAAGGAATATCAGAAACTGCATGAGGATCATCAGCTAGCTTTCTTCTAAAATACCCCGCTGCTTGCGGCGGGGATTACTTTTATTTCATGGTAAAAAACCTGAGCCTGTTAAGGATTTTGTAGCAAAAATGGAAATAAAAGTGCGAGGAGCAGGTGATAAAACTCATTATGAACTGTTACGTGAAGACAGAATAGCAAGAATTGAAGAATATCAAGCTAGGTTAGAAAATGTTTCTAAGAAAGCTGCAATAACACAAGCAACGAGAATAGGTAAAAATTTAAAGGATACATTACAACAAAGAAATCGAGATGATAAAAATGCTGCCAGAGATTTAGCTGCAAATGCACGACGTACAAAAAGGGCAAATTTTATTGGATAAAAATTTACACTTTATAAATGATAGAATTTGTTTATAATAGCTAATTATTAATTAAGTTATTTAGAGTTCAATGAACAAATCTAAATTCATTTTTCTATCTGCTATTTCAGGGAATATACTTGAATATTATGACTTTACTGTATATTCAGTTTTCTCGCCAATTATAGGGCGGGTTTTCTTTCCTGGGGAGTCAGAGTTTATCCAAATTATTTTAAGTCTTGCAGTATTTGCCGTTGGGTTTTTGACGAGACCTATTGGTGGTATATTATTTGGTTATATCGGTGATAGATATGGCAGGCGTATTGCCCTGATAATATCTATGCTTGGTATGACTATCCCAACCTTTATCATGGGCTTGATCCCTTCATATGCAGATATTGGAGTTTATGCACCTCTGACTCTGATCATAATGCGGCTTATTCAAGGGCTTTGTATTAGCGGCGAAGGAACAGGAGCTGCTATTTTCATTTTAGAGCATCGTCAAAATTTAAGACCAGGATTTACAGCAGGTTTAGTAAACGGCTCAAATATCGCCGGTACTTTAATCGCAACCTTTATCGGTATTATTATAGAGCGTTATTTTTCTCATATTGATTTTGCGTGGCGGTTTGCTTTCTTGCTTGGTGGATTTATGGGGCTTGTTGGTTTTTATTTGCGATTACGCGTTTCAGAGACTCCTATTTTTAAAATGCTTGAGAAGAAGAAAAAAGTTCTTAAAGCTCCTTTTTCTAATGTAGTTAAAACAGCTTGGAAATCTATGCTTTTAACTATATGCATGGGTGCTATAGCAAGTAGCATTATGTATTTAGTAAAAACGTATATAAACGTATTTTATTATAGTGTTATGCATCTTAGTAACACTACTGCTTTATTATATATGGCTTACGGCTCCTTTATTGCTATGATCACAATGCCATTTGCTGGGGGTATTGCTGATATTATTGGAAAATTTAAAATGAGTATGCTTGCCGGAATTGCTAATTTATTACTAATTTTTCCGACTATGCTGCTTATGTCTTCAGAAGAAACGTGGCAACAGATTACAGCACTTACTATTCTTGGCATGCTTGCCGGAAGTATAGCAGGTACGGCATATATATTTGTTATTACTTTATTTACGGCAGAACAAAGATTTACCGGCGTTGCTTTCAGCTATAATTTTGCAATTGCTATATTTGGCGGTACGTCCCCTATTATTTCACGTTGGCTTGTTGAGCATACCGGCTTATTCTATGCTCCAGCTTTCTATATCATGATTATTGCAGCTGTATTTTTAATTATTATGTATATGATGAAAAGAGTAATTAAACAGTTGTTATATAGTTATGAACATAAAAAATAGAAAACTAACAAGTAGCTGGTTTACTAATTTACGTGATTTATTATGCACGGAATTTGAGAAAATCGAAGAAGAATACGCAAAGGCAAAAGGTTTAAAGGCGGGTAAGTTTGTCCGTTCAAGCTGGGAACGTGATGGCGGTGGCGGTGGTGTTATGTCTATCATGAAAGGGGAAGTGTTTGAAAAAGTTGGCGTTAATATATCGACTGTATTCGGTGAGTTTTCGCAAGCGTTTCGTGCCGAAATTCCTGGAGCAGAGCTGGATGGCAAGTTTTTTGCTACCGGTATTTCATTAGTTGCTCACCTTAAATCTCCTTTAATCCCCGCAATGCACTTCAATACCCGTTATATTGAAACCTCAAAAAATTGGTTTGGCGGCGGTGGTGATTTAACACCTTTTTATCCGAAAGAAGACGAGACGGCAAAATTTCATGCAGCTTTCAAAGAAGCGTGTGATAAATATGATTCTAGCTATTATCCTAAATTCAAAAAACAATGTGACGAATATTTTTATTTGAAGCATAGAAAAGAACCGAGAGGAGTCGGCGGCATATTTTACGATTATCTAAATAGTGGCAATTTTGAGCAAGATTTTTCTTTTACGCAAGATGTAGGCAAGGCTTTATTATCGGTATATCCTGAAATCGTTAGAAATAAGTTATTTTTACCTTGGACAAATGAGCAGAAAGAATATCAGCTTATAAGACGAGGCAGGTACGTAGAATTTAATTTGCTATATGATAGAGGTACAAAGTTCGGCTTAATGACTGATGGAAATGTAGAGGCTATATTGATGTCCATGCCGCCAGAGGTGAAATGGATATAAGGAAAGTTTCGCATACTGAGGAATTTTTCTTGACTATTTTTTAATTTCGTTTTATTCTGCTCTACTTAGAATATTATAATATCTTGATTAGGCGATAAGCTAATGGCAAAGAAAAATAAAAACATTTTGGTAAGGTTAGTAAGTACCGCAGGTACAGGCTTTTTTTTAGTAAAAAAGCGTAATCCAAAAAAGCAAACTGAAAAGCTTTCTTTTCGTAAATACGATCCAAAAGTAAGAAAACATGTTCTTTTCAAAGAAGAAAAAATAAAATAATCGAAGTAATATATGGCAGTAAAAATTCGTTTAGCTAGAGGCGGTGCTAAAAAGCGTCCTTTTTACCGTGTAGTAGTAGCTAACGCAACCGCACCACGTGATGGTGATTTTTTAGAAAAAGTTGGAACTTATAATCCGATGCTTGCTAAAGATAGTAATGAGCGTGTAGTTCTAAAAGCGGATCGTGTAGAATATTGGCTTAAATCTGGTGCTAAACCAACAGATAGAGTTGCAAAATTTATCGAGCAAGCTGGTATAGCTCTTCCTGAGAAAGTTAAAAAAGAGATGGAAGTTAAGCTAAAAAACCGTAAAGCTAAACCAAGAAAAAAAGAAGCTAAAGAAGCATAGTGTCATCTAGTGGCTTGCTAACTCCAATATGAAGCGCGAAGATAACCTAAGCTTTTAATTAGCAAATCTAGTGAGGTTTTTAAGTGACTAGATTTCTGCTTTTAATGGTTTCATTGTATGGATGCTAAATCATTATTGTAAGTGGCTGGCTATAAGAAGCCTGACAATTTTATGTGAGTAATGTAAAATTCTTGAGATTGCTTAGTCGTTTTGCTCCTTGCAATGACGTTTTTAGTTCAAGCAATAAATAAAAATTAAGCCGGATTAGCTCAGTGGTAGAGCAACCGCCTTGTAAGCGGTAGGTCATCAGTTCAAATCCGATATCCGGCACCACCTTTATAGGTGAGAAATTGTAAAAATATTAGATTGCAGCGTTGAGGATTTCCGGCGTTGTTGCATGACTCCGATGTCATTCCCGTGGAGGCATTGCCCGCGAGGATCGAAAAGTACTCTTGGTGTCATCTAGTTGCTTGACCTATAGTACCATACAGTTTAAAAAAATATTAATGGTTTTAGTATTTTAAGCTGGATTCCGTGATCAAGTCAGTGTTGTTGCATGGCTCGGAAAAAGTACATAGTGTCATTCCTGCGGAAGCAGGAATCCAGTATAAAGCGAGAAAAATCGAGCTTTTAATTTTAAAAATCTGCTGTATTAATGCTTTTTTTTCTGGATTCCTGCTTCCGCAGGAATGACATTAGAGCCATACAACAAAGCCGATCAAGTTGCGGGATAACACTAATAATAACGGTTTCAGAGCCATAAAAACACTGTACTAAAACATATAAACCATATCCACCCATTTCAGCGCCCTTAGCTCAGCTGGATAGAGCAACGGATTTCTAATCCGTAGGTCAGAGGTTCGAATCCTTTAGGGCGCGCCACTCTTCAGTTTTTGCTGTTTGTACGAACGTCTCGAACTATGACTTATGATAACAATTTAAAACAAAAGAATTCTTACATATTTAGGTGTAGGAAAAGCAGGAGCTAAAAATTTAGATTTTCAGCACCAGATGTTAAAGCGGCATTCTACAGAGCAACTTGAAAAAGCTGGTTTAAAAGAAAGCATCATTATCTGGGATATTGGTTGTGGAAATGGTACAATGACTGAGATCATGGCATCTAGAGTAGGTGATAATGGGCAAGTATATGCAGTTGATATTAGCGAGCAACAAATCCAAATAGCCCAGCAAAGAATTAAGAGTGCAGGACTCAAAAATGTTACATTTATAGTTAGTGATCTTTACTCACTATCAAATAATGATTATCCCAAAGCTGATATTGTCTATTCTAGATTACTATTAATGCATGTGAAAAATCCTATTGAAGCTATAAAGCTGATGAGTTCTTTATTAAAAAAAGAAGGGATAATTTCATCAAAACTTACGCTATGTTTGATATAATGCCCATTAAGGGATATTATGAAGTGCTTCACTATAAAACATTGCTGTGTAATAAGAGTTTTTAGCATATTTGCTATAACATAGCGTAAGTTTTGTCATTACAAGAATCTGATCTAAATTCAACTCTTCAAAAATTAAACAATCAGGAAACTAACGAAAGTTTCAAACGTTATCAGCTTGTTATGACTTATGGCCAAATTAACGGAGTTCATTATGATATAGCTTAATGCGATAAGGTAGTGACTTATAGTATGAGTTGGATTATGAAAATACTATAAGTAAGTAGAACAGAACCTATTTAAAATCATAAGATTTTAAATAGGTAATGATGAACAGAAAATATAGACACTTATCTCGAGAAGAGAGATATGAGATAAAAAGAATGTATGACCTAGGAGTCAGTATTAATAAGATAGCACAACATCTTACGAGGTCTAAAAGCACTATTAGTATGGAGCTAAAAAGACAAAACTTACGCTATGTTATAGCAAATATGCTAAAAACCCTTACTACAAAGCTATGTTTTTACAGTGCATCACTTTATAATATTGTCATTGCTAAAATAAAAGGGACCAGTAAATTGCACGAAAAAGGGACCAGAGAAGTTGGTGTGACCTAATAAGGTTAATGTGCAATATTCACTAGATAATTAAGCAAGTAAATATCTAGTGATACAATGATAAGAATAAATATGTATACAACAATTATCACCCTTTATAAACAAGGCAATAGTCAAAGGAATATTGCCAAACTAACAAGAACAGACCGCAAAACAGTACGAAAAATAATAAACCGCTATGTAGAGGCTGGTACAGAATCCCCAGCAATCTATGAACGATCTTCAGTTTTGGATTTTTGGCACGAAAAAATAATTGAGTTATTAGAAAAAAATCTGAGTTACATAAGAATTTTTGAGGAGTTAAAAAATCAAGGTTATACAAGCAGTTATACTTCTTTGACCCGTTATATCAAAAAATATAAAATTAAGGATAACAGTTGCATTCGTTTTCATACTTTAGCAGGAGAGGAAGCACAAGTAGATTTTGGTGACATAGGCTTACAGTATAATTCTAAAGGGCGTAGAGTTAAAGCATATGTATTTAATATGCGTTTAAGCTATAGTCGCCTTGATTATTATGAAGTAGTGTTTGATCAAAGTTGTCAAACATGGATTCAATGTCATATCAATGCATTTAATTATTTTGCTGGTAGTCCAAAAGTAATAAAACTTGATAATCTTAAAGCTGGAGTAGTAGATGCCAATTTTTATGAGCCAGTATATCAGAAGGAATATAAGTGCTTAGCCGATCATTATGGAATTTTACTTTCTCCTTGTCGAGTGTATCAACCGCAAGAAAAAGGCAAAGTTGAGTCGGGAATAAAATACGTTAAAAATAATTTTTTTGCTGGTCGTAAATTTGATAGATATGAAGAATTAACAAATGGTCTTGCAAATTGGTTAAATAAGGCCAATAGCCGAATACATGGTACTACTAAGAGAATACCTAGAGAACTGTTTGAGCAAGAGGAAAGAAGTAGTTTGATTCCTTTACCATTAGAAACTTTTGATTTGTCATCTTGGCATAATCGAAAAGTAGCAAAAGATTGTCATATTACCATAGATAATAATTATTACTCTGTACCAGCAAAATATATATACAGTGAGGTAATGGTACAATTGTCCCCAAAACTTGTTCAAATATTTTCTATACAAAATGATTTAATAGCAAGACACGTTAGAACAGAGGGCAAGGGGATATTTACCACTAATCCGTCTCATTATGCTAAATACAAACGTCTATGCCCAGGTTTTATAGAATATAGTGAACATTATCAACAACAAATGCAGCAGATAGGGAATAATTGCAGTTTATTATTAGAATCATTACAACAAACAAGAGTGAATGATTGGCAACGTTGTGCACGAGGTATCATTTCTTTACGTAAGGTTTACAATGATGACTTAATAGATAAAGCCTGTCATAGAGCACTACATTATGGTATAAGTTCTTACTCTAAAATTAAGAATATTTTAAATAGTAATGCAGTAAACTTACCATTACCAGAGTTTGGAGGTAATAATGCAGAACTTATTTAATGACCTACGAAGCTTTAGATTATCAGGTATAGTCAATAGTTTAAATGAAAGGATTATTTATGCTCAAAATAATAAACTAGGATTTAAAGAATTTCTATCACTATTATGTGAAGATGAAAAATCTAACCGTAAGGATAATAATTACCGTCGCCGTAAAAGTGCTGCTAAATTGCCGGTAACTAAAAATTTAGAAGACTTTGATTTTAATTTCCAACCAAGTGTTGATGCCAAAGTAATAAGTGATTTATCAACTTGTGATTATATTAATACTAAGGGAAATGTAATATTCATAGGTGATTCAGGAACTGGGAAAACTCATCTTGCCATTGGGCTAGCATTAAAAGCTTTAACACGAGAATACTCTGTATATTTTACTACGGTATCGGATATGCTTTATAATTTACATATTGCAAGAGCAGATAATAGTTATCACAAAAAGGTTAAATTACTCCTATCGTTTGATTTATTAATTCTTGATGAGCTCGGGTTTAAGCAATTGCCAAAACATTCAGTAGAAGACTTTTTTAATATTATTGCTAAACGATATGAAAATAAATCTACCATTATTACCACAAACAAGGATTTTGAAAAATGGAATGAAATATTTGCTGATGAAGTATTAACTCATGCAATTATTGATCGAGTGGTACATCATGCTCATATACTAAACATAAAAGGTAAAAGTTATCGTATTAATAACTATAAATCTGGAGGTAATATGGCATAAAAATTTTTAAATATAGTGGTTCCTTTTTCGTGCAATTTACTGGTCCCTTTTTAATTGACAATGACAGAGTAAAAAGTAAGTCACAACGTGTTATAGGTGTAGCACAAAATACTGCTGGATATCAGACTGCTATCGGTAAATATAAATCACTAAGTTATAATGGACAAGTTATGGTTGGTTATAACTATTCAGTGCCTAACACAATCAGTGCCATGCCGTTAGTAGCAACACCGCTTGCAGGTCTTAGATATTCAAATATAGATAATAAAGGATATACTGAAACCGGCACGACCTATCAAAATCTTATTGTTAAGAGTAAAAGATATAATACTTTCAATGGTATGTTAGGTGGTAGATTATCAAGCAGTTTCAATACTGGTGAAGTAACTTTAATGCCTGAATTTTATGCGATGGTTGATTATGCTTTCAAGAATAAAGCTCCAGTAATCGATGCAAGATTACAAGGCATGACTAACCCATATCCAGCTACTGCCTTTAGGCAAACTAAATTAAACTTTGACTTAGGATTAGGTTTAACTGTTAAGCATAAGATGATGGAATATGGTATTAATTACGATACAACTATTGCAAATAAATACTTCTCTCAACAGGGTATAGCTTAATGCGATAAGGTAGTGACTTATAGTATGAGTTGGATTATACTAAATGAAAAACTTATGGCAAAGGCATATTCATACGATTTAAGAATACGAGTAATAAAAAGTTTAACAGATGGTAAAACAATAAAAGAGACTTCAGAGATATACTCTATTAGTAGGAAGACTATAATAGAGTGGAAAAAATTAAAGAAACAAACTGGGGATGTCAAAGCAAAAAGTGGTTATCATACAGGACATCGTAGAATAATAAGAGACATAGAGGGATTTAAAAAATTTATAGAATTAAATTTTGATAAAACCACCATGGAGCTAGCTAATAACTGGAGTCAAAAAGTATCTGCAAGTACGATATCAAGATTGCTTAATAAATTAGGTTATAGTTATAAAAAAAACTTTTCTTCATCCCAAAAGGGATATTGGTCTAAGGAATGAGTTTATATTGAAACTAAAAACTATAGATAAACAAGATTTAGTATTTATCGATGAGTCTGGGATAGAAGATAATAGCTGTAGAGAACACGGGTGGAGCATTATCGGTCAAAGATGTTATGGTGAAAAGGTCTATCAACATAAATCACGGATTAGTATGATTGCTGGGCTGTGTGTCAAAGATATTATTGCCCCAATAATATTTGATGGGACATGTAATAAGGACATTTTTGAAACTTATGTACAAGAGATATTGATCAAGGAATTAAAGGCTGGTCAGATAGTAGTAATGGATAATATTAATTTTCATAAAAGTACAAAAGTGAAAACGTTAATTGAATCTGTTGGTTGCAGTATTTTATTTTTACCAACTTACTCTCCTGACTTAAATCCTATTGAGCATTACTGGTTTAAAATCAAGAATGAAATAAGAAAAACTATTTCTAATTTTGAGCACTTTTTTGATGCTGTTTACTATGCTCTTAAAAAATCACTACCTTATCGCATTAAGCTATAGTTTAAAAGTCCGGGTTAATTTCTAGTATGATGTTATCCCGTGGTGGCTTATTCGTGTGCATCAGTTTCCCCGTCATTGCGAGGAGATACAAAGTATCGACGTGGCAATCTTGTCGAGCATCCTGAGATTGCCACGCTCTTTTTAGTCGCTTGCAATGCTGGGAAAATTGATCCATACGGCATAACACATACGTAATAAAAAACCTATATAGTTTGACTATATAGTTTTTTTTGCTTTATAATGTACAAGATGACATTAAGAATCTTAAATAAAAAATTATGTTAAATAATATTAGAAAAACTGCCGATAGTTTTATAATGCGGGTTTTATTCGCAATGATCGTTTTTGCCTTTGTTGGCTTTGGCATTAAAGATGTATTACATGGAAGAGGCGGTGGCAATATCGTAACTTTTTCTCATGCGAAAAATATATCGCAAGAAGATTTTCTGCGGGCAAAATCTTTAGAAATTAACGCTATATCTAAACAAGTAGGAGTAAGCCTAACGGAAGAAGAAATAGCACAATTAAATATAGATAATAGAATCTTAAAAAGGCTTGTTTTTGAGAATATCTTAGATTATCTAGTTAGCTATTATGATTTTGATATAAGCGACGATACTGTAAAAAATTTAGTAAAAGAATCACCGGTTTTTAAAAATGATCAAGGAGTTTTCGATATAAAACTCTTTAAAACTTATTTTAGAAATTCTTATACAGATGAAGAAAAATATTTAGTAAATTTTAAAGAAAAAGCCTTAAAAAATATTTTTGATTGTACTTTTTTAGATAGCTTCTATGTTCCAAAAGCTATGACTGATAATATAGTAAATTATATGGCTGAAAAAAGAGAAGTAGAATTGGTGCAAATGAATCTACAAAACAAGCCAAAAGATTTACAAATTCCAGTTCCCTCTGATCAGGAATTAAAGGATTTTTACCAGAATAACAAATCTTTATTTGAAGTACCAGAGAAGCGTAGCTTTTCATATATAAAAGTTACTACTGAAAACTTACAAAAGAAAATCCAAG
The DNA here is from genome assembly GCF_964026435.1 of Rickettsia endosymbiont of Gonocerus acuteangulatus. Classification (NCBI taxonomy): domain Bacteria; kingdom Pseudomonadati; phylum Pseudomonadota; class Alphaproteobacteria; order Rickettsiales; family Rickettsiaceae; genus Rickettsia; species Rickettsia endosymbiont of Gonocerus acuteangulatus. Next base: position 321,258 of record NZ_OZ032147.1, read on the forward strand.
TTACTAAAGAAGAATTATTAGAATTTTATAATGAGAATAAAGAGGAATTTGGAGAACAAAGTTTTGAGGATGTACAAAAGCAATTATATGAACAAATAGAATCTCAAAAAATTGATATCCTAAATATGGAGCTTGCTAAAAATTTAGAAGATGATGTTGCAGCGGGTTCTAGCTTAGTTGAAATCGCAGAAAAATATGAGCTGCCTATTAACAATATCAATAATATAAGCTATGCCGATTTGATCGAAGACAAAATAATTGCCGAAAATGCCGATAGTATTTTTGAGCTTAGTGAGGGGGAACTATCTTACCCGATTGAGGCAGAAGATAAAAGCTATCTAGTGCTTGTTAAATTAAAATCTATAAATCCAGCAAAAATACCTGAATTTGATAGTATTAAAGAACAGATAAATAGCACTTGGATAAAGCAATATCTTGCTGATCTTAATATAAAAATTATGAAAGATTTAGCAAAAGAAGATAATTTTGATACAGAAGATAAAGCATCAAATGCTAAAATACGTAACAAAACTTATATAAGATCAGAAATGGAAAATGATCAGATGCTAACTCCTGAAATATTATTATCCATTTTTAACACTAAAATAGGTGCTAATACTCCTGTATTTCAAGTAGGTGATGAGCTATATTTTGCCCATATTAAATCTACAAATATAGATGAGCAAGTAGCTAAAAATATTAGAACTAATTCAGAAAAAAATATAGTAAACACTATTAAAAATTCTATAATTGATGAATTGATTAACTATACAATCAAGCAAAATGATATGAAAGTGAAGAGTTAATTGTCATTCCAGTGCAAGTATATGTCATCCCGTGGACCGGCGTTATTGTATGGCTCTGATTTCATTCCCCCAAAAGCGGGAATCCGGTAATTACTAAACGCAAATATAATTAGTTTTTACAATCAAAAATTATATTTATTTAAATTTTTTCTGGATTCCCGCCTACGCGGGAATGACATTGAGGGCGTTTTTCGATCCACACGGGCAATGCCGCCACGGGATGACACCGATGCACACGTAGAATGAGGATTACATACGAGCTAAATAACACAAAATCTAATAAATAATATGAGCTTTAGAGATTTACCTGAGTTTTTGAAATTGTTAGAAAAAAACGGTGAATTAAAGCGTATTTTTGTTGAAGTTAAAACCGATCTAGAAATTACTGAAATCAGCAAAAGAGCATTGGAGCACGATGGTCCTGCTTTGCTATTTGAGAATGTTATAAAATCTGATGGCAGTAAATCTAATGTTCCTGTTCTAACTAATCTTTATGCTAGTATCAATCGTATTTGCATGGGGCTTAAACTTCAGAATATTCAGGAATTAAGAGAGCTTGGAGTTTTACTCGCATTTCTTAAACAACCGCAACCACCATCATCTTTTAAAGAAACATTATCGATGTTACCGCTAGCAAAGCGTATCTTTGCTATGTCGCCTAAAACTGTTTCAAAAGCCGCTTGCCATGAAGTTATTATCGACAAGCCTGACCTTAATATATTACCAATCCAAAAATGTTGGTCTCTTGATGTTTCACCTTTAATTACTTGGTCTATAGTTGTAACTAAAGGACCAACCGATGAAAAGGTTGATAATTATAATCTCGGCATATATAGAATGCAGGTTATTTCGGAAAATAAATTATTGATGCGATGGCTTAAGCTGCGAGGTGGTGCAGAGCATCACAAACGTTGGAAAGGAGCAAAAAGAGAGCCTTTTCCAGCTGCTATCGTTATTGGGGCAAATCCGGCAGTAACTATGGCAGCAGTAATGCCGATACCAGAAAATATTTCGGAGTATAATTTTGCTGGGTTACTTGGTAATGAAAAAGTAGAATTGGTAAAGTGCAAAACCATTGATTTAAAAGTTCCAGCACATAGTGAGATAGTGCTTGAGGGGTATGTTAGTCTAGATGAGTATTTACCCGAAGGTCCTTTTGGTGACCATACCGGATATTACAATGATGTTGAAGAATTCCCAGTATTTACTATAACAGCAATAACGATGAAAAAAAATCCTGTATATTTGAGTACTTATACAGGCAAACCGCCAGATGAGCCATCAATACTTGGTGAAGCATTAAATGAGATTTTTATCCCTCTTATTCAACAACAATATCCAGAAATTGTTGATTTTTGGTTGCCGCCTGAAGGTTGTTCATATAGGGTTGCGGTAGTATCAATTAAAAAATCTTATCCTGGTCATGCTAAAAGAATAATGCTTGGTGTTTGGTCTTATTTACGGCAATTCATGTATAGCAAATTTATTATCGTGGTCGATGATGATATTGATATTCGTAACTGGCAGGAAGTAATTTGGGCAATCTCAACACGAGTTGATCCAAAGCGTGATACAACTTTCATAGAAAACTCCCCAATAGATTATTTAGATTTTGCATCACCAGAGTCAGGGCTTGGCAGCAAAATGGGGATAGATGCAACAGATAAAATATACCCTGAGACAAACAGAAAATGGGGTAAAAAAATCGAAATGGATCAGGAAGTTATCGACAAGATAAATAGTATATGGGATAGTCTAGAGATATAATATGTCATCTCGTGGCTTGACAAAAATGGAACTGAGCTATGTACAACATACCACACGAAACGATAATTAATAATTTCAAAGAAATAGCTGATAAATATCAAGAACTAATCATGCATTTAATGCAGGGCAAGGGTAGTATAATACCACAAAATTTAATTAATAGTGATAAGAACAGAATTATCGCCACCTTAATGGTAGAACAATTTTGGGCAAATCCTGAAAAATTTTGTAGTATTAATACCCAGTATATTGAAAAGCTAAGAGAACTTACTACGAATGCTTTTGCGAAATTTGTTGGTAGTCCGGCAAAAGCTATATTTTCTCCGGATAATCGTGATAAAAGATTTAAAGATTCTTTGTGGGAAGATAATGCTTATTTTGATTTTGTTAAACAATATTATCTACTATCTGCTGAATGGCTTAAGAAAAATATCGATCAATATGAATTATCAGATGACCTTAAGCAGCATTTAGATTTTTTAACTAGGCATTTTATTGATGCTTTTTCGCCATCAAATTTTGCTTTTTGTAATCCAAAAGTTTTACGTGAAACTTTGGAAAGCGGAGGACAGAATTTAGTACAAGGGCTTGAAAATTTCCTAAGAGATATAAAAAATTCAGGTGATATAATAAAAGTAATCCCCGCCGCAAGCAGCGGGGTATTTTAGAAGAAAGCTAGCTGATGATCCTCATGCAGTTTCTGATATTCCTTGCCTTGGTTTTTTACGTATTTTCCTATCATATTCTCATTTCCATGCTTACCTACCGTACTCGTAAAATATCCATCAGTCCAAAATTCTCCACCCCATAATTGTTTCTTTACCTGTGGACACTGTCTAAATATTTGACGAGCTGTAACACTTTTAATTGTTGTTACTATTTTTGTTACGCTATAGGTTGGTACAGATTGTACCAAAAAATGGACATGATCTTCATCAACCCCTATTTCTAAAAATTTTATTTGATATCTCTTTTCTATCTCTAAACATATTTCTCGTAATACTTGATCAACTGATACGTCAAACACTGCTCGGCGATATTTTGCTGGAAATACCATGTGATACAGCAGTACTGTAACATTATGACTTTTATGTATATATTTGCTCATTCCGCCATATTACGCCGCAAGCGGCGGGGAATATACCCAAAAGAGATTAAATATTAGAACTACAGATAAATCAGCTTTTAAACTTGGTGAAAATATTGCGACAACAAAAGGAAAAGTTATATTTCAAAATGATTTGATGCAACTAATATGCTATGAGCCGAAAGAAAAAGTGCATAAGATTCCGATACTAATTATTCCACCTTGCATAAATAAATATTATATTCTCGATTTATCCTCACATAATTCATTAATATCTTTTTTAGTAGAAAATAATTTTCAAGTTTTTCTTATTTCATGGGTTAATCCGGATTCATCTTTAGCAGAAAAAGGCTTTGATGATTACTTACAAGATGGAATTTTAGCACCTATTGAATATATTAGAAAACTTGGTTTTAAAAAAATTGACTTCGCTGGATATTGCATGGGCGGAACGTTTCTTGCCATTATTCTTGCTTATTTAAAAGTAAAAAAACTAGATTATGCTAATAGTGCTACGTTCTTTACCACCTTACTTGATTATACTAGCCCTGGTGAGCTTGGAGTATTTTTCAATGAAAATACGATGAAGTATATTAAAGAGGATATGGATTTGAAAGGATATTTTGATGGAAAATATTTTTCAAATACCTTTAGTTTACTAAGAGCTAATGATTTAATTTGGACATTTTTTGTAAATAATTATTTACTTGGCAAAAATCCTATGCCTTTTGATTTGTTATATTGGAATGCTGATTCTACAAATTTACCGGCAAGAATGTATCAGGAATATTTACAAAATACCTATTATAATAATTTACTAAAAGAGCCTAATAGTTTAGAAATATTAGGAACTAAGATAGATCTTGGTAACGTTGATTGTGATTCTTTTTTTGTGGCAGCTAAGGAGGATCATATCGCACCTTGGCGTTCAATATATGATGGAATGAAATTAATAAATGGTGATAAGATTTTTTGCCTAACTGATTCAGGGCATGTAGCAGGGGTTGTTAATCCTCCTAAAACTACTAAATATAATTATAGACTTAATGAGGATTTAAGTTTAAATAGTAGAGAATGGCTTTTGAATGCTACAGAATATAAAGGCTCATGGTGGGAATGCTGGCTTGATTGGCTTATCAAAAATAATACTGAACTAGTAAAATCTTTGGATTATAAAAATTTGATAGCAATTGAAGAAGCACCAGGAAGTTACGTTAAAAAATAAAAAAGTTTGTGAATAGAAAAAATAAAAAATTTACGGAAATATTTATTGCCTTTATTTTAGGCCTAGCAATAGGTGTTCTAGGATATTCAGATTATGGAACTGATCTAATAAATCAGTTCAAAATATCACATACACCGCCTCCAAAAATAAAGCATTACAATATTTCGCAGCTTTCTAGAAGTAAAGTTAGTACATGTTTTACTCCACCATCAGGTTGCACTAAATTTATAGCAGATCAGATTGATACGGCTAAAGAGTCTATTTATATGCATGCATATGGTATGAGCGATTCATTGATTACTGCCGCTTTAATTGATGCTCAAGCTCGTGGTGTAAAGGTTAAAATCTTACTCGATCGTAGTAATTTAAAGCAAAAATTTTCTAAATTACACGAATTACAACGAGCAAAAATTGAAGTGGGAATAGATAAAGTTCCGGGTATTGCTCATAATAAAGTTATAATTATCGATAAAAAGAAAGTTATAACCGGCTCATTTAATTTTACTGCCGCTGCTGATAAACGTAACGCAGAAAATGTTATCGTTATAGAAGATGCTGAGCTTGCAGATTCTTATCTACAAAACTGGCTCAGTAGAAAAGCGAAGAATCGATAATCCGTTATATGGTTTTTATGTCATTTCCGCCTACGCGGGAATGACATGTAGATTAAAATCTAAGCAGGCTTTTTATTAAATACGTTTTTTTGTGCTTGCTGTGCCATATTCTGCATATTAGAAGAAGCGTGATGTACATTTTCTGCAATATTTTTGTTTACTGCTTCTAATATTTTTGCTGAAGTTTCGTAAGCAATATTTGCAATTTCTTTAGCATTATTCATAGATGTTTCATAAATAGATTTGAAACATTTCTGATGACAATCGCTAGCTTGCTTGAAATCATTAGAACCCATTGCTTCTTTAGTAGAATTCACAATGGTGTTAACATTATGTTGTACCATTTCAGAGTTTTTCTTAAGCAAATTTTGCATGCTTTCAGTAGCTATTTGATTTGTTGTTACTAAAATATTTAAAGCTCTTTGCATTGTTCCGGTGGCAGATGAAAAATCTATATTAGGCATATTTTTTAAAGAACTCATATAAAGTTCAGGATTCATATAAGATTTCATAAAATCTAAAAATTGTGTATTATTTAACATTATTTTTCTCCTAAAAATAAATTAAACTTTGTAAAATATAAGTGACTGTGTGTTTTGTGGATTTGTTAAGAACCCTTAACCCATTAGTCCATGCTAACATTTATAAAATTATGAGTCAATAATTGTTAGATGGTAAGTTAATATTAAAATTAATTAAGCTTTATAAATGTTAGATATACAAACACAAGAATTAATAATTAAGTGGCAAAAATACCTCAGCTTGCAAAAAAATTACTCTAATCATACCCTGATTTCCTATAATAATGATCTTAAACATTTTCTTGAGTTCATAAATTATTATAATTCGGATATCGTCACAATGGATTATATTAAGGCAGCAGATATAAGATTGATGCGAAGTTGGCTTGCTAAAAGAAAATGTGATAATTTTGTTACTTCATCAATTGCCCGTGGTTTATCTGCCATAAAGAATTTTTATAAATTTTTAGAAAAGACGGCTGAATTACATAATCATGTGGTTTTTTCTATTAAATCTCCCAAAAAAAGTAAACTACTGACAAAAGCCTTATCTGAAGAAGAGGTAAATATATCACTTGATCATATTGAAGAATATGGAAATAGTCGGTGGATAGAAGTTAGAAATAAAGCATTACTTGTTCTCATATATGCTTCAGGTTTAAGGATATCTGAAGCGTTATCGATTACAAAGCTTCATTTACAAAATTTAGAATTTATAAAAATAATGGGTAAAGGAGGTAAAGAGAGGGTAATTCCTTGGCTTGCTATTGCTAGAAATTTGATCACAGAATATTTAGAAAAATTACCATATGAATTGAAAGATGATGAACCAATATTTAGAGGGAAGCAAGGTAAGAAATTGCAACCTCCTGTATTTAACCGTGAGTTAATTAAGTTGAAACGGTTTTATGGTTTACCTGAGCATTTAAGTGCTCATTCATTTAGGCATAGTTTTGCCTCGCATTTACTAGAAAATGGGGCAGATTTACGCTCTATTCAAGAGCTGTTAGGACATAAAAGTTTATCAACTACACAAAGCTATACAAAAACAAGTATAAAGCATTTAGAAACGGCATATGTTACCGCACATCCAATCAAAAAATAAAATGTTATTTGATATTAACAATCTACTTGCGTTAATTTTAAGTTATATATTATATTAATTTAAAACCTTAAAGTATAGGTACTAATATGTTTAAAATTACTACATTGCCTGAAGAATATAAGCCGTCTAAAGACGAAGAATATATGTGTATAAATCACTTAGAATATTTTAGGCAAAAACTTTTAAAGTGGAAAAGTTCTTTACTAAGTGAATCTCAAGAAACTTTAAATCATCTAAAAGAAGAAAATTGGAATGAATCAGATCCTAATGATCGTGCTACTACTGAAACAGAAACTGCTTTCGCACTTCGTACTAGAGACAGATATCGTAAGTTATGTGAAAAAATAGAACAAGCATTAAAGCGTATTGAAGACGGTGAATATGGTTATTGTGAAGAAACAGGCGATCCGATAGGTATAAAAAGATTAGAAGCACGACCAATAGCTACATTATGTATTGAAGCACAAATGCGGCATGAAAATTATGAAAAAAATCATTTAGACGAACCGCGGGGGTAAGTAAGTGAAATTGATTAATTATAATGTTACCCCGCGATTTATTCATGGGGTCTAGTTAACTAATCCTAGTTTATTGCAATGATTTCAGTTTGTTTAATACTTCCTGAGCATGTCCTTTAGCGTTGACAGAACGCCAAATATGCCTAACAACACTTTCCTTATCAAGTAAGAAAGTTGCTCTATCTATACCCATATATTTTTTACCAAACATTGATTTTTCTACCCATACCTCATATTGTTCGCATAAATTTGAATTTGCATCTGAAGCTAAATTGAATTCTAAGCAATATTTTTCTTTAAACTTATCATGAGAGTTAAGCTTATCTTTTGAAACTCCAATAATTACTGCGTTAAGCTTATCGAATTCTGGTTTTAACTTATTGAAATCTTGTGCTTCTAAAGTACATCCCGGTGTGTCATCTTTTGGGTAAAAATATAGCACCACAAATTTACCTTTTAAATCAGATAATTTAATTACTTTCTCTTTACCTATATGTAAAGAGAAATCATGAGCTTTTTTCCCTATTTCTAATGTCATAAAATTTCCATATTTAATTATTAAGTTCAGAGGATCTAACATAGCTAATCATCTTATATTAAAATATATATTTTTAAAATTATTTTTTATCATATTGCTTTTTTTATCGGATTATTTATTATGTAAATACAAAATATTTAAGTTTAATTTTTGTTAACTATTTTCAAAAAAATAGTAAGAAATTTGAACTATACAATATAAATAATAACATTAATGATCGGAGAATATCATGAAAAGAATTTTAGTAACATTTGCAACTGCTGCTACATTATTATTAACACCTAATGCTTTTGCTGATGATGCTACAAAAAATGAAACACAAGCACAAGAAGTAGCTCAAGAACAAACAAAAACAATTGCTCAAAAATTAGAAGAACTAAAAGAAAATTTAAAAGATTTAGCAAAAGATGGTAGCGAAAAGTTTAATCAAACTTTAAGTGATACTTATGATCAAATGTCACAAACTATTGCAGAAATAAAAGACGAAAAAGGTAAAGAGTTACAAAAAGCTTTAGATGATACTAATGAAAAAATCGAAGAATATAAAAAAGCTGGTACTAAGCAACAAGAGAAAATGCGTCAAGCTATTATTGATAAATTAGATGCGTTAAATAAAAATATTAATGAACACAAAGAAGAAAAAGCAACATCATAATTAATGTATTTCTAGTTGGACCCCGTGGACAAGCCACGGGGGGTGACAGTGAGAAATAATCCTTACGCAGGAATGGCATAGAAACCAGCTAATTACATATATTTGACTTTAATAAGTTAAGCATGCTATAAGTTAAATTACACTCATATAATTGATTCGTATGCTATGACTATTACTAAAGAAAAAATTGCTTTTATGTTAAACGCTGAATTAGGCTTTTCAAAAAGCTTATGCGAAGAGATAGTTAATGCAGTTTTTTCTAATATTTTAGAGATCGCAAAAGAGCAGAAATTAACTTTAAAGAACTTTGGTAGTTTTGAAGTTAAGCATAAAAATTCTCGTCCTGGAATAAATTTTCATACCAAATCTCAAATCACTATAGAGCCGAAAAATATATTACGTTTTGTCCCATCTTCTAAGTTAAAAGCTTTAATTAATGAAAATGACTAAAAAAAATATTATTCAGCTAGTGAAATAACAAAGCTTTTAAATA